>JAGXKM010000115.1 GCA_018335275.1 Anaerolineales bacterium | reverse complement strand
ATCAAATGGTAGAAAACGAGCATTCCCTTCTGGATGAAACAGATCTGGTCTTCATCGACCCTGTCGGCACGGGTTACAGCCGACCCGTCCCCGGTGAGGAAGCGAAACAATTCTACAGCGTGAAAGATGACGTCAAATTTGTGGGAGAATTTATCCGCCTCTTCACCACCCGTTCAAAACGGTGGTCGTCACCTAAGTTTTTAATCGGTGAAAGTTACGGTACCACTCGAGCTGCTGGGCTCTCCGGATTCCTTCAAGAACGTCACGGCATGTACTTAAACGGGATCATGCTGGTCTCCACGGTCCTTGATTTCCAGAGCACACGCTTTAACCCTGGCAATGATCTGCCTTATATCCTCTTCCTCCCCACCTACACAGCTACAGCCTGGTATCACAAACGTTTGGATAATAGCCTGCAGTCCGACTTAAAGAAAACATTAGAGGAGGTGGAGAAGTTCGCCCTCCATGAATATGCCCTGGCTTTATTACAGGGAGCGAGCCTGCCGGAGGCAAAAAAACAGGAGATCATTCAAAAATTAGCCCATTATACGGGCCTTACAGAGCAATACATCCAGCAAACCAACATGCGGATTAATATCTACCGGTTCGTAAAGGAGCTGCTTCGGGATCAAAGGCGCACGGTGGGCCGCCTGGATTCAAGGTTCAAGGGCATAGACCGCGATGCAGCCGGGGAGAAATCCGAGTTTGATCCCAGTTATAAGGCCATTCAAGGGCCCTTCACCGCCGTCTTCAATCAGTATGTTCGCAGCGATTTAGAATTTGAACATGACCTCCCCTACGAGATACTCGCCAACCTTTATGAATCCTGGGATTTTGATGAATTCGCCAACCAATATCTGAATGTCGCTGAAACCCTGCGCAAAGCCATGTCACTCAATCCGGATTTGAAGGTCTTCGTCGCCAACGGGTACTTTGATTTAGCCACTCCCTATTTTGCGACAGATTACACATTCAACCACCTCCACATCGACCCCTCCCTGGAGGAGAACATCCAGATGGCATATTACCGTGCTGGACACATGATGTATATTCATCCTACCTCCCTGGTGAAACTCAAGAATGACTTAAGGGATTTTATCCAATCCGCGAGCGCTTGATCAAGGATCAAAAAAGGACCTCTGCAGCCCATCCCAACGGACTGCAGAGGTCTTCTGATTTCTATGATAGAAAGACCAACGAGGAGAGACCCCTTCGTCCGTCAGGCTTCAAGTCTCTTTCGTCGGGTCGTAAACTTTTTGACAACCTGGTATCCAACGCCTTCATACAAAGATAAAGCTTGATTGGGATTCTGAGCATCCACACCTAAAGCGGTCTCTTCCATACCCATATCCCGGAACATTTGGATACTTTGGATTAAAAGATAACGGGCCAACCCCTGTCTTCGATAAGGACGCCGGACGCTGATGTTTTCCGTGTATCCCCGTTTACGCTGGAATTCTTGATTCTCTTCGGCTTTCAGGAAATTCAACACCATACCTGCTACCTCTTCTCCATCCCAGGCTACTTTCCACAGGCCGGGATCGAATGTGGGCTCAGACAGGAAACGCCTGTAATCCGTTTCCGTCGCTTCAACATGGCCCCAGTGATCACGAAAGGCTTCGTTCTGGGCCTCAAAGACATCCCGGTATCGATCCTCAGGTACAGGCCGGACTTCCAGGCCTGCCGGCAAAGACACCTCCGGCAGATGGTCCTCGATAGGTCGTGTCATCTCATAAAACCAGCGTGTTCCCCTGTAACCATTTTCTTCCAACAAGTGGATCAAGCCTTCTTGCTGGTCGCTGTGTCCCGCCTGGAAGAATTTTGTGCATTTGTCCGGATGGTCTGCAGCGATCTCCCGCAATCGATTCTCACAAAAATGGAGCACAGCAGAGCCAATCCCTTTTCTCCTCCACACAGGAAGAATCCATCCCAGGGAGTAGTAGATCCGGTCGCCCGAATCTTCAGGAAACCACCCCACTCTGGCATACCCGATCACCTCTTCATCGACCTCGATGAAGATCATATCCTTAGAGAGATCGCATCGCTCCAGGTGTTCGTATTGATGGGCAATATCTTCCAGGGTCAGGCTGGTATCCTCACCGTCTACCTCCTTACAGGCATTAAAAACCCGGACGATTTCCTGGTAATCCGTTTCGTCCCGAAAATATCTGAAAGATATTCCGGAGATATCCAGATCCACGGGTATTTTAAACTTTTGAACACTTAACCTATTCACATTCATGATGCCTCCAAAATCCTACATTCCTTCCTACACTATGAAATTCTCTCATCCCTTGAGATATTTTTTTACTTCTGAGCGGACACATGTTCCTCTTCTCCCTCTCCCGGCACCTTGAACTTCAACCAGGCCGGAATGACTGTAAACAAAGAAACAACAGCGGTGATCATAAAAGGGGTCCTGGGTGAATACCGTTCCCAAAGCCGGGCTCCGATGGCCGGAGCCGGCAGAGAAAACAATCCCAGGCTGCTGTGCAGCAATCCGAAAGCCGTCCCCCGCAGCTTCTCAGGGACCACCTTGCTTGTCAGGGATTGGTATGCCGGTGACATCAAACCCACCCCAACCCCAAAGAAAGCCCAGGCAACAGCATAACCAAGGAACGTGTTCACATTCAAGAATATGAGTAAAGCCACGAACGTCAGGAAAAAGCCCCCGACGATGGCCACCCGCTCCCCTTTCTTATCCGCAAGTTTTCCTGAAGGGATCGTGGTGATCATATTGAAGATGCCAAACACAGAGCTTAACAACCCGATCTGGCGCATGGTCAATCCACCCACCTCTTCCAGGTAAAGGGATTCCAGGGTAAAGGACATCGTGAAAGCGATGTCCCGCACGCCGTCCGTGATCAGGATCCAGGTCATCACACCACCCGCCAGGAGCAAACCTCCCATGGCGCTGATATTTCCCTTCAGGCTGCGCAGGGAGAGTTTTTTAGGATTCGCTTCCGCTCCCCGGGCTGCTGTCCGGGCCATACCGATCCGGATCATAGCTGCTACAGTGTACAGCACAGCCGAGGCCATCAACATCACCTTGAATCCGTAATCATCCGCCAGCCAACCTCCCAACGGAGGCCCGATCACCACGACCAGCATATAGATGCTTTCCGTGATCCCAAACACCCGCGCTCTATTCTCCTCCGAAGATTGTTCAGCGATGAAAGCGCTGAAGCTGGGTCCAATCAAAGAACGCGTGATCGCACCTAACCCTACACCTAACAAAACCCACTGCCAGGACGGGGCCAGGATCAACCCGATATATGAAATCACACCCACTACGCTTCCCATGGCAATACTCCGCAGCCGCCCCAGGCTGTCGGAGATCCAGCCGCCCAGAATTTGCAGCACCAGAGGGATGATCTGGGAAATCGTAAAAAACAACCCCACCTGGACGACATTCGCGTTCAGAGATTTTAAGTACAGAGGAAGCAGGGAGCCATACATGTTGCCGGCAATGTTTGCCAGCACCATGGCCACCATAAACAATTTCAACACGTCATTAATCAACGGTTCTTCTTTTACAGTTGTCGCGTAGCTACTCATTCTGAATTCCTTTTCCAACTTGAAGCGCATATCCTCCGCGCTCTTTTCACGTTTCAACAGTCTTCCAATACTTACGCTTCCATCCATCTTCCGGTTCCAGGAAACTTGACCATTCAAAACCCATCTCGACGAGGTAATCATGCCAACCTTCGTCGCGGTCGTTATTTCCCGGGCAGAGGATTACCATCCCCCCCGGTTTAGTGACCCGGACCATTTCCGCATGTTCCTCTTCAGGGGCGTCACCAAAAACATGTCCGCCCATGCACACATCTACGAAATCATCCGGAAAAGGGACCTCCGTGATCAATCCATCCACCGGAAACACGTTATCCAGGCCGCGTTTATTGGCTTTTACCTTGATGTAACGACGTAAATTCCCAACAGGCTCCACAGCGAACACCGCATGGGCCCCCTCCTCAGCAGCGACAAACGCCAAGCGCCCTGTGCCCGCTCCAACATCGATTACGTCCTTCCCTTGGAAATCGACCAACCCCGACAACTCCTCCGAATCCCACTTCAAAAAAGGTAAATCATCATACAGGGATGGATCCACCACATACACCAAAAGGTCATTGATCGCATTCATTACCTGGAGCTCGGCTTCCCGAATACGCTCCGGTTCGGAGGTGTCCTCCGCCCGGGAGAGCACCCGCTCCACCCATGGTTCAATATCGGGACAGATTTCTTTTAAGTACCAGGCTACACAAGGATTCGCGTGCAAAGCGACACCCAGTTCCTCCTCCGGCACCCATCCAGGAAACCAGCTGATCTGCTCCCGTTCGAGCAGCAGAAGCACATTAAACGACAAGGTATTCACATCAATCCAATTCAGGCTCATATTGCCTCCCATGTTGACTTTTCAAAATAAGTTCTTTTTTTCATTAAATACTTCACTCTCTTCTGACAAACAAAAACCGGCCTGGGCACAAGCAACCCATGGCCGGGATCCTGCTATTAAATCATTTCGCCACGGGTTTGCGAAGTCTACCCGTGGCTGAAAAAAAATCAAATCATCACTGTCTTTGAATCAGCAGGCACACTTCGCCCTTACCATATACTCCTTTCCCTTCCCAAGAAGATTTGGTTCAGGTTTTGAATGAGAATCTGTTTTCGCATGCAACCTGCCTCCTGTTTCAAATGAACGAAAGGAATTCTATCACAAATAAATGACGGGTGTCAAGAGCCAATTTGACCTCCACGAAATATATTTAACAGGCCATTTTCTACAATACCCTGAGCAGATTAAAGTGCAAAGAAAGCAAACCCTATCCACTTTGGTAGACTATAATCAATAAAGATTTTTAGATGTCTCGTATCATTTACCGTCTATTTACACAATTTGTACCTCATCCTAAAAGATCATACACCCAATGGACAAAAAAGAATGCAGAGATCAATGAGGAAAAAATGTACCTTGGCGTAGATATTGGAGGCACCTTCACAGATCTTGTGCTCAGTGAAGGAGAACAGTTACACATCCACAAACTTGCCAGCTCCCCTCAAGATCCATCTCAGGCCCTTCTAAAGGGTCTGCGCCATTTTCAGGCAGAGGGATTGGGTTTACCTAAGCGAGTGACCCATGGTTCCACAGTAGCCACCAATGCCATCTTAGAGAGGAAAGGAGCGCGCACCGCGCTGCTCATCACCCAGGGGTTTAAGGACATCCTGACCATTGGCCGGCAGGATAGGCCTGAACTGTACGCCGTACATCCCCAACTCCCTCCCCGGTTGATCCCGGAAGAATTATGCTTTGAAATCCCCGAGCGCTTAAATCATCGAGGAGAAATCCTGACCCCGTTGGATGAGGAAGCTGTGGAAGATGTGTTAAACCACTTGGAGAGGAAGAAAGTCGAGTCGCTTGCGATTTGTTTCTTATACAGCTACCTCAACCCTGAACACGAACAGCGTTTGAAAAACAAGATCAGAAAGCGGGGCATTCTCAAAGATTGGCAGGTTTCTCTTTCCAGTGAAGTTCTACCTGAATTCCGGGAGTACGAACGGGCCAGCACGGTCTCTCTGGAAGCCTATGTTCGGCCCGTGATGAGCGAATATCTGTTAAACATTGAAAAGAATCTACCCTCCACGAGCTCCTTATGGGTCATGAACTCAGATGGCGGGGTGATGAGCGCGAAAAGGGCCAGAGAACAATCCATCCACACCGCCTTGAGCGGCCCCGCTGCGGGCGTGATCGGGGGATTTCACATCGCCCAACAAGCAGGCTTTGACCGCGTGATCACCCTGGACATGGGAGGTACTTCCACGGATGTCTCCCTCTGTCCAGAAAGACATATCCACCGCACAGAATCCGAAATAGACGGCCTGCCCTTCCGGGTCCGGACGATCGATATCGAAAC
>JAGXKM010000017.1 GCA_018335275.1 Anaerolineales bacterium | reverse complement strand
GCGGCCGATTGCGCCAGGCCTTGAGAGTTTCGTCCAGCTTCGCCACGGCCTTGCTGACCTGCGTGGAGGAGATGGAGGTGCCGCACAGCTGTTCCGTGATCTTTTTGACCTTTCGGGTTGAGACACCCTGGACATACATCTCAGCCAGGGTCATGGTCAAAGCCCGTTCACTGCGCACCCCTTTTTCCAACGCTCCAGGATAGAAACTCCCTTCCCGGACCTGAGGAACCTCGAAATGCAGCTCACCCAGGCGGGTTGTGACTTTCTTGGGTTTGAACCCATTGGCATATCCCTTGCGGTGATCCGTCCGCTCATAGGGATCTGCCTGGAGATATTTAGTCCGCTCTGCCTGCATGGCCGTGTTGATCAGGATCTCAATCAGCGTGGGCAGAAAGTCCAAGCCTTCGGAAGAAATTTGTTCCAATAATTCAGTTGGTAAGGTAAAATTATTTTGGTAGGTCATGGTGTTCTCCTTTAATGAGTTGATATCTTGCTAAAGGATACACCTGACCTACTTTTTTATCAATTTTACAGAAAGAAGTTTACACTACTAAACCGAACTTCTCTAACCCGTACAGATCATTTTGAACAGCTTTGGGACTAGTTTGGTAATATCCAAACCCTGAATATCATCTAAAAGGTAGAGGTAAAAATGCTGTTTCCAGCTCAGCAAAGTTAATTTTACCCCTAACATGTAACATAAGGCAGATTTTCTCTTGACAAGCCAGGAGAAAGGGGTAGAATATATATCAACGAAATCATAAAAATGGAGATGCGTTTCATGGTCTGCAGTTGCACCTGTATGTGGCGGAATTCGTAGATCTGCTCAAAAAGTCTAAACGGTCAACGGACAAAAATGGGCAGATACGAACTCCGCATGAATTTGGACGGAAAATTTGCCCACAAGTGAACGTTGGCCGTTTGTATTTTTAAAGGTGGCCCATGAACTCGCAGATAAACGTATTAGAGAAAATAGAAACGCAGAGCATTATCAGCAGCAGTTTGCCCAGTCTGGTGGGGAACACCCCTCTTCTGCCTTTAGAAAAAATCGGGCAGCACCTTAACCCGCAGGTGAGCCTGTACGCCAAAGCGGAGTGGTTTAATCCCAGCGGTTCCGTAAAAGACCGCCCCGCCCTGAACATCATTTTAGAAGCCCTTGAAAGGGGAGAATTCTCAGAGGGTCAACATCTTTTAGATTCCACATCCGGGAATATGGGGATCGCATACGCGACATTCGGGGCCACGTTGGGCATCCCTGTCACCCTTATCCTGCCTTCGAATGCCAGCAAAGAACGAATACAGATTCTGGAAGCCCTGGGCGCTGAATTAATCCTCACTGACCCCTTAGAGGGCACGGATGGGGCGATCAAAAAGGCGATGCAGTTATCGAAACAGGAACCCGGTCGATATTTCTACGCCAACCAGTACGACAACCCCAACAATTGGAAAGCCCATTACCAGACCACAGGGCCGGAAATCCTTCAGCAAACGGGACAGAGCATCACCCATTTTGTCGCCGGATTGGGAACGTCTGGAACCTTAACCGGTGTGGCGCGTTACCTGCGCCAGAATCTGCCCCAGATTGAGATCATCGGTGTCCAACCTGACGGACCGCTGCATGGCGTGGAAGGGTTAAAGCATATGGCATCCGCCATCCAGCCAGGCATCTATGACCCCACCACTCCAGACCGCATCATCCATGTCAGCACAGAAGAGTCCTATTGTATGGTGCGCAGGCTTGCCAGGGAAGAGGGTTATTTTGTAGGTGTCTCCTCCGGTTCAGCAGCGGTCGCGGCGCTCAGGGTAGCGGAGGAATTGGATAGAGGTAACCTCGTCACCATCTTCCCTGATGCAGGTTTTAAATACCTCAGCGACGAGGAATTGTGGAAAGAATCATGAAAATAAGACTGCCCCGGGAACTCCTTGATGAGATCCATGCCCACGGCGAAGAGTCCTACCCGGAAGAGGGAGCAGGTCTTCTCCTGGGGGAACACGAAAAGGATCAGCGGGAGGTGAAAAGCATTTTACCCTTGACGAATGCCCGGGAGCAGGCTGAACGACATCACCGCTATTTGCTTACCGCTGAAGACATGGTTTACGGGGAAGAAGTGGCAGAAAAACGCGATCAGAGCATTGTGGGCATCTTTCATTCCCATCCCGACCATCCTGACCGGCCTTCGGACTTCGACAGGGAATGGGCCATCCCCTGGTATTCATATCTGATTACCAGCGTCCGTGACGGACGCGCCAACGGATCCCGGTCGTGGCGCCTGAAAGATGATCGATCCGGATTTGAAAAAGAAACATTACAGGTCGACTAACATTTATAAGTTGTGAGGTAAAGAGATGTCGCTCTTTTTTGTACAGCACACACATGACGCAGCAACTTGCCCCGCGAAAGACCCCAAAAAAGGCAATATGCTGCTCAACCATTTACAACCCCAAAACGCCAGGAAGTTCGGCGTCAAGCTTCACGCAGACGCGGTCATCAATGGAAAACACACCTTCAACCTGATCCTGGAAGCAGACGACGAGGAAAATGTATCCGAGTTCATGCGCCCCTTTGAGACGGCTGGCTCCGTGAACATCCTTCCCGCCTCTCATTGCGAGAAAGTTGTCCAACAAGAAGGCTGTTAACACCCCGCGAAAGTGAAAGCAAACATGGACCCCTTCACCTGTACCTTTCCGGTACAATGGAAGGGATCCTTCTCTGAAATGATCAAAACAAAAAGCCCAAGGAAAAGTTATGACTACATTAAAAATCCCAACCCCACTCCGCCCTTACGCAGATGGCAAGAGCAACATTAAGGTGCAGGGTCAAAATGTCGATGAAGTTCTGCAGAAAACGATTCAAGAACATCCAAACCTGAGAAAGCATCTTTACGACGATTCCGGCGAGTTGAGGCCCTTCGTCAACCTCTTTTTAAACGAGGACAATATCCGCCAGTTACAAGGCGTGGAAACGAAGCTGGATGAAGAAGACATCCTGAAGATCATCCCCTCTATCGCCGGTGGACAAGCAGCCATATGACAAAAGAACAGGACACTCTCCCTGACTTATCGAATGAAGAGATCCATCGATACTCCAGGCATCTGCTGATTCCAGATGTCGGCCTGGAAGGGCAGAAAAAGCTCAAAGCTGCTTCTGTCCTTGTCGTCGGTACCGGCGGCCTGGGATCTCCAGTTCTGCTCTATCTGGCAGCTGCTGGCGTAGGCAGGATCGGCATTGTCGATTATGACACAGTAGACTTTACCAATTTGCAGCGCCAGGTCATCCACGGCGAATCAAGGTTAGGAGATCTGAAAACGGACTCCGCACGGGACCGGATGCTGGACATCAACCCCGAAATTCAGGTCGATGTGTACAGCGACCCCTTGACTTCCGAGAACGCCTTTGAGGTTGCTGAGCCCTACGATATGATCATAGACGGCACGGATAACTTCCCCACCCGGTACCTGATCAATGACCTCAGTGTCTTGACTGGGAAACCCAACGTCTATGGATCCATCTTCCGTTTCGACGGCCAGGCCAGCGTCTTCAACGCGGACGGCGGCCCTTGTTACCGGTGCATCTTCCCAGAACCCCCACCACCCGGATTGGTCCCTTCCTGCGCGGAAGGCGGCGTGCTGGGTGTGCTGCCGGGGACGATTGGCTCCATCCAGGCTACAGAAGCGCTCAAACTTATCCTGGGTATCGGCGAGAATCTGAGTGGAAAACTGCTGCTGTATGACGCCCTGGACGCCTCCTTCGAATTTGTGAACCTTGAAAAAAACCCGGACTGCAAAGTTTGCAGCGATCATCCTGAGATCACAGAATTGATCGACTATGAAGAATTCTGCGGCATGCCTGCCCACGACCACGAAGAAGGCACCGCCGGGGAAAAATGGGACATCACCGCTTCCCAACTTGAGGAAAAACTGAAAAACGGGGAAGATATAAGATTGATCGATGTCCGCGAACCCCATGAGCAGGAAATTTCCAACATCGAAGGTTCAGAGTTGATTCCCATGGGAGAAGTCGCCTCCCGTATGTCCGAGCTGGACACCGCGGATGAGATCGTGCTCTACTGCAAATCCGGCACGCGTTCCACACGCGCTCTGGAAATCCTGGCTTCTGCCGGCTTCCGGAAAGTGAAAAACCTGAAAGGGGGCATTAACGCCTGGGCCCGGGATGTCAAAGAGGACATGCCGATCTATTAGAGCCTCTTCCCAAAAATAATCCGCAGAGATCTAGAAAGGGTGATCACCATACGTGATCACCCTTTTATTTTCCCCTCCTATTTATTTTGTAAATAATTGATGACCCACCAACTTTATGTTACAGTTTAAATTGTGAAAGACAGTACAAGACATGGTCAGGCATCATGATTACCGTTGACGTCACACTTTACGGCGATATCGCTCACTTCGCGGGAGGGAGCCATGTTGCCTCACAGGACGTTAACCTGACCGAAAAAGCCACGGTAGGTGATCTACTGCAGAAATTGGGTATCTCCCCAGATGACCGTGGCTATCTGTTCATCAATGCTGTTCTCCATGACGCACCGGGATTATACGCTTCGAAAGATGCTGCGCTTGACGATGGTGATCATATAGGGATCTTTTCCACAACCCACATGTGGCCCTATCAATACCGGGACGGCATTCACATGTCTGACCAACTCCAGAAAGCTATGAAAAAGCATGGAAGCATGCAAAATGTTTACGGGAGAACGGACAAGGAACGGCGCTAATCAGACAGCACAAGGAGGCTGCACGATGTCGCGAAAAATATTGAGAATCAACATGTCGGATCAATCGGCCGTGTATGAGGATATCCCTGAAAAGTGGTCCAAATGGGCCGGCCGCGGCCTGACATCCGCCATCGTCTTGGACGAGGTGGAGCCCACCTGCCATCCGTTAGGGCCGAACAATAAATTAGTCATCGCCCCCGGTTGGGTCTCCGGCACTCCCGCAGCGCCGAGCAGCGGCCGGACCTCCTTTGGCGGGAAAAGCCCCCTGACCGGAACTATCAAAGAGAGCAACTCCGGCGGGCTTTCCTCCAAGAAGATCGCCAAACTCGGCCTGGCTGCCATCATTCTGGAAGGAGAACCCCAGAATGGGGAGTGGTATCAGCTGGTGATCACCAAAGATGGTGTGGAATTCAAAGATGCCCCTGACCTGGCCGGGAAAGGGATGTATGAAGTAGATGAGATCCTGTGGGATCAATATCCCAATAAGCCAGCCGTGATCGGCATCGGACCTGTGGGTGAGAAGAAACTTTCCAATGCCGGCATCAGCGTCAATGATCCGGAAGGAAAGCCGGGGCGTTACGCGGGGCGGGGTGGGTTGGGAGCCGTGATGGGCGCTCGAGGCGTGAAAGCCATCGTCGTCGATGATGAAGGTGGACCGGGTGTGGACATAGCTGATGAGGACCTCCTCAAGCAAGGCCGCACCAAGCTCCGTGATGCCATCATGGAGCATGACCTTACCAAGCCGGATGGCGGACTGAACACCTACGGCACCAATGTACTGATGAATATCATCAACGAAGCTGGCGGATTACCCACCCGCAACTTCAGCGCCGGCCAATTCGAAGGAGCAGCAGATATCTCAGGAGAAAGAGTAGCTGAGATGGTGGAAAAGCGCGGCGGGGAGGGCATGACCGGGCACGGATGCCATCCCGGATGCATCATCCAATGCTCCAATATTTACCCCGACGAAGAGGGTGAAGCGGTAGTTTCAGTTGTGGAATATGAGACCGCCTGGGCCCTGGGTGCCAACTGTGGGATCGACGACCTGGATTATGTGGCAGAGATGACCTACCAGTGCAATGATCTGGGCCTGGACACCATCGAAGCCGGGAACACGATTGCCATTGCCATGGAAGGCGGTCAGATTGAATTTGGCGATAAGGAAGCAGCCCTGGCACTTTTCGACGAGATCCGGGAAATGTCCCCCCTGGGACGCATCTACGGACAGGGCGTCGAAGCCACCGCCAAAGCCTTCGGCGTGCACCGCGTACCTACTGTAAAGGGTCAATCCATGCCCGCTTACGAACCGCGTGCCATCAAAGGTATCGGAGTCACCTACGCCACGTCCCCCATGGGCGCTGACCACACCGCCGGCTACACCATCGCCCCCGAGATCGCCGGGGTGGGAGGCAAAGTCGACCCCCTTGACGAGGAAGGGAAATCCGATTTATCCCTCACTTTCCAGGCTGCCACCGCCTTTGTGGACAGCACCGGCTACTGCCTGTTCATCGCCTTCCCGATCCTGGATATCTCATCTGGCTGGGAGGGGATGGCGGAATCCGTGGCGGGTGTGACTGGATTAGACATCACCGGAGATGACGTGATCGATGTAGGAAAAGAAATCCTGCGCATGGAGCGTGAATTCAACAAGAAAGCCGGATTCACGGCCCAGGATGATCGTCTTCCGGAATTCATGCGCTACGAAAAGCTCCCGCCGCATAACGAGGTGTGGTCCATGTCGGATGAAGAACTTGACCAAGTTTACGCCTGGACCAACGGTAAGTGAGGGGTGACTGAGGACACACAAGCTGTGCAGGTTGAGGTGCGCGTCTTTGCTACCTTGCGCCGCTACCTGCCCGAACTGGACATCGGTGAACCCAAGCTTTTGGAGGTCCCGCAAGGGACAACACTTGGCGAGATCCGGGAGCAGTTGGAGCTGCCAGCAGAGGAAGTCAAGGTGATCATGCGCAATAACCGCCAGGCGGATGAAGAGGGTCTCGCTCAGGACGGGGACCGGATCACCTACATCCCTGCTGTCGCCGGTGGATAAACAAACCTAAAAAATACCCTGACCTATCGCCCCCTTCACAGGGACGATAGGTCAGTTTGCTATCATCCAAAGATGAAAATATTCCAACACAGATTATGGGGATACGAGATCACCCTCCCCGATACCTGGCAGCATATCGCCTTCAACGGCAAAGACGGCTTCGCAGAAGATCCCGATGCCTTTCAAGAGGGCTATGAAGGGAAAAAATTAGGTCACCTGCTCATTCAGGGGGAATGGAACGCCCTCCAAAAACCTGTTGAAAAGATATGGAAAGGGCACATCAGCAAGACAGCCATGATGCTGGGTGCCAAGAAGATTGGCGCTGCCCCCTGGAGGATGGCGGGACGATCCGGGCTGGAGGTGGAAATCGTCCTTCCCAAAAAGAGCAAAAAGCGACTTTGGGCTGGCATCCTAGAACACGGCATGCTCGTCCTGTCCTTTCTGGTTTTGCACTGGAAAACCAACCGGGAATCCTTTGAGCCTGTGGTCACCGAGGTGATTTCCAGTCTGCAATTTCCCCCGGGTGTGGATGGGTTGAGCTCGACAGCTGAAGGGATCCCGCTCCCACCGCAGGGTTCCCCGGCTGATCCCGCTGCGATGGTGAATGACATTCAAGAACCCGGACGCTGGCAGGGATTCACAACCCCTCACGGCGTAGGGCCGTTACAGGCTTTTTATACCCGTGAGCTGCCCAATTATGAATGGGAAATGCTGCAGTATATCCCCTTCCCCAACACCGGGGGACATCCCTTCGCGCAAATAAAAGCCCGCCAGGGACAGAAAACGATTCTGGTTGGTGTACTGCCAGGTGATGACTCTTCTTCCTCCGCGATGATCATCAGCAGAGTATGATGGGGGCTTTTAATCAACGCTGGAGATTGACTGAATCTCCATCATAAGTTAACCAAGCAGCCGCTCCTCTGGAGACAATGAAATGAGGAAGGAGCTGCCATCCTCTCCTTCCTCATTTATCATTCAATTTATTATTATCATCCATCACTCGATCGTGTTCAAGAAATCTCTCGCCATGGCAGCCACATCACTTTCTGTGGAAATCCCCGTCCAGGGGTCGCTGGGATGGACCAGGTTGGCGACGACGATGTTGGCCCCGTTGAAAATCGCGCTGCGGGCCTCCTTGATGTCCACGCCCCCGGCTGCAGAGATAAGCACATTGAACTTGCTGTGGACCCGGTTGATATGCCGGTATTGAATCAACTTCCCACGCGTGCCCTCCTCATCCCGCCCCCTATGAAGGACGATTACATCCGGCGGTTTACGAAGTCTCATCATCACATCCAGCGGGTCCTTCACCCCCAGCATATCGATCATAGAGACCATCCCCAGAGAATCACAGCGCTTAATGAACAGGTCTAAGGTTTCTGTAGGCGAGTTCCCCAGAACAGTCATCGCTGTGGCTCCAGCTGACCGCGCCATATCCACCTCACCTAATGCCCCATCAACCAATTTCATGTCCGCAATCACATGGCCGCCCCAGTAGCGCCGGATCAACCGCACGCCATCCATCCCTTCCCGCTTAATGTACGGGGTCCCGGCTTCGATCAAGATCCGGCGGCTTTCCTGAATCGACGGCAAGATCCGGCGCACCAGACCCATATCATAATTGAAAGCGATCTGCAGATAGCGTATTCTGTCATCAAGCTTTGATTTCATGGAAGACTATCCTTCCTTTCCTTCCACCAGAGAGCTGACAGCTTTTCCCACGTTAGAAGGAACAAAGAGCACAATTTTTTCCGAAGGATCAGCAGCAATGGCCCGGATGGTTTGCAGGGTCCGCAGGTGCATCGCTCCTTCGCTTTCTGCAAGATTTTTAGCCGCTTTTTGCAGGTTCCGGGACGCTTCCAATTCGCCCTTGGAATTGATGATCACAGCCCGGCGTTCACGCTCGGCTTCCGCCTGTTGGGCCATGGCGCGCTTCATCTCCGCCGGAAGCTCAAGCTCCTGGATTTTAATCGACTCGACATCAATCCCCCATCCGTCGGTCTCTGAATCCACAATCTCTTTAATGCTCTGGGCGATTTGCTCCCGCTCGGTGAGCACAAAATCCATCTCGCTGTTGCCGACGATGTCCCGCAGGGCCGCCTGGGTGTACTGCCGGATGGCAAAGGCATAATCTTCAATCTTGATGATGGCGTCTTCCGGCTTGACGACTTTAAAATACACCACAGCATTGACGAGCATGGGGATGTTATCTTTGGTCATCACCTCCTGGCGGGGGATCTCAGCGGTTTTAATCCGCATATCCACTGTTTGCATATTTTGATAGACAGGGATGATGATGTTCAAACCCGGGTCCCTGGTCCCGGAAAATTTACCCAGGGTGAAAACCACACCGCGCTCATAT
This sequence comes from Anaerolineales bacterium, assembly GCA_018335275.1. GTDB lineage: Bacteria > Chloroflexota > Anaerolineae > Anaerolineales > UBA11858 > B10-G9. The sequence goes on along the minus strand of JAGXKM010000017.1, from coordinate 22,870 downwards.
TCGTATAATAGGCGAATCCCCCGGATGATCACCATGAGGACAACCAGAAGTGCCCCTATGAAAATACAGCTCCCTAAATTAACTAACTGTGACATGAGAACAACCTCCTCTCTCTAGAATGATGGATGACACCTTTCTTATTGATACCATATAATTATACGGGATTATTTAACAAATTGTTAAAATGAGCTCCATCATGCAACAGCCAGCTGCTCCGTCAAGATTGAAATGAAAAGACTGGAAAGTGGGACACACTTAACAAATAACCAAAACTGCACCTCGCAGCCTTCCTTGTAAAATCAACGTGTCAGCGATGAGTAACAAAAACCAGATTGGCCAGGCGAAAACACTTTTACAGCGTTTGGAAAAGATATCTCCCGATTCCACGTGGTCACACCAGGCCAGCGGCATCCGTTCTTCTTTGGCGAAGTCCCTTTCCAACCTGACTCGGGAACCGGGACCTAAAGAAATCAATAAAGTGAAAGGGTTATCACTCCCCGATTCTCCTTGATTATTGCTATAATAAGGGCAGTTTCAATACTATCAGGAGCATGCATTCATGGATCAACCTCGGCAAGAGCTCATCTCTTGGGAGGAAGTCGGAAGGTTAGTTTTCCACCTCATTGATCAATTCCAATCTGAATTTGAAGCGATGATTATGATCTCCCCTTGCGGGGTGATCCCCGGGGGCTTGTTGTCCTCCGCCATGGGTCTTAAAGAATTACTCATCGCCCAGGTTGAGTTTCCCCCTGATCCTGACCAGGAAAAATCCAAACTCTTAACCTGGCCAGATTTCAAAGTCTTCCCTGAAGAAGAACACCTGCGCGACCGGAATATCCTGGTCGTAAACAACGCCTGGGGTGCAGGCCGCTCGACGCGCGCTGTAGAAAAGCAGGTGGAAATTTCAGGTGGCAGACCTTCCACCTGTGTCCTCCATTTCAACCCCTACCGCAATTTACTGAAATGCGAACCCGATTTCTATGGGGCCATTACAGATGCGTACATCATCTACCCTTGGGAAATTGACCCCGAGGGTCCAAGCCGTATCCTGCTTGAAAACGGGGGGCGCGGCTGACTCACCCGGCTATCCACCACAGTATCTGCGTAATTCCTACCCCCAAGGCCATCCCGGCGAGTGCTTCTCCAGGTGTATGCCCCAAGACTTCCCGGAGCTTTCTCTGAGGTGTCAACCTGCCCTGGGAAATATCTTCAATGATGGAATTTAATAAAGCTGCCTGGCGACCAGCTTGGCGGCGGATACCAGTGGCATCATAGATGACGATGGCAGCAAGAACGGTCGCCAACGCAAATAAGGGGGTCCCAAACCCAACGTATAACCCGGTAGCGTACGCAGCAGCGCTGACCATGGCAGAGTGAGAACTAGGCATTCCCCCCGCGCGAAAGAGCAGGGCCCAGTTCCAATCCCGGGTCAACCAAAAATCAATCAAGACCTTGAGGACCTGTGCCAGAGTCCAGCTGATCAGGGCGGAAATCAAGACGGGATTAAGCTGGATAAAATCAAGCAGCATCAATCTCATCATCCTCTATGATTTCTTCCACCTTCAGCTCCGCTTCGTCCAGGAGAGAAAGGCAGTAACTGGCAAGCTCTTGTCCCCGCTCAAAATATCTTAACGTGACCTGCAAATCACGCTCGCCGCGCTCCAGCTCCTCAACGATCTCCTCTAACTCACCCAGGGCTTCCTCATATGTCAATTCATCCACGGGCTTGAATTCCATATTGACCACTATTTTCTTCCTTTATATCCAATCCTGCTCACGGTTTGTGCCAGACACTTCCCTCTTCACATTCACAATCTCACCCGGGGTGGCATAGGCGCGAACAGCCGACTCGATTGGGGCAAAGTGTTCTCACTCCCTGATAAGCCATCCACAGCCGATCCAACGCCTGTCCTGTCCAACCTTATCCTATCTCTAAGCGTAAGAATTTCAACTTCAAAACCTGTGCTTTACCGGATCCAAATTACCAATCAGGACATCCTGGTTACCGCCTTCTAGAAAAACATTCACACCCTGTACATGGATGCCTGAATCCCTCGTCTGAATGTATACTCACCGGGAAAACAAATTTCTATTTCAAAATCCATGTCTATAAGATCAAGGGGGGTGTATGACCGATCGAGGACTTCATAAGAGGTGGCGATAAATGCTTGGCGATCGTACATCGCTGCGGACTCCTAAAAGCCAGTTCCTATGCCCCGGATATTCCCTAGGAATTATAGCACTAATTCCCAATCTTTCTCAAACTCCCACCCCGGGATGCCTCATCTCGTAATATCAACTCAAGTCTCCCCTTCTCAGATCATCCTCTGTGGATCACGATTAAAAAAAAAGTCCCCAGCCAACTGAGCCCTCACTCAGCCATTCACCCGGACAGCTGGGGACATCTCAAAGAGATAGCTCCTAGGGTCCATAAGAATAATTATCCAGGAGCTTAATCTCACTATAGCGTAACCCCCCTGCACCCTGCGTAACAAATTGTCACAACCCCATCACCAAAACGCAACCTTGCCAACCCAAGCAAGCTCCTCAGAAAAGACATCACAATAAGATCCAGATCAGGAAGCTCGTCTTTCCCATTCTGGTATACTATCTTCAGCAAAGATAAAGATCAGATATAGAACGTATTGCCCAGAATGGCGTTTTCCATCCTGAATCAAAAACCTGCCACAATTCAGGAACAACGCCCAGCAATCAGACATCGTATCAATAGGCGAAAGGAAACACTGTGGATTGGATAACGTGCGCGGAAGCCTGGAACATTACCCACACAACCCCCATTAATTTAGAAATCGTTTCAGGGATCGACAACCTCGTATTGATTTCCATCATCTCCGAAAAATGACCTGGAACAGAGGACGAACGATCCTGCATCTGGATTTGGACGCCTTCTTTTGCGCGGTCGAAGAGCGTAGAGATCCCTCGCTGCGTGGAAAAGCGTTCGCTGTCGGTGGTGATCCATCGAGGCGCGGCGTGGTCGCTTCCTGCTCATATCCTGCCCGCAAATATGGGGTTCGCTCAGCTATGCCCATGGCGGAGGCTGTCCGAAAGTGCCCCCACCTGATCATCGTCTCCTCCAACCACCGCGCCTATGATCTGCTGTCAAAAAAAGTCCTCCATTTACTCCACGACCTTACAGATCAAGTCGAAAAGTTGTCCATCGATGAGGCCTTTCTGGATATCAGCTCCATCCAAGGCTCTCCCCGGTCGATCGCAGAGAAACTGCAGACAGGGATCATGGAGAAGTACCACCTTCCCTCTTCCATAGGCATCGCCACCAACAAACTGATCGCGAAAACAGCCACAGATGTGGGGAAGCTTTCCCACACCGGGAATCAACCCCCGAATGCGATTACCATCGTTCCCCCCGGACAAGAAGCCGATTTCCTCAAACCCCTTCCTGTGGACATGTTATGGGGAGTGGGACCCAAAACAAAAGCTCGATTGGGAAATATGGGAATCGAAACCATCGGTGACCTGGCTCGCTTCCCGGCCCTTGAGCTGGCCAAACAGTTGGGGAAGCACGGATACGATCTCTCAAAACGGGCCCAGGGCGTGGATGATCGGCCTATTGTGACAGAGCGGACGATGAAATCTGTCAGCCATGAGACGACCTTCAGCCGGGACATCGGAAAGAAGGCAGAGCTCCTGAACCGGCTCCAGTCCCTAGCGCATAAAGTCGCCCATCGACTCCAAAAGAACCAAAACAAAGGACGGACCATCCAAATTAAAGTACGTTGGTCAGACTTTACCACCCTCACCCGACAAAACACGCTTGACTTCCCCACTCACGATCCCGAAATCATCAACCAGCAGGCCCAGGATTTATTAGATGCCGTTTGGGAAGAAGGCAAGTTGGTTCGCTTAGTGGGGGTGGGTGTGAGCAACCTGGACACCGAGGCACAGCAGCTCGGCCTCTGGGACCCTGAAGTGAAAAAAAACCTCAAAATCCAAGAAACCCTAGATGCATTACAGGAGAAATACGGAGAAAGAGTGATCTCCCGCGGTTTAAGGTAACTACAAGTGTATCTTTTCACAACCGAAGGGTATAATATAGTTCTGTGTGAGAAATGAAGGTACCCTTACTTTACAGGGCTATCAATAAGTCAAATCAATTTTTTATGGAGTAGACCTATGAGTAAAGAAATTCGTATGATTGACGGCAATGAGGCTGTAGCTTACATTGCCCATAAAACAAATGAAGTGATCGCCATCTATCCCATTACCCCCTCCTCCCCGATGGGAGAGCATGCCGATGCCTGGTCTGCAGAAGGAAAGGCCAATATCTGGGGGACGGTACCGGATGTGATTGAGATGCAGGCGGAAGGTGGAGCAGCGGGCGCTATTCATGGAGCGCTGCAGACTGGATCTCTGACAACCACCTTTACCGCATCCCAGGGTTTGATGTTGATGCTTCCTAACATGTATAAAATTGCCGGGGAATTAACCCCCTCGGTCTTTCATGTCGCCTCACGTTCCCTGGCTGCTCAAGCGTTGTCCATCTTCGGGGATCATTCCGACGTCATGGCCACGCGAGCATCAGGATTTGCTCAGCTTGGATCCGGATCCATCCAGGAGGCGCACGATTTCGCCCTTATCGCCCAGGCTTCAACCCTGAAGTCTCGTGTGCCGTTCGTGCATTTCTTTGAGGGTTTCCGGATCTCCCACGAGATCAACAAGATCAATGTGATCGGCGATGAAACAATCCGGGCCATGATCGATGATGAACTGATCCACGAACATCGAGCCCGGGGTATGTCTCCAGAGAACCCTGTGATCCGGGGCACAGCCCAAAACCCGGATATCTTTTTCCAGGCCCGGGAAACCGTCAACCCGTACTACAATGAAGCCCCTGACATCGTTCAATCTTACATGGACCGCTTTGCTGAGCTGACCGGCCGCCAATACAACCTCTTCGACTATGTGGGGCATCCGGAAGCGGAGCGGGTCCTGGTGATCATCGGCTGCGGTGGAGAGACCGTAGAAGAGACCGCGAAATATTTACAGAAACAGGGGGAAAAAGTAGGCGTGGTCCGTGTCCGCCTTTACCGCCCCTTTTCCGTGAAACACTTCGTGAACGCCCTGCCTGCCACAACAAAGGTAATTGGAACCCTGGACCGCACCAAAGAACCGGGTTCGGCTGGAGAACCGCTTTATCAAGACGCGATCACAGCAATCAAGGAAGCCCTGGAAGAAGGCACCGTGCCTTTCTCAGAAACGCCTCTTTTGGTCGGCGGCCGATACGGCCTGTCATCAAAAGAATTCACACCCGCCATGGTCAAAGGGCTGTACGATGAACTCAAGAAAGACAAACCCAAAAACCATTTCACGATTGGCATCAAAGACGATGTCACCCACACCAGCATCGAGTACGACCCGGAATTTTCCATCGCGGACGAAGACACCCTGCGGTCCCTGTTTTTCGGTCTGGGTTCTGATGGAACCGTGAGCGCCAATAAAAACTCGATCAAGATCATCGGCGAGGAAACTGAAAACTACGCCCAAGGGTATTTTGTCTACGACTCCAAGAAATCCGGGGCCAAGACCATTTCCCACCTGCGCTTTGGTCCGGATCCCATCCGGGCCCCTTACCTGATTGATCAGGCTGATTTCGTAGCCTGCCACCAATTCAGCTTCCTGGAGCAGATTGATATGCTCAAATATGCCAAGCAGGGAGCGACCTTCCTGCTCAACAGCATTTACGGGCCGGACAAGGTATGGGACAACCTGCCGAAACCCGTCCAGGAGGACATCCTTGAAAAGGAACTCGACCTCCACATCATCGACGCCTACGAGGTGGCCGAAGACACGGGCATGGGCCAGCGCATTAACACCATCATGCAGACCTGCTTCTTCGCCATCAGCGGCGTCCTTCCTCGTGAGCAGGCCGTCGAGGAAATCAAAAAGGCGATCCGTAAGTCTTACGGGAAACGTGGTGAAGCGGTCGTGCAGAAAAACTTCGCTGCTGTCGATCAGGCCCTGGAAAACCTTTACCATGTGGAACCGCCCCAGGAAATTACCAGCCAAAAGGAGCGCCGCCCACCGGTCACAGAAGATGCCCCTGCCTTTGTCAAAGAAGTCTTGGGGACGATCATCGAAGCGGAAGGGGACAGCCTCCCGGTAAGCGCCCTGCCTGAAGATGGGACTTATCCCACCGGGACCACGAAATACGAAAAGCGTAATATCGCCCTGCAAATCCCGGTCTGGGAGCCTGATCTGTGCATCCAATGCGGAAAATGCGTCATGGTTTGCCCCCACGCGGTCATCCGCCAGAAAGTGTACGACCCCAAACACCTTGAAGACGCGCCAGAGACATTCAAATCCACAGAAGCTCGTTTCCGTGAGTTCCCTGACACACTCTTCACCCTGCAGGTCGCTCCGGAAGAGTGCACCGGCTGCGAAGTCTGTGTGGAAGCCTGCCCGGTGAAAGATAAGTCAGAAGTGGGCCGTAAAGCCATCAACATGGCGCCCCAACCCCCCATCCGGGAACAGGAAGGGGAAAACTGGGACTACTTCCTGAGTATACCGGATGTCGACCGCACCAAGCTCAAGACTAATTCCATTAAGAACGCCCAACTGCTGCAGCCGCTGTTTGAATTCTCGGGCGCCTGTGCGGGCTGCGGCGAAACATCGTATGTCAAGTTGGCCACCCAACTTTTTGGGGACCGGATGGTGATCGCCAACGCCACAGGCTGCTCAAGCATTTACGGCGGGAACCTCCCCACCCACCCTTATACGACCAACGAGGAGGGGCGGGGGCCAGCCTGGAATAACTCCCTCTTCGAGGATAACGCAGAGTTCGGGATGGGCATGCGCCTAACCATGGATAAACAAAACCAATACGCCCGCGAGCTGCTGCAAGAGCTCGCAGATGACATCGGTCCAGAATTGGCGGAGGAGATCCATAACGCCGATATGTCCGAAGAGACCGGCGTCCATGAGCAACGCGCCCGCGTCAAGGAGCTCAAGAAACGACTGCAAGATCTCAATGACCCCAAGGCTAAAGATTTGCTCACCCTGGCTGACAAGCTGGTCAAGAAGAGCGTGTGGATCATCGGCGGCGACGGCTGGGCTTACGACATCGGGTACGGCGGGCTAGATCATGTCCTGGCCTCCAGGAGGAACGTCAACGTGCTCGTATTGGATACCCAGGTGTATTCCAACACCGGCGGCCAATCCTCAAAGGCCACACCGCTGGCCGCAGTGGCTAAGTTCGCTGCTAACGGGAAGGAAGAACCCCGCAAAGACCTGGGGATGATGGCCATGTCCTACGGCTACATCTATGTCGCTCAAGTGGCCATGGGTGCCAGCGACACCCAGACATTGAAAGCCTTCCGGGAAGCGGAATCCTATGACGGGCCTTCTTTGATCATCGCCTACAGCCCCTGCATCGCGCATGGGTACGACATGAAGAAGAGCCTGGAACACTCCGATCTGGCCGTCAAATCCGGCTTATGGCCGCTCTACCGCTACGATCCCCGGCTTGCGGAAGAGGGCAAGAACCCCCTCCAGCTGGACTCTCGGGCGCCAAGCATCCCCCTCACCGAGTTTGCCTACAATGAGACCCGCTACAGGATGCTGCTGCAAACGAACGAGGAACGTGCTGAAAAATTAATGGAGAAAGCCCAAGAAGGGATCAATGAGCGTTGGACACTGTACCAACAGATGGCCAACCTCACCTACAGCGACGAAAGCTAGACGCAGATTACAATGACAGCGATGGGGGAGCTCTGCTCCCCCATGTTAATGATTGTCAGTAAGACAAGGGAGAAATATGGTAGATTTAAAAACGAACTATCTCAGTTTAGAACTCAAAAACCCCCTGGTAGCTTCTTCCTCTCCGCTCTCAAAAGACCCGCAAAAAGTCCGTGAGCTCGCAGAAGCGGGCGTATCCGCTCTCGTCATGCACTCCCTTTTTGAGGAACAGGTTATCAAAGAGAGCTTAGAGCTGGATCACTTTTTAAGCCGCGACAGGGAGCAGTTCGCAGAAGCGCTGACCTACCTCCCCGAGGTGGGCCAATATGCCATCGGGCCGGATGCCTACGTGGATCGGATCCGGAAGGTGAAAGAGGTGGCCGGTATCCCCATCATCGGGAGTTTAAACGGGGTTTCGACAGGGGGCTGGATCAACTACGCTCAGAAGATCGAAGCCGCTGGAGCGGATGCCTTAGAACTTAACCTTTACAACATCGTCACCGACATCAAGTTGACGAGTGACGAGTTAGAAAACGCCTATATCGAACTCGTGGAGGATATCCGGAAAGAAATCGAGATCCCGCTGGCCGTTAAACTCAGCCCCTTCTTCACGGCCCTGCCCCACTTCATTCAGCGTCTGGCGAAGGCAGGCGCGGACGGCGTGGTCCTTTTCAACCGCTTTTATCAGCCTGATTTCGACCTGGAAGAACTGGAAGTCACCCCGTCTTTGACCTTGAGTGATTCCGACGAACTGCGCCTTCCGCTGCGCTGGATCGCCCTGCTGTACGGGCGGATCGAGATCGATTTCGCGCTGACCACAGGTATCCACCAGGCGGAAGACCTGATCAAAGCCATGATGGCCGGGGCCCAGGTTGCCATGTCGACTTCGGCAATCCTGAAACATGGCATGGGTTATCCGACCAAGCTCCTCGCCGAAGTCCAGTTGTGGATGGAGGAGCATGAATATGAATCCATCCAGCAGATGCAGGGCAGCATGAGCCAGCAGGCATCCCGTCAGGACGCGGCCTTTGAACGGGCCAACTACATCCAGGTGCTGGGCTCGTACCGCTGACTTCTTCCCTATTAAACAAAATTAAGGGCTGCTAAACCAGCAGCCCTGTTTTCGTTTAACGTCCCGGGTCAGGGGCACTTAAAAAGAAAGTGTTCTTGGCAATGACCAACTCTCCCAGAGGGTTTCCCACTCAAGTACCATCGGCGCTGGCAAGCTTAACTTCTGGGTTCGGGATGTAACCAGGTGTACCCTTGCCGCTAGAATCACCAAGAACAATATTCACATTTTACATCTTATCCAATTTGAATAGCTGTCAGGAATAAACATCGAGTTCTCCGCACCACGTTTTAAGCCCTCGACCATTAGTACGGCTTAGCTCAACACATTGCTGTGCTTACACACGCCGCCTATCTAGCAGGTAGTCTTCCTGCGGTCTTACTCCCTTAACGGGATGAGGAATCTAATCTTGAGGCGAGTTTCCCGCTTAGATGCTTTCAGCGGTTATCTCTGCCAGACGTAGCTACCCAGCGATGCTCCTGGCGGAACAACTGGCACACTAGAGGTCTGTCCACTCCGGTCCTCTCGTACTAGGAGCAGCTCCTCGCAAATTCCTTACGCCCACAGCGCATAGAGACCGACCTGTCTCACGACGGTCTGAACCCAGCTCACGTACCGCTTTAATGGGCGAACAGCCCAACCCTTGGGACCTTATTCAGCCCCAGGATGCGATGAGCCGACATCGAGGTACCGAGCCTGGTCGTCGATGTGAACTCTTGGACCAGACTAGTCTGTTATCCCCGGGGTAGCTTTTATCCGGTAAGCCATGACCCTTCCACACGGTATCATGGGATCACTAAACCCGACTTTCGTCCCTGCTCGACGCGTTGGTCTTGCAGTCAAGCTCCCTTATGCTTTTACACTCTACGGTTGGTTTCCATTCAACCTGAGGGAACCTTTGGGCGCCTCCGTTACTTTTTAGGAGGCGACCGCCCCAGTCAAACTGCCCAACTGGCACTGTCCTCAGTCCGGATCACGGACTGGAGTTAGGGCCTAAACATGATCAGGGTGGTATTCCAGTGGCGGCTCCACCGAAGCTGGCGCTCCGGTTTCCTAGCCTCCCACCTATCCTGCACAAACCATGTCCAAACACAATGACAGCCTGCAGTAAAGCTCCACGGGGTCTTTTTGTGCTGCTGCGGGTAACGCGCATCTTTACGCGTACTTCAATTTCACCGAGTCCTTCGTCGAGACAGCGCTCTGATTGTTACACCTTTCGTGCGGGTCGGAACTTACCCGACAAGGAATTTCGCTACCTTAGGACCGTTATAGTTACGGCCGCCGTTCACCGGGGCTTTAGTTCAGAGCTTCGCTTGCGCTAACTCTTCCCTGTGACCTTCCGGCACTGGGCAGGTGTCAGCCCCTATACATCATCTTACGATTTAGCAGAGACCTGTGGTTTTGGTAACCAGTCACCAGAGCCTGTTTGCTGCGACCTTCCTACGCTCCCGTAGTTTTACGTTCACGATGGAAGGCACCCCTTCTCCCGAAGTTACGGGGTTAATTTGCCGAGTTCCTTAACGAAGGTTCTCTCGTTCGTCTAGGTATGCTCTACCTACCTACCAGTGTCGGTTTGCGGTACGGATATTCAGAATTCAACACTTAGAGGGTTTTCTTGGCAGCAAGGATCAACCACTTCCGCCTCTTGGGCTCGCACTCATGCCTCGGCTCAGTCCACGGATTTGCCTGCGGACGTCAACGCCTACACATTTCCACCTACATCCAATTGTAGGCTGGTTTACCTCCCTGCGTCACCCCATCGCTCCTTCTGAATAGTTCTGGAATGTTGACCAGATATCCATCGCCTACGCCTTCCGGCCTCGACTAAGGACCGACTAACCCGATGCGGATTGACCTGGCATCGGAAACCTTAGGTTTTCGACGAACATGATTCTCACATGTTTCACGCTACTCATGCCTGCATTCTCACTTCTGCCCGCTCCAGCCGTCCTCACGGTCGACCTTCCCTGCTGACAGAACGCTCTCCTACCGCTCCAGTCCGAAGACTGAAACCCATGGCTTCGGTGGTAAACTTAGCCCCGTTAAATTTTCCGCGCAAGACCACTTGACCAGTGAGCTGTTACGCACTCTTTCAAGGAATGGCTGCTTCTAAGCCAACCTCCTGGTTGTCTCAGTAGTCTTACTTCGTTTTCCACTTAGTTTACACTTGGGGACCTTAGCCGATGGTCTGGGTTCTTTCCCTTTTGACCACGAAACTCATCTCCCGTAGTCTAACTGCCATATTCTAAAGTGTTGGCATTCGGAGTTTGGTTAGGTTCAGTAGGCGACAAGCCCCTTAGCCCGTCCAGTGGCTCTACCTCCAACACTCAATATATGACGCTAACCCTAAAGCTATTTCGGAGAGAACAAGCTATATCCAAGTTCGATTGGCATATCACCTCTACCCACAACTCATCTCACAATTTTGCAATATTGAAAAGTTCGGACCTCCACGGGTGTTTAGACCCGCTTCATCCTGGTCATGAGTAGCTCACTTGGTTTCGTGTCTAATCCCAGCCACTCGCGCCCTATTAGGACGACTCGCTTTCGCTCCGGCTCCGGGTGTTACTCCCTTAACCTCGCCACTGAGATTAACTCGCAGGCTCGTTCTCCAAAAAGCACGCCGTCAGACGTGATAGCGGCCACAGACTTACGCCTGCGCTCAGCCTACCATAGTCCTCCGACAGATTATATGCTCACGGTTTCAGGTTCTATTTCACTCCCCTCATCGGGGTACTTTTCACCTTTCCCTCACGGTACTATTTCGCTATCGGTCTTCAAGTGTATTTAGCCTTGGGAAAATGGTCTTCCCAGCTTCCAACCAAATTAGCGTGTCTGGTTGTACTCAGGGGTCCTGAAAGAAGTTAGCGCGTTTTCGTTTACGGGACTATAACCCTCTTTGGTAGGCTTTTTCACACCTTTCTACTAACGCGATAATTTGTAACTTCTATAGATCAGGCCCTTCAACCCCGGCCATGCAAGCACGGCCGGTTTGGGCTGCTCCCCGTTCGCTCGCCACTACTAGGGGAATATTCTCTTTTCCTCTTAGGTACTAAGATGTTTCAGTTCCCTAGGTTCCCTTCCTCCAACCTATGTATTCAGCTGGAGGATACATTGGGTTTCCCAATGTAGGTTTCCCTATTCGGAGATCCTCGGATCAACGCCTGTTCACGGCTCCTCGAGGCTTATCGCAGTGTCCCACGTCCTTCATCGGCACTTGAACGCCAAGGCATCCACCGTAAGCACTTAGTAGCTTAACTGTGATGCGGAGAAATCGATATTTATTCGCAGTATGCTATTCAATTGGTAAGGTTCGATCCGACGGTTGTCTGTCGGCGGCTATCCCTCACATTCTGTCAGGGACACCCACCGCGGGACAACATTTTTTTAGACACTACAGCCCGGCACTTCGCCGGGCTGAATGAACCCATTGGAAATGCCTTCCCTGCTGTTTGTTATCCTTTCAAGCCCTTCAAAATCAATCCTTTTCCGTACCTACTCTCTTCTCAGTGGAGATGAGGGGATTCGAACCCCTGGCCTCCGCCGTGCAAGGGCGGCGCTCTCCCATCTGAGCTACATCCCCGGGATTTCGGGGGATAGTGGGCCTGACTGGATTCGAACCAGTGACCCCTGCGTTATCAGCACAGTGCTCTAACCACTGAGCTACAGGCCCTCAACACCTTAACAACTGAGTAGTGATAGAAAACCGCTTTGAGATGACCTTGACACCGTCAAGGATTTGGTTAGTCAAGATTTCTTTCAAAATCTAGAGTGTGGAGCGCCGGTCTGTGCTCTAAAAGCACCGGACCTTTGCTCGAGTCTCCCTAGAAAGGAGGTGATCCAGGCGCACCTTCCGGTACACCTACCTTGTTACGACTTCGTCCCAGTCACCAGCCCTACCCTCGCCAGCTCCTTCCCGTGAGGGTTAGGATACCGGCTTCAAGTATTGCCAGCTTCCATGACGTGACGGGCGGTGTGTACAAGGCCCGGGAACGTATTCAACGCAGTATTGCTGACCTGCGTTTACTAGCAACTCCGGCTTCATGCAGTCGAGTTGCAGACTGCAATCCGAACTGAGATCGGCTTTGAGGATTGGCTCCGCCTCGCGACTTTGCTACCCATTGTACCGACCATTGTAGCGTGTGTGTAGCCCTGGACATAAAGGCCATGCTGACTTGACGTCATCCCCACCTTCCTCCGGTTTTGTACCGGCAGTCCCGCATGACACATATAACATACGGCAAGGGTTGCGCTCGTTACCGGACTTAACCGGACACCTCACGGCACGAGCTGACGACAGCCATGCAGCACCTGTATAAGCTCCCCGAGGGGTCGGTCACCTTTCGGATCCCTACCACTTATATGTCAAGCCCAGGTAAGGTTCTTCGTGTAGCATCGAATTAAACCACACGCTCCGCTGCTTGTGCGGGCCCCCGTCAATTCCTTTGAGTTTTAACCTTGCGATCGTACTCCCCAGGCGGTGGACTTATCGCGTTAACTACGACACCGACAACTATTACGCTGCCGACATCAAGTCCACATCGTTTACGGCATGGACTACCGGGGTTTCTAATCCCGTTCGCTCCCCATGCTTTCGCGTCTCAGTGTCAGGAACGGCCCAGGAGGCTGCCTTCGCTATTGGTGTTCCTCCCGATATCTACGCATTTCACTACTACACCGGGAATTCCACCTCCCTCTACCGTCCTCCAGCCTGGTAGTTTTGAGCAACTTCTCCTAGTTGAGCCAGGAGATTTCATACCCAACTTACCAAACCACCTACACGCTCTATACGCCCAATGAATCCGGATAACGCTCGCCTCCTACGTATTACCGCGGCTGCTGGCACGTAGTTAGCCGAGACTTATTCCTGAGGTACTGTCCTTTCTCATCCCTCAGAAAAGTGCTTTACAACCCGAAGGCCTTCTTCGCACACGCGGCGTTGCTGCATCGGACTTGCGTCTATTGTGCAATATTCCCTACTGCTGCCATCCGTAGATGTCTAGCCCGTGTTTCAGTGCTAGTGTGGGGGGTCACCCTCTCAGGTCCCCTACCCGTCATCGCCTTGGTAGGCCATTACCCTACCAACTAGCTGATGGGACGCAGGCCCCTCCTAAAGTGGCGCTGCAGCCTTTCGTCCGCAGAACCTTTACTTCATAAGCATCTAAGCAAATGAGGTGCATAGGGTATTAGCCTCAGTTTCCCGAGGTTATCCCCTTCTTTAGGGCAGGTCACCAACGCGTTACTCACCCGTCCGCCACTAAAAGCTCCAGTGCAAGCACCGGAACTTCTTCGTTCGACTTGCATGTATTAGGCACGCCGCCAGCGTTCATCCTGAGCCAGGATCAAACTCTCCGCAAAAATTTATCCCACAAAGTGGGATGGATTTACGAAGTTCTATCTCAAAGTTTCTTCTTGCTGGTTGGCTTTCTATCACTATTCAGTTGTTAAGGTTCAGGCCCTTCCTCAGCGAATTCCATGATACCATTTCACCATATCCACGTCAAGGGCTTTAGAGAGAACAAAAGACCCCGCCGACATCCATCTCTTTGACACCGGCTTCACCCGCGCACTCTCGTGTTTTGGGAGGGTCTCTTTTTTACTCTTGTGTTTTCATGGATTTGCCCCAAGGGGCGAAATCCTTTCTTACGTACCGAATTATAAAGTATATTCAACCCCTGTCAAGGGATGAATCCAACCTCCGAGAAAGTGTTAAGGTTCCCCACCCCGGAGACGGTCACTCCATCTCCTGCCGCCCCATCAAAGCCCGCAGTAATGTGTTTTGATCCGCGTACTCCAGATCGCCCCCCATGGGCAAACCCCGCGCCAATCGAGTCAGCCGGACATCCATCTGTCCCAGCTGCTGACGGAGGTACATGCCCGTGGCATCACCCTCCATGCTGGGATTGGTGGCGATGATCACTTCCTTGATCTCACCCTGCCGCACCCGCTCCAGCAGTTCTTTAATTTTTAAGTCCTCGGGTCCGACCCCTTCCACAGGGGAAAGGGCTCCATGCAAGACATGATACCTTCCCCCAAAGCCCGATGTCCGCTCCAAAGCAGCCACATCCAGGGGGTCTTCCACAACGCAGATCAAGCTGCGATCCCGGTCCGGGTCGCTGCACACCCGGCAGCGTTCCCGACCTTTTCTCATGATGTTGAAGCAGTCCGGGCAGTAATCCGTCTTGGAACGGAGGTCCCGCAAGGCGTCCGCCAGGGTGAGTGTGAGTTCATCATCACTGCCTCGTAAAAGGTAAAACACCAGCCGCGAAGCGGTTTTCGGACCCACGCCTGGCAATCTAGAAAAAGCATTGATAAGATCTGTGACGGGTTCAGGGAGCATGGTCTCACCTATGAATGTTTAGATTAAAAGGGCAAGCCCCCACCAGCCAAGGGTCCAAGTTTCTCTGCAGCCATCTCGTTCGCTTTCTCCAAACCGTTCTTGATGGCTGCCAGCACCAAATCCTGAAGCATTTCCTGGTCCCCTTCTGCGAACAATCCGGGGTCAATCTCCACCGACTTGCATTTTTGATCCCCGCTGAAGACAACTTTGACAGCGCCCCCGCCCGCGGAACCCACAACCTCTTCTGCCGCTAATTGCTCCTGGGCCTCTTTCATTTGTTTTTGTAGCTGCTGCAGCTGCTGCATCATCCCCTTCCTGCCCATTGATGTGTTTCCCGTAAACGAACTTTTTGACATTCCTTCCTCCGCTAAAACCACGAAACGAATTAACCTTCACTCTAACCTTCCGAACCAGTCCTATTTTCCCGGTAGAGTTAGAAAACCAGCTTTCAATACTCCAGGACAGAGATCCTCACCTACTCCTCATCGGATACGTACTTACCACCCAATTCACGAACGGCCGTGGCCACCAGGCCGTCCGGATCCACATCCTGTGGCATATCCTTCCCTTTGCTCTGACCGATCACACATTTGATGGGAAATTCTTCCCCCACCACTTTGGTGATAATCTGCCGGCAGGTTTGAAGATGATCCCCGTTCTCCATTTTAGATTTGATGATCTCGTTTTTAAAACTGAGGATCAAACAGCCCTTTTTCAATCCCAGAGGAGTACACGAGTTTAAAAGCGCCTGCGTCGTAGGGTTATAATCCCGCGCCATCTTGATGATTTGATCCCAACTCCGTAAAGCATGCACGGCTTTTGATGGGGAGCCTTCTTCGCTTTGAGGTTTTGAGGTCTCAGTGTTTTCACTTTTACGTTTTGAATCCCCGCTGACCTCCCCGCTGTCAACCTGGTCCCGGGTTTGCTGTTTTTTTTTCCCTTGGGATGTCTCTTGAGTTACCTCAGATGAAAGCGCTTCCCCCTCACTCAAGACGTCGATAAAAGCCATCTCAAGGGGCAGAGAAGGCTGCCAGGAGCTGCTTTTGTGAATGGTAGCCTGGTTAAAAGCCCGGATAACGCGTAAGAGTTGGTCAACTGTAAAGGCCTGACTATGTTTCAGCAGCCTCGCTTCATCATCCGTTGGGATCTCCACCTCTTCTCGATTTCCCATCTTCACCAACAACACATTCCGGAGATAACTGATCACTTGCCGGGCGAAATGCCGCGGATCGCTCCCCCGCTCTAAGGCAGCTTGAAGGACATCCAAACCTCTCGCTGCTTCCTCCCTCAGGAGGGCATCCACCAACTCAAGTACGGCTTGATCGGTCGCAGTGCCCAACACCTGGTGTGCCAAATCCAGGGTGATCTCAGCTTCTGCTGCAGCCAATTGATCAAGTAAAGAAATAGCATCCCGCAAACTCCCCGTTGCCTGCTTGGCGATCAAGCGCAGCGCCTGCGGTTCCACTTCTAACCCTTCGCTTTCGACCAACTTCTCCAATTGTGTGACGATAGCCTCCACCGGGATCCGCCGAAACTCATGCCGTTGGCAGCGCGATAACACCGTGGCAGGTATCTTATGGACCTCTGTGGTCGCCAGAACAAAAATCGCATGCTCCGGAGGTTCCTCCAATGTCTTCAAAAGTGCATTAAAGGCAGCCTGCGAAAGCATGTGCACTTCGTCGATGATGTACACTTTGAAACGGCCTTGATTGGGCGTGAAATTAATTTTATCCCGCAGGTCACGGACATCCTCCACGCTGGTGTTGGAGGCTGCGTCGATCTCTATCAAATCCAGAAATTCCCCCTGGTTGACAGCCCGGCAGTGTTGGCACTGATTACAGGGCCGGTTTTCAGGTTCTTCCTCCAAACAATTAACGGCTTTGGCCAATATGCGCGCTGTCGTCGTCTTCCCCGTCCCCCGGGGCCCTGAGAACAAATAGGCGTGTGAAACCCGATCGTTCCTGACTGCATTTTGGAGCGTCTTAATGACATGATCCTGGCTGACCACTTCGTCCCAATCAAGAGGTCGCCATTTCAAATATAATACTTTTGACATATTATTTATCCCAGGGAATGGTCCCAGATTCGTCGGCCAATAATTCTTTTATTAGTGTATCAGAAGCTCCCCGAAGGGTCAATCAACGGCCCCGATCAGCCAAGATCCGCTTTACCTCGCGGAAATCCATCCCGATTTTTCAGGTCTGGCACCGATCTTGCACCCATTTGAAGTGCATGAACAGAAACCACATTTTCTTGACGCACTTTTGGAAGTGTGCTAGCATCAACATTAATCCGATTTCCATTGTGTCTCAATCACGTCCTGAGCCAAAGGGAAATGTAGTTCCATATAAGGAGAGATCGCCTCATGAATAATTCTCGGATTTTTCTCATCGTATGTATTGTACTGACGCTCACTTTGTCTGCCTGTCGCCTTTCGGCTTCCACCCCCCCTCCCGTGACACCCACTACCAACCTGAGTGAGATCGCAAAACAGGCGACCATGACTGCGGTAGCGAAAACTCCTCAAACAGAGGGTTCTGAAACCCCACTGGCGACCTCCCCCGGTCAAGAAGGGACGGAGACGGCGGGAGAAACAGAAATTGCGCCGACTAACACGCCGGTACCTACGGACCAGCCCACGTCTGAACCGCAGCAGGCCAGCACATACGCTGCTCCCAGCTCATATACCCTCCACAAAGGCGAGTGGGTTTACTGTTTGGCTCGGCGTTATGACATCCACCCCGTGGATCTTCTGAACTACAATGGCCTCACCAAAGGGGCTGTCCTCTTCCCAGGAGAAACCATTCAAATCCCCTCCCAGGCTCGGGCGTTTCCCGGCAAGCGGGCCTTACAATACCATCCCACGACGTACACTGTAACCATCAGCAACAACACCACCTATTCCATCGCTTGTGAATTCGGTGACGTCGACCCCCGGGCGATCGCTGAGGTCAATGACATCGGTGTTGACCAAAAGCTAAGTGTGGGCCAGACCATTCAGGTTCCGTAATTTCTCCCTGTACTTTCATATTAAAAAATAAAGCGCAGCCTAGTTGATATATCAACTAGGCTGCGTTGCTGCCTTTCGGACCCTTCCCTCAATACACTATTGTCAGCCAGGAGCTGTAGGATTGCACCCGACCCCGGACGACATCATCAAACGTTTCGCGAAGTCGTTTTGTGATCGGCCCCATTTTTCCCGAACCAATCAACCTGTGATCTACCTGGGTCACCGCTGTGATCTGCGCAGCTGTCCCGGTCAGAAAAAGCTCATCACAGACATAAATTTCCGTGCGGTCCACCCTCCGTTCCCGGGTTTCAATCCCCAAGATCTCGTCTGCGATCTGCAGCACAGTCCGCCGTGTAATCCCTTCCAGGATATTTTCTGTGATGGGAGGGGTGACAAGGACCCCATCCCTGACCAAAAAAACGTTCTCCGCACTCCCCTCGGAGATATGTCCATCCGAGGTGAGGACCAGCGCCTCATCAAAGCCGGAGCGCACGGCGTCCGACTTGATGAAAGCTGAATTTGCGTAGGCCCCGGCGATCTTCCCCCGGGCAGGGATCATGTTATCATCGATCCGCCGCCAGGAGGATATCGTCACATGAGCATCCGTGTCGTTAGCCACATATCGAGCGAACGGCAAAGCCGAGATCGCCAATTCCGCCTTGATATCATGCAAACGGACGCCAATCCCTTCCTCAGCTTTATACACCAGGGGTCGTATGTATACATCCTGATGGTAACCTTCTTTTTGAAGCAACTCTTTTGTGATATGAATCAAATCCGCGGGAGTCTCATCAAACTCCATCGTTAGGATTTTTGCTGAGTTCAATAAACGTTGAAAATGATCTTCAGCTCGAAAAAGATACAGCTGTTCATCCCCCTCGTTCCAATACCCGCGCAAACCGCCAAACGCAGCTGTACCGTAATTTAAAGCATGAACGAGAATGCTGACTTTCGCTTCCCGATACGGAACAATCTCGCCTTCAAAATATGCATACGTTGGAAGTTCCACAGCCCATCCTCCTCATACTGATTTCATCTTCAGGGACAATGGAAGCATCAATCATCCCTGAAAAAGGATCCATCATCCATTTTATCATGTACAGAAATCTCGACTCAAACAGAGGGTGGCGGTGCTTTTCCAAAAAATACGGTATACTTCTACCAAGTTTTGCATCCACCCGCTGAATTATCCTCAATTCCTTTGACAAAACATATCTCTTGAAAGCCATGGTTTTAAAGAAATTAACCCGCATTGACTACTCAGTTTCCCAGAAAATCCGCCTCCCCTCCACCCGCCCAACATTGAGGCGGGCAGCTGCTCTTTTCGCCCATTCAGCAGATTCCTGGTTCTGGTTAGCTGGGTTAATCATCCTCTACCCCCTGGCATCCCCCAACCTGAAATCTATCCTCCTCAAGCTCATTATCGGGATTCTGGTCACCGCCGTTTTCGTCCTCTCCCTGAAAATGACCATTAAACGACCCCGTCCGGAGGGGGAATGGGGAAAAATATACCGCACCACCGACCCGCACTCCTTCCCCTCCGGCCACGCAGCACGGGCCGCCATGCTGAGCTTGCTGGTCTTCCTCCTCGGCCCCGCCTGGTTGGGAGGGGTCATGGTACTCTGGTCCCTGCTTGTCGCTGCCGCACGGATCGCATTGGGCGTCCATTACCTCTCAGATATCCTCGCGGGCGCAGGCATCGGGCTCCTCTTCGGTTGGGGAGTATACATCATAACAGGTTGAGAACGGGAAGCAGTAAAAATATAACAATCCCCTCCCTACATGCTGAGGGGATTGTGTGGTTAGAACCATGATCGGAAAGACGTGCAAAAAAGGCTAAGAGAAAGCAGGCACCTCCACCCATCCTCTGGGACCCTCTATCAGATAGTAGGGATACCAAATCACACCAAAAAGCTCGATGAGAATGTCCTTCTTAAACGGGGCGATGGGAATCTCCTCCACTTCCTCTAAGAGCTGATCCCATGTTTCCTCCACATCCTGGATGTCCGCCTTACGCTCTTCTTCCAGCTCCTCAATCTTCTCCTCATACTCCTCAATGACCGCCAGGGATTCTTTGACATCCGATTTCGCTTTGCTGGTCATTCTCCGTTTCGAAAGGGATGTGGATAAGCGCCGCTTTCGTCCCGCCAACAAACTCAAGACGTTTTCCACATGAGTGCCCATCTCTTCCATTTTTCGCTGGGACAACTCCATTTCATCCTCTTCCAGCTCCCGCTCTTCTTTCAGGATCCGCTCTTCCATTCGGTCGATTTTCTTTTTATAGGACTCATTGATCTTCTCGATCTCAGTTTCTTTTTCTCGACCCGCAGCTTCAGCCGCCCGTTTCCGAAAATCCTCTTTGGATTCCCGGGGACCTGCATAAACATCCAGGTCCTCGTAGCCTTTAACCATCACTGTAAAGGTGTGATAAATCCAATCCTTAAAGTCCGCCTGCAGCGAATTGAGGGTTTTTTCGTCAGAGAGAGGGGCCCGCAGGTCAGCAAAACGCGATCCGGTTTCCGGCTTCCGCCTCAGGGCGCGAATCTTCAAGGGTTCCTCCAACCAGCTCTCCCAATCGACCCTCCCCGTTGGCTCTGGATCCAAAACCAGAGCTGTCCTTTTTTCTTCATAATCCAGGTTGTAATTTCGCTTCAGAAATCGAACATTTGCCTGGGAAGCGAGCACAGGACAGTATAAAATAACGCTTTGGAGGACACTTTTGGAATGTAGAGAAGCTTCCTCCACAGCCGCATCCAGATCCAATTCAAGGGGGTAAAAATATTCATCCACTCCCCTGGGCACGGAAGGCGGCGTGGAGGACCCGGGCACATCCTTCGTTCTTTGCTGCTGCCCCTCCGTTTCCCCCTGTTCTCCCTTGGTCCTGCCTTTGCCTTCTTCCTCCGCGGGGGCTCCCTTCCGCACTCCTGCTTTTAATCCCGCCAGCTTGTTTAAAGCAGGAATCTGATTCCGTGTCAGCGGACCGGTAAGGTAATTCATAGCCCACCGTGTGTGGAACAGGACAGGGTCTTCTTCATGGACGTTATGGAGCAGGAAAATACGCTTGTCCAATCTGGAGATCAAACGGTCATACGCCTTGCGCTCCATCCCCGGGGACGCGCCTTCCAGGCCATCGAGGAGACGCTCCTTATCCTGTTCTGTCTGCAGCTTCCCGATAAACCAGGTTCCGGCATTGGAAAGGGCCTTGTAATCCACATCCACCGGGTTCTGGGTAACCAGGACCTGCCCTACCCCAAATGCCCTTGCCTGTTTCAGCATTCGCAGCATCGGCGTCTTAGAGGGAGGATTGGCTACCGGCGGCAGATAACCATAAATCTCATCAAAATACAGCAGTGCTCGGAGGGAGGTCGAACCTTTCTGCGATCGCATCCAGGTTTCAACGGCAGAATACAGGAGGGTGACAAAGAACATCCGCTCCGCATCACTGAGATGCGCGATATAAAAGACACTGTGGCGCGGCCGACCCTCAGGGGTCATGAGCAGCTCCCCAATCTCTAACGGCTGCCCTATGATCCAGGACTGGAATGAGGGAGCAGCCAAGATGTTGTTTAACATCATCGATAACTCCACCCGTTCCTTTTCAGGCAGAAATGCCTCCACATCCATCATGCCCAGTTTTTCAAAGGGAGGATTCTGAATCTGGAGGATCAACTCACCCAGGTCGAGATCCTGGCCTTGACTCCAGGCATGCTCGAAAATATTGCTGAGCAGGATATGTTCAGGGGACCGCACCGGATCCATTTCATCCAACCCCACCAAACCCAGCAAACCCATGACCACACCGGAAATTTTTTCCCGCAATATCTCGCGGTGTTTTTCCCAATCCAATCCGGGCGCTTCCAAAGAAGATAAGATATTAACAGGCATCCCGGATTCCGACCCGGGCGTATAAATCGTATACTGTACGGAATCTTTCAAAGCCTGCAGCCGCTCCTCTCCAATCCCCCAACCTTCCAGCCCCTTACTCCACAAAGAAGCGGCGTCCGCTGCCGACTGCTCTAGTGTCTTGCCCTCCCGCCTGGCTTCATCCGGATTCACCCAGGGTAAAAAATCTTCCGGAAGCAAATCAGGAAAGTGGAGAAGCGTGTTCGTCATATCCCCCTTAGGATCGATCATCAGGGCAGGGATTTCATTTAAGGCTGCCTCCTCCAAGAGGTCAATGCACAGCCCTGTCTTTCCCGACCCCGTCATCCCAAACGCTACCGCATGGGTGGTTAAATCATCCGGGTCATACAGTAACTTATCCGCTGTGATTTCACCCTTTTCCAGATCATATGTCTTGCCGAGATAAAATTTCCCATCATAAGTTTCCATCATACCTTCTTCCTTGACCACCGGTGACACTACGGACCTGTTCTGCAATCTCCCTTCAGAAGGACGACCAACAGGTGCCCTAAAAGGTTCGATCCCATCTTTTCCTCGTCCATTATTCGTAAAACCTGATTTTATTCCAGCCCGGAAAACGTGGCAACCACCAAGTCGTGATCCGACTTCCGCATTGGCGACTCATCACCGGGAAGGGGCAGGGGGAAATCCGCGTTCGTATGCAAGACATCGACCCGGACCAGTGCCTCCATCAGATTCGGGGTGACTAGGATGTGATCTAAGAGCTGAGAACGACCTGCGTAGATATAGTTATAACGTTCCTGATCCGGCAGGGTAGACATCACATGCTGTAAGCCAGCATCCCGCAAAGTGTCAATGGGCGGTGAAAGATAGT
>JAGXKM010000114.1 GCA_018335275.1 Anaerolineales bacterium | reverse complement strand
TGAGGAATATCTGGTCGACGCCGGGGCACAGGTTGGGATAACTCCTCATCCACTTCCTCGATTTTATCCTCCACCTCTTCCAGTTTCTGGGAGGGTTCCTCATCCCGCTCCAGCATCTCTTTGATGTCCTGCACCTGACCGCGGAGTTCTTGCACTTCTTCCCGCGCATTCCTGCGGGCTTCCTCTATGGCCTGACTTCGCTCGTCCTCAATATTCTCCAACCGGTCCGCGAGTTCAGCCCGGATCTCTTTGGCTTCCTGTTCCACTTTTTCCGCTGACTGCCTGGCCTCCTCAGCCATATGGCGCTGGTGGCGGATTTCGTCCAGCAAATCGTCCGCTTTGACATCCGCCGGATTGAGTTTTTTCCTCGCCTCTGAAACGATCTCCCCGGGGAGGCCCAGCCGGCTGGCGATGGCCAGGGCGTTGGAACGACCCGGCAGGCCAACTGTGAGATGGTAGGTGGGTTCCAGGGTTTCCAGGTCAAACTCCACAGCTGCATTGACCACCCCCGGGGTGGTGTGGGCATAGGCCTTTAAATCCGGATGATGGGTCGTGACCAGGGTGGTGATCCCCCGATCCAAAATATGCGTCATCAGGGCCCGGGCCAGCGCCGCTCCCTCCTGGGGGTCCGTACCTGCACCCAACTCATCCAGGATGACCAGAGAGTGTGGATTCGCCTGCCCCAGGATATCAATGATATTTGTGATGTGGGAAGAGAACGTGGACAGGGACTGTTCGATCGATTGTTCGTCCCCGATATCAGCAAAAACATCTTCAAAGAGGCTCAACTCAGAACCGGACGCTGCCGGGATGTGCAGCCCCGTCTGGGCCATACAAGCCAAAAGCCCCACTGTCTTCAACGTGACAGTCTTACCGCCCGTGTTCGGCCCGGTGATGATCAAGGCATATGTCTGGTCGTCAAGAGAGATATCAATGGGCACCACATCGTCCTCAGGGAGAAGAGGATGCCGGGCCCCGTACAAACGCAGCACCACGCCGGGATGGACGCCCTCCGTGTTTTCCGGGAAGAGGTGCATCTGCGGCCGGTGGGCATCCAGCGCCTGGGCGTACCGCCCGCGGGCCAAAGCCAGATCAAAATCAGCCAGGGTCCCAACCATGGCCTTCAACGTCGAACTCTGCTCTCCCACCAGCTTGGAAAGCGCTGACAATATCCGGCGCTCTTCATTCCGTTCGTCCAGTTTCAACTGCCGGTGGCGGTTGTTCCCTTCCACCAAACGTTCGGGTTCAAGATATAACGTAGCGCCGCTGGCTGATTTATCATGCACGATCCCCCGCACTTTCCCTTTGGCATCCGCCCGGATGGGGAGCACATACCGGCCTTCCCGTTGGGTGTAAATGGGCTCCTGTAAATATTTTGAGATCCGAGAGCTGTTTACCATGCCGCTCATCCGATCCCGCAAACGATCGTGCTGGACCCTCAACTCGCGGCGGATGCGCGCCAGGTCCTCTGATGCTGAATCCAAAATCTCCCCCTCATCCGAGATGGCTTTGGAGATGGCATCCACCAACCCCAGCGAAGCAGGTAAATGGGAGGACATCCCGCCCAGGCGAGGATATGTATCCCCGGTGTCATCCATGAACCTGCGCAAATCCCGGGCTGCAATCAACGTGTATTTCACCCGCGTCAGGTGTCCCGGCTCCAGGAGAATGCCCCGGAGGGCGTCCTCGACAATGGGCCGAAGATCTCTGGCACCCCCGATACCGACGCCGGGATGGAGCGAAAGTAAGCGCACCGCCTCTTCCGTCTCCTCCTGCAGGCGGTCTATTTCTTCCTGGTCCGTGGAGGGGTATAACTCCAGCGCCCTCTCCCGGGCGACGCTGAAATGGCAGTGATCAGCGAGCTGGGCTAGGATTTTTTGATACTCCAGTGTTTCCAACGCTTTTCGATTCATCGATGACAGTGTACCACAAGGGGGGTGATTGGAAAGATGTTAAAAAGTTGACGGTGAAAATCACTGAACCGTACTGTATTTCCCTCATTTTTTCGTCCTCCTGAGTGATAGTTTGGAGAATCGGCCTCCCTCATTCATCTGGACCGATGATCTCAGGCAAGCGTTGAATGGTCCTGAAGTTCCTTTGGACCCCGGGTGACAAATATCGCTGGCTGGAAAACCTATTCTTGGCTATAATCCTTTCGATGCCTTGTTTTGTTATCCAAACTTAATGGTAGGTATTTATGGCTCGCCCCTTATGGTTCGTCAACTTCTTGAAATGGCTCTACCCCAGCCGGCGCATATTCGCGAAAATGACCCGATTGCCAGTGATTGGGCAGGTGGTCGACTACCTTTTCTTCCGAAAAGATGAGATCATTTATCTACCCAAAGACAACACGGTAGCGGTCCAAGAAAACCTGGAAGACCCAACCAGTATGGTGCTGCCTTCACAGGTCGTGGACCATTTCATTCAACAAGCCACGCACCACTGGATTATGGACTTCTGCATCTGCCGGGAAGGGGAAGGATGCCGCGATTACCCCCATGATCTGGGATGTATTTTTCTGGGGGAAAGCGTGACCAAAATTAACTCCGAGTTGGGGAGAAGGGTGACCAAAGAAGAAGCGCTCCAGCACGCCAGACGCTGCCGCGAAGCAGGTCTGGTGCACACCATCGGGCGGAACCGCCTGGACGCCGTATGGTTAGGCGCCTTTCCCAGCCGCAAATTGATGACCATCTGCAACTGCTGCCCCTGCTGCTGCCTTTGGGGACTCGTCCCCCATCTTTCACCTGCCATCGGCGATAAGATCACCAAGATGCCCGGGGTTCAGGTCTGGGTCAACGAACGCTGCACAGGCTGTGGGGAATGCCTCAACGGCATATGTGCCATGGAGGCTGTGGAATGGAAAGACGGAAAAGCGGTCATCAATGGTGCCTGCCGGGGCTGTGGACGCTGCGTTGAAATTTGCCCCCAGGACGCGATCCACCTCACCATTCAGGGATCTCAGTCCCTTGAAAACACCGTCACCCGCATCTCCCCCTTGCTTGACCTGGGATGAGCGGTTTACATTCCCCTCCCCGCTGGAGTGATTATTTTACTTGATCTAAAGGGAAACCCGGACTCCCTCTCCTGCTGTCAGCGGCGTTTCAAAATATGGGTCACGATTGTAGCTCCACTACCGCCGATATTCTGGGCCATGCCCACCTTTGCGCCATCAATTTGAGCTGGGCCCGCTTCGCCGCGCAGCTGCTTGACGACCTCTACGATCTGGTACATGCCCGTCGCCCCCACGGGATGACCGCGGGCTTTCAACCCGCCCATCGTCGTGATTGGAATCCTCCCGCCTGGCCGGATCTCCCCCTCCTGTGCCAGCCGGGGACCCTGTCCCCGCTCCGCAAACCCACAGGCCTCTAAAGACAAAGCAGACATGATGGAAAAGGCATCGTGAATTTCAAAGAGGTCCATCTGCTCAGGTCCCATGCCCGCCTGCCGGTACGCTTCCCGGGCAGATTTTTCAGCCGCGGCTAACCACAGGGGGTCATGGCGGTCATGAATGGCGACCGAATCCGTCGCCACCGCAGAGCCCTCAACGGTAATCAGCGATCGTCCTCCACCCTTTTTCAAGGCATCAGCGGGGACGAGCAAAGCCGCAGCTGCCCCATCTCCCATAGGGGAGGCATCCATCAAATTGATAGGATCGCAAATCATGCGCGCGTTCTTATACACCTTTTCTGTGATCGGTCGTTGAAATCGGGCAGAGGGATTATTGGCGCCGTTGGCGTGGGCGTTGATAGAGAAAGGTGCAAAATCCGCATGCTGCCAACCGTACTCGTACATATACCGGCGCATAATCAATGCGTTTAAACCCACGAACGTCACCCCGTGGACCGTTTCCCAATTGGCGCTGGCAGCTGTGGCCAGGGCTGCGGTCGTCTCGCTGCTTGAGACATCGGTCATTTTTTCCAGGCCGACAGCGAGCACGCTGTCCATCAACCCCGAACCCACCGCCATCAATCCCGTCCTGAGAGCGAGTGCACCTGAGCCGCAAGCAGCTTCCACCGTCATGGCTTCAATTCCCCGCATCCCAACCCAATCCGAGATCAAAGCGCCTAATTGAGTCTGCTTATCAACCTGACCCGCCAGCATGTTGCCCACATACAGGGCATCAACTTCTTCTCTTCCTGCATCATTCAAGGCCTGGAAAACAGCCTCACCAGCCAGGTCCACCAGGGTTTTTTCCCAGTGTTCATCCACTGGAACCTGACCTATCCCTAAAATCGCTACCTCACGCATATCATCCTTTCTCGTCCTTCTGACCTTAAAAAACTCCCAACCAACACTTCGTTGAGTATGTTCCTTTTCCAGCCTGCATTAACAATTATGTCCACGTCCGCTATCAAAAGCTATCAGTTTTTGGGAAGGGCATTTTCGCGGCAGACCGGACTGCCCTTAAACCATCATCGCTAACAAATTCGCGATCACAATCACCCCAATGAACACCCAAACCAGCCCCGCTGCCCCGCTGCCAGCTACAAAATAGAGTCCAGCGCTGGGAAGGATCATGGCCAGGAAAACCATGATATGAACAGGGAAAGACCGCTCTCGAAGCGTCTGGAAAAAGTCGTTCATAGAAGGATCACTCCTATAACCGTCAGTGCGCTCATCAAGGCGATCAATAAACCGATGTAGAGCAGCATTTTCCGCATCACTTCCCCCTCCCGTCCGGCCATACCCGCTGTGCTCGCTCCCACGATGACTTTGGTGGGCGCGATCACTGAACCCAGGGCAGCCCCCGCGGTTTGGGCCGCCAGGATGATCGGCACGGAGATCCCTAATATATCCGCAGTCCGCATCTGCAAGGCCGCAAATACCAGATTCGAGTTCGTATTGCTCCCCGTCATGAAAGCGCCCAGGGCGCCCATCCACGGCGAAAGCAAGGGATACGCCTGACCGATGGTAGTGGAGACCCCACGGGCAAGGGTATCGGTCATCCCCGCGTGCTGCATGATCACGGCCATCAAAACCATAGAGGAGACCCCCACGCTGGATGTGATCACCCGCTGGACGGTTCCGCCCAGGATCCGCCTCAGAGCCCCCTTCTCATACCATCTCGCCCATCGGAAAATCAAATAAGAAAGCAGGGAAGAAGTAAACAAGATCATCCCCGCATGGCGGAGAATATAAATCTGGTGGCCCGGACCAGGGTCCACGCCAAAGCCCAGGGCGGTCTCCGTTCCAGGAAAATCCCAGCCAATAACGACCCCGCTAAATATTTCCTGGACCCGGGGGATAAACTGGACGCACAAGGTTAATATAATTAGGATTCCGTAACCGGAGAGGGCTACCAGCAATCTACCCCAGGCGACCTCACCTTCTTGTTCCTCCTGACCCCGGAACCTGCGGGCAAGGGGGAAGCCTACCATCAGTCCCACCATTCCCCCGATGAACCCCCCTATGTTCCACAAACCGCCTGTAGCAGTCAGAAATTGGCCCACGCCCATCGCTATTCCCATCACCATCACGGGGACAAACAGACGACGCAGAGCTTTCCAACCCCCGGCGGCATGGGCCACCATAAAACCCACGCCCAAACCTGCAAGGCCTAAAAACAAGGCAGCGGGAGCAGCCAACGTATCCCACGTCAAACCGGTCGCTGCCATCAAAGCGTTAAAAGAGGAACCTAATGAACCAAATGTCACCGACCAAGAATGACCCAGGGAGGGAATGACCACAGAGGTCAGAGCGGGAAATCCCAAGCCCCCCAAGATGGGGGCAATCACCGCGACAGGAACGCCAAACCCTCCAACCCCCTGCAAAAAGGACGCGAAAGCCCAGCCTATGACCAGGGCCTGCATACCCCGGTCAGATGTTAAGTAAGGAAGCGCATCGCCGAGGATCTGAATGGCCCCAGCTTCATCCACGACACGGAAAAGCAAAAACGCGGTCCAGATGATGAGCAAGACATCCAGGATCAAAAACACCGCTTTGGCGTGCGCGTAGGCCAGAACCTCGGTCCCAGCCCCAAAGAAAGCGACAGCGATCA
>JAGXKM010000016.1 GCA_018335275.1 Anaerolineales bacterium | reverse complement strand
TCCCTACCGTCCGCCCCGGGTCCTGCAAACCCTGTATACTTCATTGATCGACCGCACGTTGATCGTCCTGTGGAGGGCTGTGGTCTTCGCTTTGCCTGCGGGGATTGTGATCTGGGTCATCGCCAATGTCAATCTGGCCGGGACAAGCATCGCCGAACACCTGATCCAATTCTTGAATCCTTTGGGTGTGCTGATCGGACTTAACGGCGTGATCCTGGTGGCCTATATCGTGGCCATCCCCGCCAATGAGATCGTCATCCCAACCGTACTCATGCTCACCGTGATGACCACGGGGTTGTCCGGGGTGGGAGAAGGAGCGGGGGTGATGTTCGAATTGGAATCCGCGTCCAAGACGATGGAAATCTTCCGGGCCGGGGGGTGGACGTTGTTGACCGGCGTGAACCTGATGCTCTTCAGCCTGATCCACAACCCCTGCAGCACGACCATTTATACTATTTACAAGGAAACGAAGAGCGCCAAATGGACCGCGGTGGCTGCCCTGCTTCCCCTGGGGATGGGATTTGTGGTCACTCTACTTGTGGCCCAGGTCTGGAGGTTGGTGGGGGGATTGTTGTAATGGGAAGATCCGGTCCCCGCTCGAAAACCTTTTTTGGAGGAGAGTTTGGAGACGCGTGGAATTTGGATAGGAGAGGGATTCATGGAACATGTCATTGATATACAAGGGTTGGTGAAATGGTACGGTTCGGTACAGGCGCTGCGGGGAGTGGACCTCAAGGTTCAGCGGGGGGAGCTGCTCGGATTTCTCGGTCCCAATGGAGCGGGAAAGACCACCACTATCCGCTGCCTGCTGGACCAGATTCGGCCTCAGGCGGGCAGCATCCGCGTTTTAGGGCTCGATCCCCAGAAGAACCCGGTCTTGGTCCAGCGCCAGATAGGCTATTTGCCGGGTGAGTTGAGCCTGGAGGGCACACTTAAAGTGAGCCAGTTGTTTCGTTATCTTATCCAATTGCGCGGTAACCGTACGGATAAAGCGTATTTGAAGGAATTGACCCGGCGTCTTGAATTGGATACCTCCCGCAAGATCAAGAACCTTTCCAGCGGCAACAAACAGAAGGTCGGCGTTGTCCAGGCCTTGATGCACCAGCCAACGCTGCTGATTCTGGATGAGCCCACGGCGGGGTTGGACCCGCTGATGCAGCAGGAAGTCTACCGCTTGCTGCGGGAAGCCCAGTCGCGGGGAGCGACGGTGTTCTTCTCCTCGCACATCCTCGGTGAGGTGGAAACCCTCGCAGATCGGGTGGCTATCATCCGCCAGGGTGTGATCGTGGAAGAAGCCACACCTGATCAGCTGACGGAGATGGCCATGCGGCAAGTCCATGTCAGCTTTATGGACCCCGTCGATCTTGATCCGCTCCGCGCATTGCCTGGTGTCCATGTTCTGGCAGAGAGCGACGGTTTATCTGCCCAGCTGCGCGTGGAAGGAGAGATGGACGCTTTGATCAAGTCCCTGGCAGGATTTCCGGTCAAAGACCTCCAGACCGCATCCCACTCGCTGGAGGATATTTTCCTGAAATATTACGAGCGGGAAGAGGAGGAAGCATAATGTTCGTTGAATTCAAGCATTCGCTCCGCAATTATGCGGGCCAAATCGCAGGCTGGGGCTTCGGACTGGCCCTGTTGGGCGTGCTTCTGGTCTCGGTGTATGATTCCTTTGCCGATCAGATGGACATGTATGAGCAGTTGGTTGAGAGCTTCCCCCAGGAATTTATGGCATTTTTTGGGGATTTAGGCGGCATGGCTACCCCCGAAGGGTTTGTGGCTATCGAATTCTTTTCCTATATGCCCTTGATCCTGGGTATTTTCGCCATCCAGGCCGGCAGCGGCCTCCTGGCCCGGGATGAAGAGGAGGGCAGATTGGATCTGGTCATGGCCCATCCGGTGAGCCGCAGCGGCCTCTTTGTGGGTCGGTTCTTGGCTTTTCTTTGTGCGTTGGCGGGCATTTTGTTCATCGCCTGGTTGGGCATCGTCGGGCCCATGAACTGGTCCTCATTGTCCCTGGGATGGGGGGAAGTAGCCCGGCCCTTTTTATCCTTGTACGCGGAGATGGCCCTCTTCGGGGCCCTGGGGGTGCTGTTGAGCATGCTTCTTCCTTCCCGCCGTCTGGCTTCCATGGCTGCCGGTCTCCTGCTCGTGGCCAGTTTCTTCCTCCCCGGGTTTGCTACACTCAATGAAAATCTGGAAACTGTGGCCAGGTTTTCGCCCCTGGAATACTATCAAACCCAGGAGGCCTTTGCGGGGTTGAACCGGGAATGGCTCTTCGGGTTGCTGGCAGCCGCAGCGGTTTTTGCCCTTCTTTCCTGGTGGCGTTTTGTGAGGCGGGACATTCGCGTAGGCGGGGAAGGGGGCTGGCGCCTGGGCCAGATGATCCCGTGGTCAAGTAGAACTGAATAGAGGGAGACCGTTATCAAGGAACGGTTCCCTTGGGGTAACACAATCATTTTGGAAAGGTTTTTCAGGGGGGATAACTACTCCCGAGGAGATAAAAAAACCCTTCTGACCGCGGTTTCACTGTCATGCGACAGGCAGTGATGAGGCAGTTTGGTTCCTGGGATCCATCGACCAAAGAGCATATCTTTTGCAGGATGCCTTGTGCAGGTTAGGCGCATAAATTAATATAGTAATATCTCTGAATTAAGTTCGGTGTTTTACGTGGAGGTTTTTTGAAATCGCTGAAGTTTGTGTTTAAATTTGCCCGAGATTATGCGGGTGTGCTTATATTGACGGTATTGAGCATGCTTTTACTGGTAGGCGTTCAATTGCTGATTCCCTGGATCATAAAAAACATGGTGGCTACGGTTACAGATGCAGGGGTGAGCCCGGGAGATATGAAATATATCACCCGTTTAGCTCTGTTGGCACTTGGCGTATATGTGGTGCGCGCGGGTTTACAGTTTGTCCGAAGTTACATGGCCCATATCGCGGGATGGAGTGTGGTGGCTGATGTTCGGGCAAAAGTTTATGAGCATTTGCAGCGCTTGTCCCTTCGGTTTTATGAAGAAAAGCAGACCGGGCAGTTGATGTCGCGAGTGGTGAATGATACCGATTTGCTCGAGCATCTGATCGCTCATGCCATTCCCGATGTGATCGCCAATACGCTGATGCTGATTGGTGTGATTGCGGTTTTGTCCGGAATTAACTGGCAGCTGACATTATTGAGTTTGATCCCCGTTCCGATGATCATCCTGGGAGTGCAGGGTTTTACTAAATACGTTCGTCCTGCATTCCGGGCCCGTCAAGCGGAATTAGGGGAACTGAATGCCACCCTGAATGATAATCTCTCCGGAGTTCGTGAAATCAAAGCGTTTTCTAGAGAAGAAAGTGAGAAAGCCCGGGTCATGGATCACATCATCCGGTATCGGGATTCCATGCTTCGCGCATTACGTTTGATGGCCACGTTTCGCCCTTTTATCTCCTTCGCATCTTCCCTGGGGACGATTATTTTAATCTATTTTGGGGGGCAATTTATCTTGGGAGAGATCTTAGCTATTGATGATTTGGTTGCGTTTTTCCTGTACCTGGAATTGTTATATCAACCGGTACGCGAATTGAGTGGTGTTTGGGAAAGGGTACAGCGCTCCATGGCCGGTGCGGAAAGAGTAGCTGAATTGTTGGATGAGGCCCCGGACATCGTTGAAAAACCTGATGCGATTCCATTAACGGGTCGGGCTAAAGGGGCGATTAAGTTGAATGATGTCGGTTTTCGTTACGCCCAAGGCCGCCCCGTCCTGGAGGACATTAATCTGGAGATTGCCCCAGGAACCGTAGTTGCCCTGGTGGGATCAACTGGCGTTGGGAAGACAACACTGGCGAATCTCATCCCCCGGTTCTATGATGTGAGTGAAGGTTCGATCACCTTGGACGGCCATGACATTCGTGATCTAACCATCCAAAGCCTTCGCCAACAGTTCAGCATCGTCTTACAAGACGTGTTTCTATTCCATGGCACAGCGCGTGAAAACATTCTTTTTGGACGAAAAGATGCCACTGAAGAGGATATGATCCATGCCGCGAAGGCTGCTAACGCCCATGAATTTATCACTCAATTGCCGGAGGGTTACAGTACAGTGATTGGGGAAAGGGGAGTCAAGTTATCGGGAGGACAAAAACAGCGTCTGGCGATCGCTCGGGCGGTACTTAAGGATGCCCCCATCTTGATCCTCGATGAAGCAACCTCTTCTGTGGATACCGAAACCGAACTCCTGATCCAGCAGTCCTTGGAGCGTTTAATGGTAGGCAAGACGGTCATTGTCATCGCCCACCGCTTGTCCACCATCCGCAGTGCGGACCTGATCGTTGTGCTGGAGGGCAGCGGCATTGCGGAAAGGGGAACTCACGAGGAATTGATGTCCGGGGACGGCCTGTATAAACGCCTAAGGGAAGTGCAGACAGATCATGCATTGATCAGTGTGGGATAAGAGAGGATTCCCAATTAGAAAGAGCTGGGCCGTTTCCCATTCACTCTCACCTTCTCGATAAACACAGTCAACTTCCTAGTTTATAGTAAGGGTTTCAGAATCTCGACTCATCATGGATGACCGTTCCGCTACCCCTTTGATCCGGCCTCTGTTTGCCATACCCATAGGGATCACTGCCGTCTCTACGGCTTCAATATTTATCCGCTTTGCCCAGGGGTACGCCTCCTCGTTGACGGTGGCTGCCTTCCGATTGGGTCTGGCAGTCATATTTTTAGCTCCCTATGTCCTTTTCAGACATCGGAAAGAGATTTCTTCCCTCCAACCCAGAGAATGGGGGTTTGCTTTCCTGTCCGGGGCTTTTCTCGCCCTGCATTTCGCGACCTGGATCACGTCCCTGGAGTATACATCCGTGGCCAGTTCGGTTGTTCTGGTGAGCACCTCTCCCTTGTGGGTGGCCCTTCTGGCGCCTTTGTTCCTCAAGGAGCGCATATCTCGGGTTATCCTGGTGGGAATGATTTTTGCTTTTATTGGAGGGGCTATGGTGGGGTTGAGCGACAGCTGCCAGTGGACGATGAAGGGGATGATTTGTCCATCATGGGCGGCATTCATCCGGGGAGAAGCTTTATTGGGGGATGTCCTGGCCCTTCTGGGGGCCCTCACCGGGGCCGGTTATTTGATGGTGGGGCGGCATTTGAGGGCGAAAATGTCCCTTTTTCCCTATATTTTCGTCGTCTACGGGGTGGCTGCCGGAGGATTGATCGCTGCCATGCTGATCGTGGATGGGGTGCCCGCTGGGTTCCCACCCAAAGTTTATGTCTGGTTTATTTTGCTGGCAGTTCTCCCCCAAATTCTCGGTCATTCCATCTTTAATTGGGCTTTGCGTTATGTATCCACTGCCTATGTTTCCGTCACACTGCTCGGCGAGCCCGTGGGGTCGGCATTGCTAGCTTACATTTTTTTAGGGGAGAGACCAGGGTTGATGAAAATTTTTGGTGCTATACTTATTTTGATAGGCATATTGATCTCTTCCCGTAAAGGACGAACGCCTTTGGAGGGCAGGGAAGGCAGGAGAATCCGTGGCTAAAGACGAAGAATCGAGGAAGATCAAGGAAATTTTTGCCCAATTATCCTCAAAATCTGATCCTGTAAGGGGGCTGTGGCAGCGATTTCGCAGCTACGCCTGGGATCTTGGAGGGATGATTCTAATCGCCTTTTCTTTGATGACCCTGATCGCCCTCGTTTTTCCAGGTTGGGTTCAGGGTTCCCTGCTGCTCGTGTGGGCGAACATCATCCGGCTCGGTGTGGGATGGGGTGGGAGTCTTATCGTTCTTACCGGGATCCTGGTGGGAGTGTGGATGCTGAGAAAGCAGGTGGGCAGCCCCGTTCAGGTGAGTTGGGGACGAGTTTTTGCTATGGAAGGAGCGGTGTTTTCCTTGATCGCCCTTTTCACCGTTCTGGGTGGACATTCTTTATCCCGGGCCCGAGAGGGCCTGGATGGCGGTTTGGTCGGATGGGGTTTGGTAGAAGCTTTCTCGAGTGTGATAGGTTTGTTTGCCACAGGTGTGTTTTCTGTGCTTGGGATATTGGTAGGAGGGATCCTGGGCCTGGATGCCTGGGATTGGATTGAAAACAAGATCCGGCGATGGATGGAAGCTGAGGGAAGAAGTCCCGTTGAACCTGTATCATCCTCCCCACTGGAAGAGGAGATATCCCCGGTCCAAGTGGAGGAACCCGCTCCTGAGAGCCAAAAGCCCCGGCGCCGGCTTCCACCTGAATTTCGAAAACAATTCCGGGTAGAAGCCCATGAGGACAAAAAGGTGTCAGCTCCTCCCCGTGATAAAGATTTGCCTTCTTTGGATCTGTTGATATCAGGCCGATCTTCAAAACCGGATCAACGTCATATCAACACATCTGCAGGTTTGATCGAAAAGACGCTGGCGGAGTTCGGGATTCCCGTTCAGGTTGTGGGTTTCCAGGTGGGTCCCACGGTGACTCAGTTTGCTGTCAAACCAGGATACATGGGGGAGGCTGAGGAGGAGGCGGACGAAGAGAAAAAGAAAGTTCGCGTTTCCAGGATCACGTCACTTAAAAAGGACTTGGCCCTGGCGCTGTCCGCGAAGCGGTTACGGATCGAAGCCCCTGTTCCGGGGCGGCCTTATATCGGCATTGAGGTACCCAATGCCAAGGCGTCTCTTGTTCGTTTACGTCCGCTTTTGGAATCGGAACCCTTCTTTAAGCTGGACTCGCCCCTGGCCATCGCCTTGGGGAGGGATGTTTCCGGAGAACCGGTAGTGGCTGATTTGGTGAATATGCCCCACCTCTTGATCGCCGGGACCACGGGTTCCGGGAAGAGTGTGTGCATCACCGCGATGACCACCTGTTTGGTGATGAATAACACCCCGGAGGAGCTGCGCCTGGTGATGATTGATCCCAAGATGGTGGAGTTGGTCCGCTTCAACGGCTTACCCCATCTGTACGGCGATGTGGAAACGGATCTGGAAAGGATTTTAGGGGTTTTGCAGTGGGTGGTCGCGGAGATGGACCGCCGGTATAAGCTTCTTGAAGACACGGGTTCGAGGAATATCGACACTTATAACCGCAAAATGCGCAGGAGAAAAAACGGTGACCCGCTGCCCCGCATTGTGGTTCTGATTGATGAGCTGGCTGATTTGATGATGATGGCGCCCGAACAAACGGAGCACAGTCTGGTCCGCCTGGCACAAATGGCGCGGGCCACGGGGATCCATCTTGTGGTGGCCACACAGAGGCCCAGCACCGATGTGGTCACCGGTGTGATCAAGGCAAACTTTCCTGCTCGCTTGTCGTTTGCCGTGGCTTCCGCTGTAGATTCCAGGGTAATCCTGGACAGCAGCGGAGCGGAGTCATTGTTGGGTAACGGGGACATGCTTTTCTTGCCCCCCGAAGAAGGAAGCCCCCTCCGAGCCCAGGGTTGTATGGTGACCAATAAGGAATTGGAACGTGTGATAAAAGCCTGGAAGAAAATCAGTGAAAAAGGTGATCTTGAAGATGAGCCGCCCTGGGAAGAAATGCTCATCGAGCAAGCGGCTGTGGAAGAGTACGACGAGTTGGTCAAAGACGCCTTTGAAATTGTGCGGGATTCCCAGCGGGCCTCCACCTCCATGATCCAGCGTAAGCTTCGTGTGGGCTATCCGCGGGCTGCTCGTTTGATGGATGATCTTGCGGATTTGGGTTATGTTGGTCCATCGCAGGGCAGCGGTAAAGAGCGGGAGGTATTTATCGATCCTGAGGAGGAATTCAAACCCCAAGAATAAGAGGTGAGGTTAAATGATGCCCTCTGGGTGTTTCTCCTTCAGATATGCAGGTCTCACCGGGCGCTGCATAAGACCTAAGAACGATCTTTTCTGCGGATGATGACTCACGGTGATCTGCGGGCCGTTTTTGTTTACACTTTCCCTAAGATCCAACCAACGGGAAATGCGGATTGGAGTTTATCTTATTCCCGGCATTGACTAAAAAAGATGAGAGATGATTACCACGAAAAACTTGACCAAACATTTTAAGGATTTTGTCGCTGTTCAGGGAGTCAACCTCGAGTTAAAAGCTGGGGAAGTCCTGGCTTTACTTGGTCCTAATGGGGCGGGGAAAACTACCACAGTGAGGATGTTGACCACCGTGCTGCGTCCAACACAGGGTCGGGCATGGGTTGCTGGGTATGACATATTTAAGGAGGATGCGCAGGTACGCAAATCTGTTGGGGTTTTGACGGAGCACCACGGCTTGTATCAAAGGATGTACGTCAAAGAATACCTTGATTTCTTTGGTCAATTATATGAGCTTGGTTCAGAGGAGCGGGAAGACCGGATTAAGTATTTGTTGCACACCTTTGGTCTGGAAGGAGAGAGCGACCGCAGGATCGGTGAATTCTCAAAAGGGATGCGCCAGAAACTCTCCTTGGCGCGCGCCTTATTACATTCCCCTCCTGTTTTGCTGCTTGATGAGCCTACCTCAGCCATGGATCCGGAGAGCGCTCGCCTGGTGCGAAATGCGATCAAAAAACTCCGCTCAGAGGAGCGAGCGATCGTAATTTGCACGCATAATCTTTCGGAGGCGGAGGAATTAGCGGATAAAATCGCCATCATCCGACGGGGAGAGATCATCGCTAACGGTACACCCCGCCAGCTGAAGCGGCACTTGCTCGGCCCCAGCGAATTTGAGGTCCAGCTGCGTGAAACATGGGATGGAAAAGATCTGGGATTGTCGGAGATGGTGGAAATCACGGCGGCAGGGGAAGACTGGTTCCGTTTCCAGACAGCATCGCCGGACGAGGTGAACCCTGAGGTCATTAAACGGTTGATGAATGATGACTTTTCTGTCATCCGTTTAGGGGAAGTGCAGCGGAGCCTAGAATCTGTGTATTTAGAAGCAGTACATTCGTGAGAAACTGGATAGTGAATATGTGGCATACCGTGCGTAGAGCATTGATGATCACGAAAAGAGAGGTCCGCGATCAATTTCGAGACTGGCGGATCGTGACCCCGATCATCATTCTTACTTTGTTCTTCCCGGGGTTGATGAATTTTACCGCCCGTAGGGCAGTGGATTTTGTGGAGAAGTACGGGGCAGATGTGATTGGGGACCGGTTGATCCCTTTCCTGTTGATGGTGGTTGGTTTCTTTCCCATTTCGGTCTCTTTGGTGATCGCTTTGGAAAGCTTTGTGGGAGAAAAAGAGAGAAGAAGCATCGAGCCTCTCCTGAGTACCCCTTTGACCAACGTCGAACTCTATTTGGGTAAATTGATGGCGGTGATGTTTCCTCCCTTGATTGCCAGTTTTCTGGGAATCGGCGTGTACCTGATTGGCGTGTACCGCCAGGTGGGTTGGTTCCCCGACCTGATCCTGTTGCTGCAGGTGGTCTCTTTGACCACGGTGCAATCTTTGGTGATGGTCAGCGGGGCTGTGGTCGTCTCTTCCCAAACCACTTCCGTGCGAGCGGCCAATTTACTGGCTTCCTTCATTATCATTCCTATGGCCATCTTATTGGTGGGTGAGAGCATGATCATGTTTTGGGCTCGATACCATATATTATGGTGGGCAATTTTTGGTCAGGTGGTGATAGCCGGGCTGTTGATCCGGGCTGGGATCGCTCATTTTAACCGGGAGGATTTGTTAGGGAGGGAACTAGATATCCTCAACCTGGGTTGGGCCTGGCATGTTTTTCATGATGAGTTGGTGGGTAAGGCGGATTCATTTGCCGAGTGGTGGAGGCGGAAAGTCAAAGGGTCGTTGGTGTCATTGAAGTGGCCGCTGATCTTATCGCTGCTGATCATGAGCGCAGGAGTGGCGTTTGGCGGCCTGCAGGCGAAAAATTATCCTCTGCCCTCGGAAGCCCTTGATTGGAAGCAGCTTGAGGAAGGGATGTTACAGGGCATTGAGATCTTTGGCACGATTCGATTCTTTTCGGTGGGGAGTGCCGGCATCATTTTCCTGCATAATTTACGGGTGATCGCCCTGGCAAGCATTTTAGGCGTGTTTTCCTTTGGAGTTTTGGGCTTGATTGTCCTGGTTTTGCCCCTGGGTTTGATCGGTTATTTTACCGGCACCGTGGCACAGACGGGGATTTCTATGTGGCAGTTTTTGGTGGCTTTTGTCCTTCCCCATGGGATCGTTGAGATTCCAGCCATCATCCTCACCGGGGCCATTATCTTACGATTGGGGATCACGCTTGTTACGCCTGCTGAGGGTTCTACGATTGGGGAAGCGTGGCTCCGATCCCTGGCTGAATGGGTAAAAATCTTTTTTATCTTCATTGTTCCATTGCTGTTGGCTGCTGCGTTTTTAGAAGTCTTTGTGACACCGAAAGTGGCCTTGTTACTTTTTGGAGGATAATGTGGAGTATTCCCTGAGATAAGGAGGGTCGTATGGCGAGAGTTGTGTTCTTGGGAACGGCAAGCGCGGTGGCTTATGAGGGTCACCAGAATACGCATTTAGTGGTTGAGGGGGATGAACATATTATCTTAGTAGATTGTGTTGGAAATCCAGTCTTGCGTTTGCAGCAAATAGGGATTCACTTTAATGATCTGACGGATTTAATGATCACCCATTTTCACCCCGATCATGTCTCGGGTCTACCTCTCCTCCTGATGAATATGTGGTTGTTAGGACGTGAGAGACCTCTGTGTGTTTACGGTTCGCCGCATTCCATGTCCAGAATCGAGAAGATGATGAATTTGTTTGATTGGGAAGAGTGGCCGGATATGTTCCCGGTGGTGCTCCACCGACTCCCAATGAATGAGATGACCCAGGCCTTAAAAAGTGACGATATCCAAATCTTCACTTCCCCTGTAGAACACCTCATCCCCACTTTGGGCTTGCGGATCGAATTTACCACTAAAGACTTCGTGATTGGGTATTCCTGTGATACGGATCCCTGTCCGCAGACGGTGGATTTAGCCTCAGATGGAGATATATTGATCCATGAAGCAGCGGGTGCGCTTGATGGACACAGTTCGCCGGCTGAGGCAGGGGAGATCGCTCAGAAGGCAGGTGTGAATAAGCTTTATCTGATTCATTATTCTCTCTATGAGCAGGATGTCCAGACAATGCTTGAAGAAGCACGAAAAACATTCTCGGGAGAGGTGATTTTAGCGGAAGATTTCATGGAGATAGCTATACCTGAGTGAATTACCAGCCTTCAATAAAAGGTTCCCACTCTTGATAGCGGTTAAGGTATTTCCGGAATAAATAAGTCGCTGATTTTGGGGGCCTTTTAGGTTTCTTGAGCAGGCTGAACCCGGATTGGCTGAGCGTTTTTCCCCCTTTTTTATGGTTGCATTGTACACAAGCCGTGACCAGGTTTTTCCACGTTGATTCTCCCCCCAGGTGTCTGGGCTGAATATGATCCACCGTGAGAGTGCTGCTTCTCCTACCGCAGTATTGGCATTGGTAGTGATCCCGCCTGAAAATTTCTTTTTTGTTTAATTTCACTTCGGGATGGGGGCGTTTGACAACTTTTCTCAGGCGAATGATGGATGGTTTGGGAAATGATTGGGTCACGGTCCGGATCACCCCGCGCCCGTCCAGCACTAGATTCGCTTTCCCAATCAGGAGTAAGCCCATGGCCCGTTTTGTCGAGCACACGTTGATGGGTGCGTAATTTCCATTCAGGACTAAAACCGGTTCGTTCATATCTCCACTCACCTTGGGAAATTATAGCATGTCCTTTTTGGATTTCTCAAGGTGTTATTTCGGGGAAGGAGAAGCGGTCATGGGCCCGTTTTGACAGTTCGTTTAGGAGTTTTTGGGGGAATGAAACGTGCAGCTGCTCTAGATTTTGAGTGATTCCGAATATCCGCATAAAGCGATTGCCCCCGGTCCGGTGTTGACACCCAGGACAGGGCCGGTAATGTTGAAAAGCAGTTCTTGGGGTTGATATTCCTCTTTGATCCATTGGGCGATCTCACGGGCTTGTTCTTCTGCGTCCCCGTGCAGAACCGCAATCCGGATGGGGCGGCTTGTGTCTAATTCTTCGAAAAACTGGTCGAGCAGCATCTCGATTCCCCTTTTGCGAGTGCGGGCCCGCCCTGCAGCCTCGACGACTCCTTCCTGGTGGTTGATTCTTACCAAAGGTTTGAGGTTCAGAAGGCTGCCCAAGAATTTTGCCGCGCTTCCAATCCTGCCTCCTTTGTGAAGGTACTCTAAGGTATCAAGGAGAACGATCTGGGACAGATTTTCCCTGACGTCAGCTGCTGCGGAGAGGATATCCTCCTCGTCCCCGCCGTCTTGCAGAGCACGGGCAGCCGCTAAAACTTGCCAGCCCAGGCTCATAGTTGGTCCTTTGGAGTCGATGACCCGGATGGGGTGGTCGATCTCAGAAGCAACCTGTGTGGCTACGTTAAAGGTGCCGCTTAACGCGCTGCTCACTGTAAAGAGGATGATCTGGTCCGCGCCGTCTTGGATTGCACCCCGGTAATACCTTTTAAATGTGGCGGGCGTGGGCTGTGTGGTAGTGGGATGATTGGGATCTTCGCTCAAACGCTGGTAAAATTCACGGGGTGTAATCTCGATTCGATCACGGTATGTTTCCTCCCCCCAGATGACGAGCGTGGGAATCACGCCGATGTCGTATTCCTCAATCAATTCCTGGGGGATGTCGCAGGTGCTGTCGGTCAGGATGGAAATAGTAGGCATTTTGTCCGACCTCTTTGGGATGAGAATTAAGGTGGATTCTGGACTGCGGAGCTCAGGAATTATAACGTATTTTCCTTTCTCCTGCTGGCGGGGGAGGGATTGTTTTCCTCTTATCCGGGTCAGGATCTACGGTGAGCCTCTGCCCCTGATCCTGATGGGGTAAAATGGATGTGTTGAGGTAAAGGAGGCATTTTTGAAGAAAAATCTACAAGCATATCTTTTTTTGGGGTCCATTTCAGGTTTTATCGTTGCTCTGGATCAATGGACCAAAACGGTTGTGGAATCCAATCTGGTCTTTAACGAGACATGGATGCCCGTGGAGTGGCTGCGGCCATTTTTAAGGATTGTACACTGGAAGAACACGGGGGCAGCATTTGGAATTGGGCAGGGATTGAATTACTTTTTCTTGATCCTTTCCATCATCGTGGTCCTTGTCATCGTGTATTATTTTCCCCTCATCCCTGATTCGGATCGTTTTTTTCAAACAGCTTTGAGCATGCAGTTGGGAGGGGCGGTGGGAAACTTGATTGATCGGATCAGCCACGGCTATGTGACGGATTTTATCTCTGTGGGTCGATTCCCCGTTTTTAACGTTGCTGACGCCAGCATTACTCTGGGTGTGGGAGTATTGCTGCTGGGGATCTGGTTTGAGGAAAGGGAGAGAAGAGATGAATGAAGGTCCATTCACTTTTCGCTACCGTGGTGAGGGGGAAGAGCGTTTGGATATCATCCTCTCTGATGAATTTGAAGAGTATTCGCGAACCCGTTTACAATCGCTGATCGAAGAGGGGTATGTTTCTGTGGGGGAGAAAACGGTGAAAAAGAAAAGCCAGACCATACCCCCTGAGATGGAAATCACTGTGGTCATTCCCCCGCCCCGGCCGAGCGAATTGATCCCGGAAGACATACCTTTGGAGATCATTTTTGAAGATGAGCATGTGGTGATCGTCAATAAACCCGCTGGGATGGTCGTCCATCCCTCTGCCGGTCATCCGTCGGGGACACTGGTGAACGCGGTCCTGGCCCATGTGCCGGAGATCGAAGGCGTGGGGGGTGTGAAACGCCCGGGCCTCGTCCACCGCTTGGACCAAGACACCTCGGGCATTGTCGTGCTCGCCAAAGATGATCAGGCGCATCAATTTTTGCAGGACCAGTTCCGAAAGAGAGAGGTGGAGAAAGTTTATCTGGCCCTGGTGGATGGTCACCCTCCCTCATCCAAAGGCCGCGTGGAGGTTGCCATCGGCAGGGACCCGGGCCACAGACAGAGGATGGCACCCGTCTTAGCCCGAAAAGGCAAGGAAGCTGTTTCTGAGTATTTCACCAAAGAAACGTTTCCGGAACACACATACCTGGAAGTTCATCCTCTGACGGGGAGGACCCATCAGATTCGAGTCCATCTGGCTTTTTTGGAGTGCCCGGTAGTCGCGGATACCACGTACGGCAGGAATCGTCCTACATTACCCCTGGACCGCCAATTTTTACATGCTGCGCAGCTGACGATTACTCTGCCGGGAGAACAAGG
This sequence comes from Anaerolineales bacterium, assembly GCA_018335275.1. GTDB lineage: Bacteria > Chloroflexota > Anaerolineae > Anaerolineales > UBA11858 > B10-G9. The sequence goes on along the minus strand of JAGXKM010000016.1, from coordinate 18,108 downwards.
AAGGCAAACCTTAACAGCGCCCCTTCCAGAAGAACTTTTTCGGGTGCTGGAAGATTTGCGTATGGAGAAAAAGAGATGATGCAGATGATTGACCTTCGTTCAGACACGGTTACGAAGCCTACCCCTGAGATGCGAGAAGCAATGGCCTCTGCGCAGGTCGGCGATGATGTCTACGGCGAGGATCCTACTATCAACCGGTTGGAGGCGTACGCAGCGGAACTCTTGGGGAAAGAAGCGGCTTTGTTTGTCCCCTCGGGCACCATGGGCAACCTGGCTGCTGTCTTGACTCACTGCCGCCGGGGAGACGAGATCATCCTGGGTGACTCAGCGCACACGTTTTTGTTTGAGGTTGGGGGCGTATCTGCATTGGGCGGGGTTCAAACGCATCCTGTGCCCAATCAAGCGGATGGAACGCTTCGATTGGAGGATATCAAAAACGCCATCCGACCGCAGAACATACATTATCCAACGACGCGGTTGATTACCTTGGAAAACACGCACAACCGCTGCGGTGGTGTGCCCCTCACCCTTGACTATATGGAAAAGGTGGGAGCGTTCGCTCAAGAGCAGGGATTGCAGGTTCACCTGGATGGAGCACGCATTTTCAACGCTGCAGAAGCCTTGGATGTAGATGTCAGGCAATTGGTGGAGCCCGTGGATTCTGTTATGTTTTGTTTGAGTAAAGGCCTGGCTGCCCCCGTAGGTTCTCTGCTTTGTGGGCGGGAAGGATTTATCAATCGGGCCAGGAAAACTAGGAAACAGCTAGGGGGCGGCATGCGGCAGGCTGGAATTCTGGCCGCAGCTGGCCTGGTCGCTCTGCAAAAAATGAGGCTGCGTCTGGCTGAGGATCATGCTCGGGCAAAAAGGTTAGCTGAAGGGTTGAGAAGAGTCTCTGGGCTGGACATGGAACCCACTCCTCCTCCAACCAATATGGTGTATTGTTCCCTGGAAGAAGGCATTCCCTATGCTGGGGAAGAAATTGCCGGATTTCTTGAAAAGGAGGGTGTCTTGGTAGGGGTCACCGCCAAACGACGTTTTCGACTGGTAACCCACTATTGGATCCGGGACCCCGACGTAAAAAACGTGGTCCAGGCCTTTAGGAAGGTGTTGTCATTTTGATTCTGAACTTCCCAATGTGATCAGTCAACCTGGTCTAAAAAACGGGCGGGCGCCAAGATGATATAATTTTTTGAAGGGAACGCTTGTTAATCTATATCGGTGACTATTGAGAAAGGGAAAGGTGTCCATGCAGAACAAATTTACGATCCAGGAGATTGATAAAATGGCCAAAGCGGTGCAGGATAAGGTTTCCCTGCAGCCGAAGACGGCAATGATTTTGGGGTCCGGTCTTGGGATCCTTTCTGAAGCGGTGGAAAACGCCACAGTGATCCCTTACCAGGACATCCCAAATTGGCCTGTCTCCACTGTGGAGGGGCATGCAGGAAATTTGATGATCGGTACACTGGAAGAGAAAGATATCCTGGTCATGAATGGGCGCCTTCATTACTATGAAGGGTACACCATGGAACAGGTGACCCTCCCTATCCGAGTTTTACAGCGTTTGGGTATCGAGAATTTGATTGTCACGAACGCGGCAGGAGGCGTGAATCAAACCTTTACACCCGGTAACCCCATGTTGATCACCGATCATCTAAATCTTTTGGGTATGGCAGGTCCTAACCCCCTCCGGGGTCCTAACTTGGAAACGTTTGGTCCCCGGTTTCCAGATATGAGCCGGGCCTATGACCGGGAGTTGGGGGAAATTGCTCGCCAGGCGGCTGCCGACCTTGAGATCACACTTTATGAAGGGGTGTATGTTTGTTTGGCAGGGCCAAGTTTTGAAACCCCTGCAGAATTACGATTCTTATCTTCTATTGGTGTGGATGCTGTGGGGATGTCCACTGTACCGGAAGTGATCGTGGCGAATCATGGAGGGCAGCGCGTGTTGGGCATCTCGGGCATTACCAACAAGTCGAGTCTCTATGGAGAGAAGATGACAACGCATGAAGAGGTAATCGCCACTGGGGAAATTTTGGCTCCCAAGATGGTGAAACTGTTAAAAAGTGTGGTGGCTAGATTATAGCTTCCTGTGATTCAAGGAAGGGTTTCTACCTCAGGCGATGACCTGAACCATCTGTGCCCGGAGTTGAATGAAAAAGATTTATGGAAGATATCCTGCGATATTTGAAAGATTACGAACTGGTCATCTACGTTGGTCTCGCTTTAATTGCGATCTGGCAAATTAGAAAATTCTTCTTAGCCTGGGAAGAGCTGCGTGCAGCGGCTTTTGGACTTGAGCGCGAGAGCGCGCAATCGCAATTGAATAGAACGGCCGGGGTGCTGGTCTTTCTTCTGGTCCTGGCAATTGTTGAATATGCTCTAGTGACTTTTGTGGTTCCCAATGTACAAGGAGCGAATCCCCTGCCCACGCCGACTTTGGATGTCTTGGCTACCCCTACCACTACATTACCTGCTGCAACCGCCGCTTCATCCGCCCTGGAGACGCCCGAAGCTCAAGCTGAGGAACAGGAAGCTTCCCCCGGATGCGTTCCGGGTCAGGTGATGATCAGCTCTCCGGAGGAGGGCGAGACCGTGCAGGATATCGTAGAAATCCAGGGGACGGCAGACATCCCTGATTTTGGTTTTTATAAATTTGAAATTTCCAGGATGGAGGCCCAGTCTTGGTTGACCATCCAGGCGCAGGATGAAGTTAAAAGAGAAACCGAGTTGGGCTTCTGGGACACCACTCAAATAGATCCTGGACAATATAAGCTGCGGTTGGTCGTTTTTGACAACCTTGGTGTTCAGCGCGAACCGTGTGTCGTCTCTGTATATGTGGATGAACCCAGTGAAGAATGATCCCTATGTAGGTGTTTATGCCAGAAATTGAAATTCGCCCTGCTTTTTCAACAGATATACCCAAGCTGATCGCTTTGGATCATAACTATACCACGGGGTTTGTGTGGCAGATGACGATTGACAAGATGGATCCCCAGACCAGGGTTTCTTTCCGGGAAGTGCAGCTTCCCAGGGAAGTCCATGTCAATTATCCCCGCAATCCAGGTGAGTTGGCGGATACCTGGACGGAGCGGGACGCCTTGCTGCTGGCGGAAGGTATTGATTCCATCAAAGGCTACATCAGTTTACGGCTGGGGATGGCGCCGGTCAGCGCCTGGGTCGAGGATCTGGTCGTGGACCGGGATCAGCGTCAGGAAGGCATTGGAACCGCTCTGATCTTAGCGGCCAAAGAATGGTGTGGTAAGCGGGATGTTGGCCGTCTGACACTGGAAATGCAGCCGAAAAACTATCCTGCGATTCAGTTTGCTCAAAAATTGGGATTTGATTTCTCAGGGTATAACGATCAATTTTATAAGCATCAAGAGATCGCGATATTCTTCACAACCTACGTGTAATCATGACTTTAAAGACTTTAGTTCTGGACACTTTACAGACGCTCAATCAACTGCTCACGGCAGGCATCTCCATCACCGCTTTCTCGCTGCTTCTGTATGCCTTATCGTTTAATTTGCGGGACAGAATCGCCCGATCCTTCGCCTTCATTATGACATGTGTGGTCGTGGTTTTTGTGGGAGAATCCGTGGCCAGCGTGATGGAAACACCCCAAGCCATGGAAACCTGGCTGCGCTTTCAGTGGATTGGCCTTGTGTACCTGCCCAGTGCGTATTTACAGATGTCAGACGCGGTTTTGGCCACAACCGGACGCCCATCCCGGGGGCGAAGGACGAAAATCGTCAAAGCGACCTACCTGATCTCCACGGGTTTCCTGGCTGCCCTCCCCTTTTCTATCTTGGTGGGACCCCTGGTCACGGAAAATGTCGTCTCCCCCTACCTAAAAAGAACCTGGTTGACCCTGGTCTTCACCGGGTATTACTTGACGAGTATGATTTTTACCTGGATAAATTTCGCCCGGGCTTACAACCGAACGGTGACCAGGGCAAGCAGGCGGAGGATGGGCTATTTAATTGGAGGTGCCCTTGCCCCCGCGCTCGGGTCATACCCGTACCTTCTTTTTGGCGCCACCTTCGCTACGGCCCATCCGATGATATTCTGGCTGTTGGCCCTTTTCAACAATATTTTAGTATCTGGCCTGATCGTTATTATGGCCTATGCGGTCGCCTTTTTTGGCGTGCCGTGGCCTGATCGGGTGGTGAAGCGGCGCTTGATCAAATGGGTGATGCGAGGTCCTGTGACCGCTTCTACCGTCCTGGCTGTGGTGACCATCGCTCGCCGGGTGGGAGGGGTGTTCGCCACGTTTTATCCTGTCTTTATGGCCGGCACATTGTTATTGATGCAGTATATGATCACCATGCTGGCGCCGGTTTGGGAAAGATGGTTTTTGTATGATGGTGAAGAGCATGATTTAGAATTGATCCAACACTTGGAAGAGCGGCTTCTCACTCGAGACGACCTGCGTCAGTTCCTGGAATCGGTCATCGCCGCGGCCTGTGACCGGCTGCAGGTCGAGAACGGTTTTGTGGCTTCCCTGGATATAGGTGGGTTGGATTTATTGGTCACAGTAGGAAATTCAGCTGAATTTGAAAAGCAAGATTTTTCTGATCAGATTCTGGAATTTGTCAACAATCAAGGCGACAGAGACAGCTTTCATATTTTTTCTTGGGGGGAATACTGGTTGATTCCGATGTTTAAAGAAGACGGATCCGAAAACTTGTTAGGGATTTTAGGTGTAGAACAGCCGGAAGGGGAATTGCTGGAGGATCAGCGTCAGGCCCTGGAAATTTTGGTGGACAGGGCGTCAGGAGCGTTGGAAGACAGCTACTTGCAAAGACAGGTGTTCACCTCTCTGGAAGATCTAACTCCCCAAATGGGCCGCTTGCAGCGCCTCCGGGCCGCCGCTCTCTACGATGGTACAAACGTACTCGTCTCCCAGGAAGGGGAATTAGAACTTGACGAAGGTAAAGTCACTGAGTGGGTTGGGGATGCGTTGTCGGATTATTGGGGAGGTCCGGATCTATCGGAAAGCCCTTTATTGCAGTTGAAAATTGTCCAACGGGCCTTGGATGAACATGAGGGGATCTCTGTCAAAGCGGTCCGTTCCATATTACGGGAGGCGATTGACAAGATCAAACCGGAGGGGGAGCGCCGCTTCACGTTGGACTGGGTTTTGTATAATATCCTGGAGATGAAATTTCTGCGGGGGCAAAAGGTGCGGGATGTGGCCCGCCGCTTGGCGATGTCGGAGGCAAACCTTTACCGCAAGCAAAAGGTCGCTATCGAGGTTGTTGCGAAAACAATCATCGAGATGGAACAACAGGCCCAGAGAGAAGCGGAAGGGGAAAGGGAAGCTTAATCCTCCGGACCACGAGTAAGATCACCTGGTAAAGGTGAAAAAAGACTTGAAAACGACGAAAATTAAATGTTACAATGAAGGATGATCCACGGAAGTTTATGAGGTGACCTTAATGGTTCAGGATGATCCGCTGCACCAATACTCTGATGAACCACCCAGATTGGGGGAATCCTGGTGGAAAGACGCTTTGCAGGACGTGGATCAAGAACCATTGTCCGTGTACGAGCCTGCTGATAATGGATATCCTCATCTAAGACGGATGGGGGAGATCCATGATTCCTTCCAAAACGACTGGGATACCATTCGGCACCTTTATGAGCATGACAAGATCATAGTTCTCGATGTTGTGGGGTGCAACAAAGGGGGGCTCTTGGTCCAGGGGGAAAAAGTGAATGGGTTTGTGCCTATGTCCCATTTGATGAGAGAGGATCACAGAGAAAAAAAGGAATACCTGGGTGAATCTTTATCCTTGAAAGTGATTGAATACGAAAGGGAGAGAAACAGGGTGGTGCTTTCTGAGAGAGCTGCTCAATCAGCACCCGGTCAGCGCTTGAAACTGCTTGACACTTTGGAGGAAGGGGAGTGTGTACGGGGAGTCGTGACCACCATTACAAGTTTTGGCGCATTTGTGGATCTGGGGGGCGTAGAGGGGTTAATCCACATTTCCGAACTTTCCTGGGGTCGGGTTGAACATCCCTCGGATATCATATCCATTGGAGAAGAGGTGGATGTGTATGTCCTGAATGTTGACCGCGAAGAGAGCAAAGTAGCCCTTAGTTTAAAAAACCTTTGTCGTAATCCCTGGGAAACGATAAACGAACGCTACCGGAAAGGACAGGTGGTGGAAGCCGTAGTCAAAAATATCGTTTCTTACGGCGCTTTCGTACAGCTCGAAGAAGGGGTTGACGGTTTAATCCATATTTCTGAATTTGGGGAAAATGGAGATGAGATCTCGCCCTGGGACGTGTTGGAAGAAGAGCAGGTTGTAGAAGCCCAGATTATACATCTGGATCCGGAAGGGCAGCGTTTGGGTTTAAGCCTTGTATCGGGGGACACAGAGGGTTAAGTCAGTTTTAGTGCCATGAAAGAAAAATGGTGGATACTCGCCGTGGGGATCCTGTTTGGCTTGTTAAGTGCAGGCCTGGTCATTCTGGTCAGCCGCCCACCGCGGGGAAGGTCTATCATTCTCCGACCCCCGCCCACGCCGGTTCCTATCGTGGTTGACATCGATGGAGCTGTGCATCATCCCGGGATATACTCGCTGCCCCTCAACAGTCGTGTCCGGGATGCTGTCAATGCGGCAGGCGGTTTCTCCGCGGACGCGAACTCAGATTTAATCAATGCTGCAGCGCTCCTGGAAGATGGGGATCATATTCATGTCCCATCGAAAGGGGAGGAACAGCACCATATCCAGGGTGGGGGAGAGGATGTGCATATCCAACCTACCTCCACGGAGGTTATCTTTCCCATCAATATCAACATTGATGATCAAAAGACCCTGGAAGCCTTGCCGGGCATTGGGCCCGTGACAGCGGAGAAGATCATTGCCTGTCGTCAGGAGCGTTTGTTCTCCACCATTGAAGAGATCCAGCGCGTGCCGGGTATCGGTCCGGCGACTTATGAGAAAATCAAGGGTTTGATTTCTGTGGGGAAGTAGCCCGGCCTCTCTTGAGCACTTTCTTATTTCTGAAACACGAACACGGCATCTTGAAAGGGTTCCGTCTGGAGTTTGTTTTCCTTCATCTCTACCTCAACGCCATCGATCTTTGCCCCGCTGAAGAGGTCGGACGTGTGGATGTGGAGGGAGAGCGATTGATGGGGAAATGGGTACTTTCCCATTTCTTCCCGGGTGAGATGGATCCCCCGGCTATTTCTCTCCAGGTAAAATTGGTCCAACCTGCGGGGCCCATAACCGTCGCCGGCGTCCTGATAAAGGTCGCTTTTCACAGCTCCTGTCGAGAGTTTCGTGGGTGGGTAGAGATGAAAGTGAAGCGTCTCTCCCGCCGCTGTCGGCAGCACGCAGCCGGCTCTCACGAAGAGGGGTATTTTCTCTAAGGAGACTTCGAGTTTGATTTTCTGCGGTCCCTGATGGGCAGTGTCATCCCAGTAGGAGATCCATTCTCCTGGGGGGAGTGCCACTTGTTTCGTGGTTTGATTTTCCTCCATGATCGGGACTACAAGAAGGTCTTCTCCAAGTAAGTACTGGTCCGTTACATCCGCCATCGTTGGATCGTTCCCATAGCTCCAAAATAGGGGGCGCATGAGAGGATGGCCTGTTTGATGGCTTTTCCAGGCCAGCGTGTACAGGTAAGGAAGCAGTTGATAACGGAGGTTGAGAAACTCTCTGACAATGCTGGTGTATGGTTCTCCATATATCCATGGCTCGCGGCGGGGCGTCCCGGTCGCGGAATGACCGCGGAAGAAGGGGGTAAAAGCCGCTAATTGAAACCAGCGGGTGAAGAGTTCGGGCGAGGGATGACCCCCAAAGCCGCCAATGTCAGATCCCGTGTATGGGATGCCCGAAAGCCCGAGGTTCAGCATGGTGGTCAGGGTTTGGCGAAGTGTTTCCCATGAGGTGTTGACATCTCCCGTCCAATTCCAGGCATAGCGTTGGTTTCCTGCCCATCCGGAGCGGGAAAGAAGCCAAGGCCGCTTTTCAGGTTGGTGCTCCATGAGCCCTTCGCAGCCTGCCTTATTCATCAACAATCCGTACAGGTTGTTGACCTGCTTGTGATCCCCTCCCAAACCTTCCAACCGGTATTGGGTGGGTAAGGGTAAAGTCGGTTCTCCCCAGGCGGTGAAAGCGGCGGGTTCATTCATATCATGCCAGAATCCATCTACACCTTTTTCCAGGAGTTTCTGGTACTGAGAGCCCCACCAGGCCCGGGTCTCTGGGTGTGAGAAGTCTGGAAAGGCGCACCACCCGGGCCATACTTGAGCTGTGACGGGTTTCCCATTGGGCAGCGTACAAAAATAATTACCTTCTAAACCTTCCTGGAAAAGAAAATAGTCATTGTCTTTCTTAACGCCCGGGTCGATGATTGTTACCAGGTGGATCTTTTGTTCATGAAGCCGGTCGGCCAAATGGGACAAATCAGGATATCGTTCTTGGTCCACCGTGAAAATGCGATATCCCCTCATATAATCGATATCCAGATGAATGGCGCTGAGAGGCAGGTCGTGTTCTTCAAAGCCGTTGAGGACGTCCTGAACGGCATCCGTTGTTTTATACCCCCACCGGGACTGGTGGTACCCTAAGGACCAGGCGGGCGGCAAAGGGGGGCGTCCTGTGAGTTCAGTGTAGCGCTGGATGAGGTGAGGGAGGGAACCAAACGTGAAATAATACCGGAGCATCCCCCCCTGGAATGAGGCCCTTGCCTTGGGGTTTGTTTGCTGGTTGGGATGGTCAAACGTAAATGTCCCCCGAAAGGGATTTTCATAAAATACCAGGTACCCCTTGTCGCCCATCCTGCTGATGTAAAGGGGGACATTGAGGTAAAGTGGATCATCACCGGATTCGTAATGCCCGCCTATATCTTGATTCCGGATCTCGAAAGTTGCCCATTCTCCTTCCGGGTTGGCAGCGCGGAGGTTGAGAGGGGCTGCTTTTTCTCCCAGGCCATGGATGCGTTCTTCCTCTGCCAGGACTGCATCATGTTCCCATGAGGGGCCTATTTTCCGGGGAGGGAGTTCCGTGCGAATGGTTTCGCCTTCTAGGTCAAGAAAGGTGATTTCCCCATAACTTGAGATGATAATCCTCAAATCTTCACTGGATAGGGCGTACCCTCCCTGGACTGTTTGCTGGGTTTTGATAGGTACTTGCGGCCATCCCTGATCGGTCACCGCGTAAGGGGGGGACTTTTTTCCCGGCCTCCAGGTCAGGCAGACGAGATCTGGTTTTAAAAAGTGGATTTCCAGGGAAGCGTGCGTGAATTCGAATGTTCTTCCATGAGAGGTAATCGATGTGCTGCGGAGTGGTCCAGGTTTTTGCTTTGGCTGTTTGTTTTTTGGGCTCCGGTAACGCCAGGCTGTGAAATCCCTTTTCAGCGTAGACAGGAGGGTGAGGAGAGATTGGGAGAAACCCAGGAAACGGAGAGAGGTGAGAATTTTTTTAAACATGTTCATCTTTTCGCTTTCTCGAATGGAATCAACGCCTGCACTTAGAGCATTCTATCAGAACGGGATGAAGAACATAAAAAACCTCACATCAGGTGAGGTTTTTATGTCGTTTGACGGTATGAGGGTCGGTTATTTCCGTGATCTGAATTTTGAAAAGGATATCTGTGACCGGGTTGTTTCCTCACCCGAGATGGTCCCTTTACCCTTGGAATCAGATGGGGCAAAATCCCTATCTTTGTTATTTTGTTTTTTTCAGAACAGGTAGTCCATTTTTACTTTCTGACACTTCATATCCGGCGGGCACGCTGTCCAGAGACCCTTCCTTCTCTTCTTTGGCAAAGAAATAAAGGGTGGATTTCTTGCCACTTTTTAGCGTGCGGGTTCGACCGTGCAAAATGTACGTTTTCCCCTTCGAGTTTGTGTATGTATAAGCCATGTTTTCTCCTTTCTCAATATATGAATGGGTACCGCCCAACAAGTGTTGAATGGGTTGGCCGCCTCTTTCTAAAAGCTATAAAAATCTCGCGGCACGCTATTTCTCATTCCCGCCTGTTGAGTGGTTTCTAACAAAATTTGATCGTATATCTGTTTCTAATTGTAACCTTTCTGAAGCGTTTTCGCCCGTTTTTTCGAGAAAAAAGGGCCTTTTTCAATCGAAATTGGCCCAAATCAGTTCATTTTTAGGCTTTTTTTGAAGTTTAAAATCTCAATTTCCCCCCAAATGTGTCTTCTAAGGTCCTTTCATTTTTTCCGTATGGTGTATTCATGGTACTCGGCAACGCGTTTAAAACCTAGTTTTTTGTAACAGGCGATGGCAGGTTTATTGTCAGCTTTGACGTTTAGACCGATGGTACTAACTTCTTTTCGGAGGGAGCGGCAGAGATACGCAGTGACCTTCGTGGCGAGTCCTTGATCCCTGTACTGAGGATGGGTGGCGATATTTCCAAGGGCGGCCACATTGTAAGCGGACGAGTATACATGAATACCGGCGACAGAGATGAAATCCCCTCCTTTTTTAATTCCAGCATATTGCCCGCTCTCTAGCATCCGGGGATCGAACCAATTTCCAGGATAGCTGGTCCGGTAAAAGGTTTTCACTGCATCTGATTCAGCGGCAGAAATCCGCTGGACCTCGTCTTGCTCTGCTTCTGGGAGGGTCGCCCCCTCAGCGAGGGTCATTTTTTGATGTTTGCCGTGATGCGTCAGTGAATGTGTGCCTTCAAAAACAGTTTGCACAGTAGGGCTGAGGTGGGCATAAAATGAGGGTGGGAGGAGGGGTTTGATCTTTTCAAGTAAGCCATGCACTAGAGCGGTATTTCTGGAAAGGGCCAGGAGGGTCGGAGAGGACTGACCAAAGTATAACAAAACCACTTCTCTTAATTGACCGTTATCTACCAGGCCGTACCAGGTGGTAAAAGGCCAGAAGAAATCATCCAGGTCACCGATGGAGTAAATGTGAAGGGAGACATCCTTTTTCAGAAAGGAATATATCCGGTCTTTGTTGTGCAGGCTGATATGTTTCATGAATCCATCGATCCGTTTCTGATGAGCGCTGCTCTGATTATATATCAAGATCCGGAGCCCTCCAGATCGGGAACAGAATAGATGCGACCCGCGCTGACGGCTCCACTCGAGTTTTTAGCCGGGTATAAGTTCATCAAAGCAGGCAGATCTCCGGTATAATTTAGCCAGAAAACACACTAACAATATAAGGCTGCAAATCCCTAAAGGACCCAAACATGAAGTCTCATCTTGTCGAATGTGTGCCCAATTTTTCAGAAGGTCGACGCCCAGAAGTTGTGGATGCGATCCGGCAGGTAATCGCTGAGATCAAGGGGGTGTATGTCTTGGATCATCATTCTGATGAAGATCACAACCGGAGCGTAATCACCTTTGTCGGTTCCCCTGATGCGGTGGAGGAAGCGGCCTTCCAAGGTATCAAAATAGCGTCGACGCTGATTGATCTCAACGAACATGAAGGGGAACACCCCCGAATAGGTGCTACAGATGTTGTGCCCTTTGTTCCCATTTCCGGGGTTTCCATGCAGGATTGTGTGGAAATGGCGGAACGTTTGGGGGAGCGGGTTGGAAAAGAGTTGAACATCCCGGTTTATTTATATGAGCGGGCGGCTACCCGGCCGGAGCGCAAACGCCTGGAGAATATTCGACGCGGCGAGTATGAGGGCCTGAAACAAGAGATCGGCACGGATCCTGAACGCGAACCTGATTACGGTCCATTAGAGCTGGGGCCGGCGGGAGCGACAGTGATCGGCGCACGGGAATTCTTAATCGCATATAACGTATATTTGACCACCGACGATAAAAGTGTTGCCGATAAGATCGCGCGAGCGGTGCGGCGTTCCTCGGGTGGATTGCGTTATGTGAAAGCTTTGGGCATGCTGGTGGATGGGCGCGCCCAGGTGTCGATGAACCTGACCAATTTCCACCGGACCCCCATGGCCCGGGTGGTGGAATTCATCCGCGGGGAAGCGAGGAGATATGGCGTGGCTGTTCATCACAGTGAGTTGGTGGGCCTTATCCCCCAGGACGCCCTGGTGGATGCCGCGGTGTGGTACATGCAAATGGACCAATTTGCCCCGGAGCAAGTCTTAGAACAGAAAATGTATGCTGCTTTAGAAGAAGAATCCAGTTTCTTGGATCGACTGGCGGCAGGCACACCCACCCCAGGGGGTGGGTCAGCGGCCGCCCAAGCAGCCGCTATGGGGGCAGGTTTGGTTTCCATGGTCGTCCGCACGACTCTGGGAAAACGCCAATATGAGCGTGCCGCAGAGAAATTGGAAATTGTTTTAGAAGAGTCGGAAGAGCTGCGGGACACGCTGACCTCCGCGGTTGAGGAGGATGCTGCGGCTTTCAAGGCCTTGATGGAAGCCTACCGTTTACCAGCGGATGATCCCGGTCGGTCTCAGTCCATCCAACAGGCGACACTGCTGGCCGCCCGGTTACCTCTACGGGTGATGCGGGATAGCCTGCGGGTGATGTCCCTGGCGCTTGAGGTAGCGAAACATGGCAACCTCAATGCGATTACAGATGCCGCTACGGGATTGGATCTGGCCCACGGGGCTTTAAAAAGCGCAAGTTATAACGTGCGGATCAACATCCAGGACCTGGATGATCAAAAGAAGCAACAAAGCATGTCGTCCGAGTTGGATGAACTGGAGAAGGAAGCAGATCACATCCAATCTCAGTTGGAAGGCGTCCTCAAGAACAGGGCTCAATTGTTCTCGAGCACCTAGGGGTTCAACATCATCTCAAGGATGAGTGCCATGACGAAACGGAACATGAAGCAAACGATAATCTGCTATCCAAAATGTGGTTATGGATGGTGATCTCTCAACCATGAAAAAAATACTCCCTTGGATTCTATTAATTGGAGCCTTGTTAGCCTCCTTTTTCTTCCTTCAGCGAACTTTAGGTGAAGTGTTTCTGCCTTTTACTGGCACGGGGACAGCCACCCCCTTTATTCCTGTTTCACCTTCTCAAACTCTCGCACCCACGGAGATTCCCACAGTCGCACCCACACCTACCCCTGAACCTCCTTCCTTGTGGTTGGATCCCGCCTTTCCGGATGGATTTCAATCGCGTGTAGCGCTGCCTCCGGGGCTGGTGATGGCTTCCTCTCCGGATCAAGCAACCTACAGGGTCGCGGTAGGTGATGAAAAACCGCACAGCCGCTGGGTCTATGCCCTCGTGGCCCCTTTCCCCACAGTGGTGGATGAGGTTTCCTTACAGGATGTGCAGGATGCCTGGGCGGGTGAACTGAATCCGACGTTTTCTAATTCGCCGCTGTTGATGACGGATTCCACCTCCTATGTATTCACAGAACTGTGGGGGGAACCCGCTGCGGGTGCGATCCGCGTTGTGGATGCAGATGACTTGATGGGGTTGGCCTGGGAGTCCCGGCCTTCCTGGGCCCTGGTTCCCTTCGAAGACCTTTCTCCGCGCTGGAAGGTGCTCAGCGTGGATGGGGCGTCGCCGATCCGGAAGGGGTTTGAAGCGGAGCGATATCCGCTGACCGTCACCTTCTCCCTGCTGGGTGGGAAGCTCGGGGATGGGGTCCTCCCCACCACCAACCATGATCCTGAAAAGAAGACCACGCTGGTCATGACCGGTGTCACAGCGCTGGTGCGCGCCACTGCATATACTATGGAGATGAAAAGCTTGACGTATCCCGCTCAGGATATCCGTCCCTGGTTGGTAGATGCGGATATCACGCACATAAGTAATGAAATCCCCTTTGTGAAAGGTTGTCCTTACCCTGATCCCAATCAAAAAGGCCTGGAATTTTGCAGTGATCCCCGTTACATCGAACTTCTGGAACATGTGGGGACGGATATTGTTGAGTTGACGGGGGACCATTTTGGGGATTGGGGTGCGGAGGCCATGCTCTACACCCTGGAGCTTTATGACCAGCGGGGGTGGCCTTATTATGGGGGTGGTGAGAACAGGCAGCAAGCCCGGAAGCCGGTGATCCTGGAGCACCATGGCAACAGGTTTGGGTTTATTGGCTGCAATGCCAAGGGAGGGGGATATGCCAAGGCATCCTCCGATTATCCGGGCGCGGTGGCCTGCGATTTCGAGTACATGGCGGACCAGGTTCGGACATTGAAAGATGAGGGGATCATGCCCATCGTTACCTTCCAGCATCTCGAGTTTTACAAGTACGAAGCATTACCTGTCCTGGTCCAGGATGCGGGCCGGATGACGGAAGCGGGGGCGGTGATCGTCAGCGGCAGCCAGGCTCATCAACCACATGGGTTGGAAATCGATGAGGGTTCGTTTGTGCATTATGGGCTGGGTAATTTGTTTTTTGATCAATATGCTGGGAGCCCCAATGTGTCAGAAACCCGGAAAGCGTTTGTCGACCGGCATGTTTTTTATGATGGGAGACATATCAGCACGGAATTGCTGACCATGGTGTTTGTGGATTTCGCTCGAGCCCGTCCGATGACGGTGGAGGAGCGCAGGGATTTACTGCAGCGGACGTTCTCAGCCAGCGGGTGGTAGGTCTGTTTTTGAGAGGAGGGATTTCTGATGGGTGATATCACAGATGTGTCAGGCTTCAAAGTGGGTCATGCCCAGGATGAAGAAGCACTGACGGGGTGTACAGTGATCCTTTGCCCACCGGGGACGGTGGGAGGGGTCGATCAACGAGGCGGGGCTCCGGGCACACGTGAGACGGATGCCCTGCGCCTGGTCCACCTCGTGAACGAGGTCCATGCCGTGCTGCTGACCGGGGGTTCCGCTTTTGGGCTGGATGCGGCTTCTGGGGTGACCAAATATTTGGAAGAACAAGAGGTAGGTTTTAATGTCGGTCCTGCCCGTGTGCCCATCGTTCCCGCTGCTGTTTTGTTTGATTTGGGCCTGGGCGACCCGAACGTCAGACCCGATGCAGAGATGGGCTATGCGGCTTGCCAGAATGCGCTGACAAAGGAACCGGAAGAAGGAAATGTGGGAGCTGGGATGGGGGCGACTGTGGGGAAGATCTTGAGCATGAAACAAGCCATGAAAGCAGGATTCGGCATGGCGAGTAAGAAAATTGGGAAGGGGGGAATTGTTGGAGCGGCGGTAGCCGTAAACGCTTTTGGAGATATTATAGATTCCGCTCGAAATCAAATCATCGCCGGCGCCCGGGGCATCCGGGGATTCGCTGATACCCGGAAGGTCATGGGCTCCCTGGTGGGGCGGACGATCCTGAAATTCGCGACAGCGAATAACACGGTCATCGGTACAGTGGCTACCAATGTCAAATTGTCAAAAGAAGAGGTTACCAAGGTGGCCCGGATGGCTCACAATGGGTTAGCGCGAGCGATTCGACCCGCGAATACAATGGTGGATGGCGACACGGTCTTTGCGCTGGCTTCGGGTGATGCCAATCTGGATGTCAATATCGTGGGGACATTTGCGGCGCAGGTCTATGAGGAAGCTATTTTACGCGCAGCCCATCAGGCAGCAGATGTCAAAGGTTGTCCATCCGCAGCTTCCTTTTCAGGCTGAAGGCTTGCAGAAAAAAACCCCCAGCCTCTGGAGAGGTTTTGATTTTAAAAGAGGAATCCTCAGGCCCGGCGCTGTTCTTTCCAAACATCCCCTTCATTGTGGTAGCCAGCTTCTTCCCAAAATCCCTTTTTATCTTCCGTCCTGAATTCCAGGCCCCGCAGCCATTTGGCCCCTTTCCAGAAGTAAACTGTTTTCATGTCCTCCCGCTCCGGCATATGCCCAACGACGCCGCGCAGGGGATACCCATGGTCAGGGGTGATGGGTTCTCCATCCAGGTGAGTGGCCAGGAGGAAATTGTCCTGCATGATGATGTCCAGAGGTAAATTTGTGGTATAGCCTCCTGCTGCATGTTGGGTGACAAAGTTTGCAGACGGCAAAGGTTTGACGATCCCTTCTTCCACCAGCCCCTTCACGGAGACACCTTTCCACACGGTGTCGAATTTGCTCCACCGCGTCACGCAGTGGACGTCCATTTTCACTTCTCTGGTAGGTAGAGCATTGAATTCCTCCCATGTCCAGCGGCGTTCTTCCTCTACTTCACCCCAGATCCTGAAAACCCATTCTGAGAGGTCAACCTCAGGGACGCTGCCATAATGAAGCACGGGGAATTTTTTTGTCAGGGATTGCCCGGGAGGGAGGCGCCCCTCTTTCTGCATTTTTTTTTGCTCTTTTTTTCTTTGCTGTGGATTTGCCATCATACGTCCTTTTTTAAAATTGCATACTTTGATCTGGCTTCAGGATCCGGACCTGGGTACCTGTTTTTGCTTCCACCCGATCTTTCCATGCTTCCGGATCCTGGGAGATTAACTCCCAGGTATTGTAATGTGTGGGGATGACGATTTCCGGCTTGAGCATTTTGACTGCCCGTAAAGCGTCATCGGGTCCCATGGTGAAATTATCACCGATGGGAAGCGCAGCTACGTAAACATCCTCTTCCCCGATGAGGGACATCCCGGAGAAGAGCCCTGTGTCGCCTGAAAGATAGATTATTTCTCCTTGGGGGGTGGTGATCAAAAACCCTCCCGGCATGCCGCCGTAGGATCCATCTGGGAGAGAGGATCCGTGGACGGCCTGGGTCATTTTCACGTATCCAAAGGGATGGTGAAATCCTCCACCGATGTGCTGGGGATGAACTTCTACCCCTTGTTCGCTGACCCAATTGGCGACCTCGAAGTTAGCGATGACTTTCGCCCCCGTTCGTCTGGCTATGGAAACGGAATCACCGACGTGATCGCCGTGCCCGTGTGTGATGAGGATGAAATCGGCCTTTATCTCTCCAGCACTCTGATCTGTGAGAGGGTTATCCGAAAAATAAGGGTCGACGAGAATCTGAGTTCCTTCGATATCCAGACCGAATGTGCTGTGCCCGAAATATGAGAAAGTAAAACTCATAGATGCCTCCTCAATTGCCTTGATCAGGTTCCCGAGGTCCATTTTACAGGAGATCTCACTCTTCCCTCATTATAAATGAACTCGGGGTATAATTTTCGGGACGTACGGTAAAATAGACCTTAGTCTAAGGTTTGGTATCTGAAGGAGTTTCATGTCTATGCGATCTAAAAAATGGGCATTATTTGTGGTTTTCGCACTCTTATTTACGAGTTCCTGTCTCGGGGAGATCCTTCCCCTCTCTCAGAGGTCATCCTCGGAGAAGGCTACCCAGATGGAGGAAGGCGAGCCCCAGGTGCTGATCAGTGAAGTTCTGGCAGGGATCGAGGGAAACAACAATCACGAATTTATTGAACTGTATAACACCAGTTCTACCACCCCGGTAGAAATCGGGGGTTGGACGTTGTGGTACCAATTGGAAGAGGGGAAAGACGAACGCATTTTACACCGTTGGACGGAGAAAGCCGTCATTCCTCCTCATGGTCATTACCTGTTGGGCCGATCGGGAGAATCATACGATGAAGTCGTGGATGTCTTTTTTGATGTCTCCTTGGCGACCAGCCGAGGGGGGTTGCTGCTTCGAAAACCCGATGATACCCGGGGAGATAGTCTGAGCTGGGGGGCGGATCCTCAACGTTATGGTGAAGGGGAAAATGCCTTAGCTATGAGCAGAGGGGTCTCCTTAGAGAGAAAACCTGGCGGGGAGGATGGGAACGCCTCGGACACGGAAAACAACAGAGAAGATTTCCAGCTCAACTCCAGCCCCGAACCTCAAGGGACGGGGAGCAGGGTCACACCCTTTAAAGAAGAGTACCTCGAGGTTTCCATCTCCGGTCCTGACAGTGTTGAACCGGGAGCTGAGTTTTCCTACATATTTGAAGTCACAAATCACACCGACCAGGAGCTTCATGATCTGAGAGGTGAAATCCCATTGCCGCAGGAGATGCAGGTGCAGGACTTGCCGGGCTCGTTTTCTCTGGATGGATTGGACGCCCTGTGGGAAGCGGAATCTCTTGATCCAGGAGAGACACATTCCTCCCGGATCTCGATGAGGGCGCCTTGGACGTATATCTCAACGAAGGTAGCGAATTATTATGTGAGCGCTGGGAACTGGGAGGTCCCCGCATTCGGGGGGGCTGTCCGGACCACGATCGCTGGCGGATCGATCCCCGTTGAAACCGCGAGGACGCTGGTTGGAAAAGAGGTCGCTGTGGAAGGGGTGGCTACCATGTACACAGGGGGTTATTATGCCGGCA
>JAGXKM010000113.1 GCA_018335275.1 Anaerolineales bacterium | reverse complement strand
TTTTCTCTTCCTCCCAGAAATCCTCTAATTTCTTTGCGCTGTCCGGTGTGAAATCCACATGTTCCGCATCCAAACCACGCACAGAAACCCTGCCGCGCCCGGGTTGTTCCCGCAGGGACCATTTAGCTGCGTGTCGGAAAAGAGAGTTAAGTAAAAACTCGACCAGGAATGTCTTTCCCGATTCGTTTAAACCATATATCAGGTTAAAACGACGAAAGACAAAGGTGTGTTTGCCAATAGGCCCTACGTTCTCAACGATGACACGATCAATCCATACAGGCATAATCAGGCTCCGTAAACCACTTTGAGGGCCTCGATGAGGATTTGATCTTTCCCTGGATAGAGGCTGCCCGTTTTCCAATTCAATTCCTCTACCCAATTTTTCACCTGGCGGGTGAGATGGGCTCGATCCGGGTCATCTACATAGTTCAATTTGGAAAGGTCGGGCCCTTCTTGGTTATAAAAATGATAGGGAGCAAAATGTAGGTTAACGGATCCTAAAATGTCAGCCCGGTTTTGCGTGTAGCCAATAACATTGACCCGGACATAAACGTTATCTTCCCATCCTTCAGGAATGCTCCAGGAATGAATTCTTTCCTTGATTTGACTTTCAAGATAAGCGAGTTCGTTCTCTAAAGGGAGGGCGAGAAACGTTTCTTCTTCATAAAGGATGGGGCTGTTCACCGGGTGAGACGTGATCTTTCCATTTTGGGTATCAAAGATCAGAAACCTGCGCAAACCGGTTTCCGTGATGTCCAGAGGGCAAGGAGAGCCAGGGTAATGAACCCGCTCATAGTTTGAAGGACGGTGGATATGTCCCAGAAATACCTGAAATGGTTTATAGGAATCAAGATCGATCTTTGAAAGGGGCATATAGGTGCCTGGTTCATAAGGGTCAGCATATTTTTCCCCCTTTATCCAATCTCCATGACTGATCAGCACCCAGCGGTGGGGGACAAGTTCTTCAGAAAAGGGGGCGATCTCCTCACCCATGGTAGCCCCTTCTCGGAAAGGCAGGAATAGGATTTGAATTTCAGCGTTCTCAAGAGAAAGCACCTTGGGTTTTGTGAAAACAGTGACATCGTCCAGGATAAATCCCTTTCCTGTCAAATTGTGATCGTGATTTCCAGGGATGATGAAGGTGTTTAGATCAGGGGGGGCGTGCTCGGAGTAAAGCGTTTCAAATTCAGCATAATTAGGATTCGCATGGTCAAAAAGGTCCCCGGCTATGACCAGGATATCAACTTCAAATTCAACACAGCGATGGAGGATATCCTCCATCGCTGTGAATCTTTCCGAGTTCCTATCCTGTGAAGTGAGATGATTGTCCGCGGTGATTGCGATCTTCAACGCTGACCTCCTCCAGGCAAACCCATATTTATGCTGAAGTGTCGGACTCTTCTAAAAGCTCGGTGGTTTTTCTTGTATTTTCTTCCAGGGCAATTATCAGATCTACCCCTTCCCCCAAACCGTACAGGGAAATAGCGATCATACCTCCATAAAGGCTGAGGAAGAGAGCTCCAATCACTCCAGCTACCGCTCCTCCCGCTTTAGACGCCATGGGGACAGGCATTCCTCCAAATTCTCTGGCGTATTGGTTCAAGGCAGCGCCGCCTAAAATACTGGCTACGCAAATACCCAGCGCTGAGAGAATGGTCAGAACTGCAGCGATGACACCCAGTATCTTATAAATCTTACCAATGGTCCGGAGTACTTTATAGCGTTTTTCCATGATACCCTCCTGAAATTAATGACACAAACTTTACCCGATGATGATGTATTGAACCATAGTAAGTGTAACATGAGAAGTCATTCCAGCGTAATGAATAAGCATATATGCGCTGAAAAAGTGTTTGAAAAGATACATGCAGTTTCTTAGATGGACAAGAGATCGGGAAAATATGGATAATTTAGAGGATAAATCAGGAAAATGAGGAATTGGGGGAGGGTTTAATTACTCAACGAAGTGAGTGAAGGATCTTGTTAGATCCAAGGGAGGGCAGATCACCCATATATGCTTTTGATTTCTTCCTGGGGTGGTTCAATGTCAAAGGCATCCCTCCAGGCGTCCACCACTTCAGGATCAAAGTGGGTTCCCGAATGCTCTAATATGTACTGAACCGCTTTTTCTTCTGGCCAGGGGTCACGATACGGCCTCTGGTTGATGAGTGCTTCCCAGACATCTATGACGCTGAAGATCCGAGCTGCAATGGGTATTCTTCCTTCTTTTAAGCCGCGGGGATAACCAGATCCATCCCATTTTTCATGGTGGCAGTAGGGGATATCTAAAGCAGGATGCAAGAATTCGATTTCTGAGAGCATCTCTTGAGCATAAACGGGATGTTTTTTAATTTTTTCCCATTCCGAATCCGTCAACGACCCCTTTTTATTTAGGATGCTGTCCGGAATAGCCAGGTTACCAATATCATGGAGCAGGGCGCCGCGCCGGATGTGAATCAGTTTTCCATTGTTTATCCCAAATGCTTTAGCCAAACGCAGGGTGCGTTGGATAACGCGTTTTGAATATCCCTGGCCCTCCTCGTATCGCAAATCCAAGGCGCGAACCCAGCCTTCAAGGGTAGAATGATAGGCCAGATCCAACTTCATGTTCGATTTGCGCAGGTTCTCAAAGAGGGCTGCGTTATCAATGGCGATCGCTGCCTGGTTAGCCAGGGTCTTAAAAAACTTTATCCATTCATTATCGATTTGCAGCGAATCGCGGTGGAACAATTCAAGCACACCTTTAATTTCACCTTTCGCGATCAAGGGAATCCCAAAATAAGTGATAAATTCTTCTTTTTCTACCAGGGAACGCCGGACGAATGTCTGCCTGCGGTGGGGCAGGTTGGGGATATTGATCAAAGCCCTTTCTCGTGCTACCTGCCACAGCAAACCTACTCTTTCCCGTACTTGTTGGTGTGAACTATCGGTGTGGCAAAAACCCCGGCCTTCACCAAATTTGAGAGTGTGGGTTTCTGGTTGGTAAAGGAAAATGTCTGCGGCATCTACCTCGAGTTGGGTGATCACCTGGTCCAGGATCACGTTGAGCGTGACATTAAGGTCGAATGTTCCGGTGATGGCCTGGTCGATGGCATGCAAAGCGGATAAGCGTTGGATCCGCTTTTGAGTGCGCTCAAATTGTTCTACTCGCTGGAAAGCACCCGTAATGATCTCACCTAATTTTGTCAACAAATGCGCTTCACTTTCTGAGAAAAGTTGGTCACGCAGAATCCAAATCAGAGATGAGGTTTCATCTCTTCCAGGAAGAGGAATGCCAGCTGCAGCTGTTAAACCCGTAGCTACCGACCCAGCCTCGTGGATTGATTTCTCAAAATAAGGATGCGTTGTCGAAAGAAGTTTTTCAGAACGTTCTTTGATCACCGGGTTGCTCTCTAAGTTGAGTGAATTTTCCATCGTAGAACTACGAATTCCTACGAATTCTTCAACTTTTAATGAATCATCCGATGAAGAATGATTGAGAAAAAGGGCACCTTTCGCCTGGAAAATATCATGCAATATTTCCAAAGTTTTCCGGGGCATTTCATCGCGGGAGTTTATGGAACGCAGCATGGCTGCTGTGTCCATCAAAAATTTCTGGTTTCTTAAGCGAGCGTGCTCCGTGGTGATGTTGAAAGCCACACCTGTCACCCCCGAGATACGACCTCCTGCATTCCTGGTGGGGTAAAAGTGGGCGTTCCAATATACTTCTCCAACTTTGATTGTGTCTTCGACCCGGTGGCCATCCAAAGCCTGCCTTACGCACTCCAAAATCTCGGGGACATCTGCGTAAATGTCGTAGATAGATTTTCCCACCACTTCTCCCGGTTCGAGGCCCAGGTCAGCCAAACCACGGCCTTCCGACAGGATGAATTGGCCCTGTCGGTCAATCATCCAAATCACAACAGGGATGGAAGGGGAAAGGTCCCCAGTATCTTGTGTTAGTGGGTCAAAGTCAGTTTGAGTCCATGACGACCATGGCTGGCTCTGCTGGGATCCAGCAGCTGCTTCCACTGACTTTTCTGTATTCAAATTCTCCATGTTCTCGCTCGACGATTTGATTGGCAAAATCACTTATATTGTCTGCTTCGATGGATAAAACAAGGGCTTTTTCATGGTCTTTAAGGTTGAAACGCTCCCCAAAATAACCCTCTTCCAGGGCCACTTCCGGTTTATGCAGCAGAGAATTACAAAAATTTTGATTTACCACGGCGGCAGCGAGCAAGCGATTCAGTCCTTCACTGGCCTGGTCCGGCCTTGTGGCTGCTGTGGAATCTAAACGGGGAGAGTACATCGAATATGTGTTCATTGTTTGCTCCTTTTAGTGTGAAAAGAACCCGTTTCTCATCAGAATCGGGTCTTTTCGTGGACATTCTTAAATTTTTGTAAAGTATTCTTTTTTGTTTAATCTGGTATCACCCATCCAATAACATTTTTTGGTTTATGAATTTCCTGATTTGGATTCCCGTCAATGTCCTTCCCAATCATGAAAACTTGCAGGGAGAACAGGGTATTTTTCCAACCAGGACTCACAACCGGGCAGTAATGGATTGGGGTCAGACCAGGTTCAGGATTTAGTTAGTATCCGCCAATTCCGCTTCCAGCACCAGGGCTTCTCATGGGTTACCTCTTTCGTAACTAGGTTTGTTTGTGACTTACTGCACATATTATGTCCCAGGGGGGTCTCCCAGGGTGGCTCTTAACTACACTCTTAACGGTTAGAAAATGATTGCAATTGAATTACTCCCCGGGCAATGAAAGACACTTTCCCCTGAAGGGATTATTTTGAGGGTCTGAGGAGGGGTTTTATCCGTGTCGGGGAATGGGAGTCAAGAAATTTCTCAATCCATTAATTCACGGTACAGCTCATCGGTTTCGGGGGAAGGAGAGGTGTCCAGGTCCTGGGAGAGCGCTTTGCGGCAGGATTGATATTGGCGGGCGACAGCTGCCCGGTCGCCTAAAGCAGCATGGGCGCGCATTGACAGGCGGTGAGCCCTTTCCTGGCAGGGATCGATGGAAAGCAAACGCTGGCAGGTATGAATTGAATTTTCATACTCCTTGAAATCCAGGTACAACTCGGCGAGAGTGAGCACGGCATCTTTGAAGCGGCGGAAAAGGCGGTTGCGGATCGGTTCAACCCACAACTGGGTTACCCGGGGCAGGTATGGATGCCGGTAGAATGAAATAGCGCTTTCCAGGGCCGCGGTTTGTTCTTGATCTGATTCCGCGTTATGGGCCCGGGAAAGTTGGGTGCGGAAATCCTCCACGTCGTAGCGGTAATCCAAACCCCAATTGAAGCGGTAGCGTTTTTCACTTTGATCGTAAATGACGACTTCTTTACCCAGGGCTCGGCGTAAGCGGTACACGGCGTTCTTAAACTGGCGCTTGAGCTCTTCCGGTGAACTTTCGGGCCACAGGGCCTGACCGATGGCCCTTTTCCGCAAACCATCCGGATGAACGAGAAGGAAAAAGAAGAGCTCTCGTACCGTCCGCTGGTTCGTAAATTCGGGAGCGCTGACGGCTTTTCCATGTCGTTTAACGTGGGCCCGACCCAGGGCCTGGATGCTGAGACCGGGTATGAAAAGTTCCAGATCTTCTTCATCCTGGTAAATGGCATGCTGCAGGGAGGGGAGCTCTTTCTCAAAATCTCGGATGGCGGTTAAAAAGCGGGAGACCTGGGTCCCAAGCCGATCGTTGCTTTGAGCTGCCCGTAGGGCTGATTTCACCTCCCGGCCGCTGTGAATGAGGGGGTGCAGGCTTTCCAGGACGGACGAAGTTTGAAATGCTTTCCTGATGTGGTGAATGGAAGATTCCCGGTTTTCATCAAAGTCATGCGCCTGGGCCAGATACAAATGAGCTTGGGCGGCTTCTATGCGCTGCCCGCCGTTTTCGAAATCCCTGACCGCGGCTTCGAGAAGGGGGATAGACTTCTGGGTTTGATCCTCTGATAGATAGAGTTTGCCGCACTCCAGGTTGTAAAGGCCGCTTTCATAACTGGAACCGGATTCCTTGATATAGGGCTCCGCATCATCCAGCAGGTGATGGGCCCGGACATGTTTATTTAGCTTACGGGCCAAGGAGGCCTGGGTAATGTTTT
>JAGXKM010000112.1 GCA_018335275.1 Anaerolineales bacterium | reverse complement strand
TCATCACCTGTCGCGTCGACTGCGCTACTGTGGGTCCTATATTCCGCTCCTGCCAGATCATGTTCTGATCGGGTTCCAGGAGCTGCACATTCATCGACTCAGCATCCTCGCCCGCGGTGAACTTCACGTTCAGGACGTGGCCGTCGGGAACCTCAAACGCATACCAGTCCTCCGCGTCGAAGTCGGCAACCTCTCCCGAGAAGGACTGTTCCCCTATCTCCACCTGCAGGGCATCGGCCACCCTGTCCCCGGCGTCGCCGCCTGAGCCAGCGTCATCCTGGCTTTCCGCCGCCAGTTCTATGGTGTATTCGCCGTACCCACCGCTGACCACAATGTAGTACGTCCCGCCGGAGGAGCTGCTCATCACCTGTCGCGTCGACTGCGCCACTGTGGGTCCCATATTCCGCTCCTGCCAGATCATGTTCTGATCGGGTTCCAGGAGCTGCACATTCATCGACTCAGCATCCTCGCCCGCGGTGAACTTCACATTCAGGACGTGGCCGTCGGGAACCTCAAACGCATACCAGTCCTCCGCTCCTTCGTCCAAAGTCCCGTTCAGGGTACCCATAGAGACCTCGGAGGCCCGTTCGGGCCCGCTGGAGGGTTCCTCGTTCTCCCCGCTTTCTGTCGGGGGAGCAGAGGTAGCTTCCTCAATTTCAGGCGTCGTAGTATCTTTCGCAGGCGCCGTGGTTTTGATACCACAAGCCACCAGAATGAAGACCAGCCCCAGTGCTAGTAGAAACCTCCATCGTTTCTTTATCATTAAAATCTCCTTCTCAATTTCCGTAGACGTGAAATGTATTTCAAGAACAAATGTCGTTCGACAAAAAAAGAGACATCAACCATGCCCCTTCTTGCACGGGAATTCCTCCCAAAGAGGCTACTGACATCTCTCTTTAATGATAACAAGAGAAAACAACACAAATCGTCACGCAAAACATTGGGACAGACAACTAAAGTACCGAAAACTGAAAACAGGCTCAGAGGGCTGATAGAAATGTTAACCTCAGAAATTCTGGGCCTGGAGCTCGCATTGTAGATAGTGGTGTGCCCCTGGTGCTGAGTCAATCGACCACAGTTACAGTCGCAAAGGTTGCCGAAGTTTCAATTGAGAGGCCCTCTGTTCACCCCCCGCAGGAAAGCTCACGCTGTGGTCCCTTTGATATCAAGGTTTAAGGGTCAGCATCATCCTCCTCCCCTTCACTAGCGAGAATAAGACCTCTCCCCTTACAGTTTTGTTAGGAGCGATTTCGTGCACCAGAAGATACAATGGATGCTGGCTTGATACAAAACCCGAGCCCCTGGGCGAAACAAACAGCAGGATAATAGTCAATCATTCCTGTTGTTCTCCCTGGCCAATCACAAAATTAGATCCATCGCGGGCACTTATGGCAACCAAAATTTTAATCGTGGATGACAACCTTGAATCTCTAGACCTTTTAGACCTTCTCCTGCGGCGGACAGGCTACGAGACAATGACTGCCCCAACCGCTGAATCGGGCCTGGCCTCCGCCCGCCAGGAAAGGCCAGACCTGATCCTGCTGGATATCGTTTTGCCTGACATGGACGGTTATCAGGTCCTTGAAACGCTTCGCTCCTCAAAAGAAACTCGGGGCACCCCCGTCATTTTGATCACCGGTAAAGTTCAGCAGGGGGATAAAATAAAAGCACACCGCGCCGGCGCTGACGCTTACCTCCAAAGGCCTTTTTCTCCTCAAGAACTTTTCCGATCGATTGAGGCTGCCTTGAGGGAAGATCAATAAACTCTGCTGGCAGTCTTTCCCACTTAATAAAAAGATCTGTCCTTTTACTGAATGGCCGTCTCCTCCGATTAAGCAAGACCTTCCCCGCAGCCGGAAGGCCAGCGTTGTGTGTATCGTTCTCTGGAAACCTATCTTCTGCTTTGCTGCTTCTTTCCGTAAAAGAGCTGGCGTCCGCCAGTTTAGAACAGACTGTTTTACTCGCCTTACCTTAAAATATTCCTTATTCCTCATTTGTTCGATTGCTAGAACAAACACTTATCCTTTACAATGTACATTGTCGCATGATCCCTTTTGGGGCCAACATATAAAAATTTGGTTTTTGTCCGCTCTATGTCGGACCGTCTACCTGGAGCGGCTTTCGTTTCCATTCTGATAAGGAAAGAGATTCATGGAAGGAACACAAGCCTGGCAAACCGCAGTAGGTCAGCTGCAGATCGAGATGCCGAAATCGTCTTTTGATACCTGGTTGAAGGACACGGAATTGATCTCCGTATCCGACGGTTCATTTCAAATTGGCGTCCACAATGCATATGCCCGTGACTGGCTTGACAGCCGCTTGAAGCCCACCCTTACCAATCTTTTATCCGGGATCCTGGATCGATCCGTAGATATCACCTTCAACGTGATCCACAACAACAAGGAAAAAGAAACGGCTGAGGCTGAACCCGTGCGTAATGTTGAGCTGTACGAGTCCGCCTCCCTGCCCACGAATATCAACAGCCGCTACACGTTTGAAAATTTTGTCGTCGGCCCCAGCAACCGCCTGGCCCACGCCGCCTCTCTGGCAGTTTCTGAGAAACCTGCCCAAACCTATAACCCCCTATTCTTATACAGCGGCGTCGGGTTAGGAAAGACCCACCTTCTGCATGCCATCGGCAATCAATGCCGTCAAACCGGCCTTGAGGTGCTGTACGTCTCCTCCGAAGAATTCACTAACGACCTCATCACCGCCATCCGCGGGCACACCACCCAGGCTTTCCGCGAGAAGTACCGCCGCCTTGATGTGTTATTAATCGATGACATTCAGTTTATCGCCGGTAAAGAATCCACGCAGGAAGAGTTTTTCCACACCTTCAACACCTTACATGGGCAGAACAAACAGATTGTGATCACTTCCGATTGCCCCCCAAAGGCCATGGTCACCCTGGAGGAGCGTTTGCGCTCCCGCTTTGAGTGGGGCCTTGCCGCTGACATCCAGGCTCCTGATTTTGAAACCCGGGTTGCCATCCTGCAGTCCAAAGCCAGCCGGGACGGACATCATGTTCCACCCCATGTTCTTGAAACCCTCGCGCAGTGCTTCCAAACGAATATCCGCGAATTAGAAGGCGCTTTGACCCGCGTCATGGCCTATGCCCAACTCCGCGATATGGAGATCAACGAGGAACTGGTGGAATCCGCTGTGGCCGACCTCATGCCTCAGCCCAAAGAAATCGAACCCCAACATATCCTTCAAGCCGTCACTGAAGAATTCGACGTTTCCAAAGAAGAACTCCTCAGCCGCAGCCGCGCCCACCGCATTGCCCTCCCCCGCCAGGTAGCCATGCACCTCCTTCGGAAAGGGACCCCGCTTTCTTACCCCGAGATCGGGGAGCTGCTGGGCGGGAGAGATCACACCACAGTGATGTATGGGAACGATAAGATCGGGGAGCTGCTGGAGACGGATCCCGACATGCACCGCAGGATCAACCATATCCAGAAAGCCCTGTACGGACCGTCCAAAGCCATAGTTTAAACCTGTCCCATGGAATAAACGAAGATAAGTCAATTCGAGTGCGCTTGCCAGCCAAGAGAGCGGGCAGGCGTTAGAGACTTTAATGACCCTGGAAAAAAGAAGCCTCCACAAGCTGAGCATTCACAGGTAGAGACGAAACTTAGGACTTGAAAAGAATCAACCCCTTCATCAGCCCTGTTTGGATGGCTGCGAAAATCGCCGCAAGCAGCCCGGCGAAAGCGTCAAATCGGAGCAGGCCGATGATAAGGCTGGCGGCAATCTGTGCCCTTGTAGCACTGGTGTCAGTAATCCTCAAGCCAATCACTCATCTGGCGGATCTCGCGCAGCTGCGCGTCTCTGATGTCGCGTGCAAGTTCGGTTACCTCGTCATGTTCCGCGAGCCCGCCTACAAGAAGCTGCTGGGACATCATGACGGCCGCCATGTGATGAGGAATCATGTCCTGGAGAAACGCGACGTCGAGCTCGTTTCCGCTCATGCCGCTGTAGTTTCCCATCATCGGCTGGTAGTCGGCACGTACTGGCCGTTCCGGATACCAGCGCGCGAGCAACTCCTCCATTTGTTGGATCTCGCGATTCTGTACATCGATGATGCTCTGTGCGAACTCACCCATCTCGGCACGATCAGTCCGGTCCCGAAGAATGCGTGCCTTCGCGACGGCTTCCTCGTGGTGCGGGATCATACTGCTCATGTACTCGTACTCACTGTCGATGTCCGCCATCATGCGCATCTCGTTCATCATGCCGCGACCCATTGGGCTAAAACGATCGGTTTCGTCGGCGGCCCTTTCGCCCGCGGATATGGAGTTCCCCCTCACCCCAAAGCCCATACCTCGCATCGGGGAGAACCACCACGCGGTGTAAAAGACGATCGCGACCACGATGAGCGTAGTTGCGACGGATATCAGAATGGTCTTGGCGGTGTTCTTCATATCATTCCTCCTTTGTTGCCCTGTTCCACCAGTATATCGAGCATATCCTCTCCTTCCCAGGTCGCCGTTCATGAAGCGCTCGACTAAAGCCTCATGACCATGTCCCACATGGAGGGCTCTATCTGGCACGATCTGGTAGGCATGCCTGGGCCCTCGCTTGAAGAGATCGACGGTTAACTGATTTTCTTAGGAAAGGATTCAAATATATCAGAATTAATTAGCAATAACTTAAGGGTTAGATATTTTTACTCCGAAGATTCGGAGGAAGAGGGTTTGGTTGTCCTCTTGGCTTTCTCAACTGAATGACGTAAGAATCCGGCTACACTTCCACCGCTAGCCATTCCAAGCAAATATGCTCCAATAACGATGGCAAATAGTGGTAAATTTGCACTCCAATCAAGAAAAGATACGGTCACTGATTTAATATTTTGAACGCTGAAAGTTAGGATTACTGCGAAGAATAATACTAACAAAAAAATGTAGAAGTATCTCATATTCACTCCTTTGGTTTTGTGGAACTGATCTAAAGATGTGTAAAGTTTTTTATAAATCAGGGAACGGAAAAGCTCATGAGCCGCCGGGATGGTAACTGGTAATGGATTCATCAATTCCTGATTGGCTCAAAATGGCCGCATTCCCGCCGCATGGGCTTTGCCCGGTCCCGTGCAGTGAGGGTGAGGAAGAGCGAATATTGAAGTTGCTGCTAAAACTACGCGAGTGTCTTAACTTCTTTTTCAATTTGGTCCCCCGAATTCATGTCCAGTATTTCAAGATCATAATGTGATTGGAGATTGAGCCAGAACTGGGGGGACATGCCAAAGTACCGACCCAAACGAAAAGCTGTGTCAGCTGTGATGGATCGATCCCCATGAACAATTTCATTGATCCGCCGGGGATCGACATTGATGTCTTTTGCCAGGCGGTATTGGGAAATATCCATGGGATTCAAGAATTCTTCCAAAAGGATTTCACCAGGATGAATTGGTGCTAGTTCTCTTTTACCCATAATGTTCACCTCTTCAACTCAGGAATGATAGTCTGTAATTTCTACATGACCAGCATGACCGTCACGCCAGATAAAACAAATTCGCCATTGATTATTGATACGTATGCTGTATTCTCCTTTCCGATCACCAGCTAATTTTTCTAATCGATTCCCCAGAGGAACTCTCAATTCAGAAAGGGCGGTGGCTGCATGGAGGATGAGCAGTTTTCTGACTCCTCGCTTCCAAATATCATTAGGCAACTTTTTGGAGCGCTGACCATGAAAGAAGCGTTCAGTGCCCTGATCAGAAAAGGATTTAATCATCTGCTAAAATAATGGCGCGATGCACCAATAGTGTCAAGCACAAAGGTTTAGCTCTTTCCTAACGTAAAAGCTCATGGGCCGCCGGGCTTTCTCCTGGTGTTAGTTTTACCAATACCGAATTGACCCAAAATGGCCGCGTTCCCTCGCCGAAGGCGGTCCCATGCAGCGGGGGTTACTAGAATGTGATTGCGATGGGGCGCGGCAGGCATGGTACCCTGTGGTTGACAACCGAGCTGGGGACGTTAGCCTGAGGGCTCGAGCGTCTGGGTCAGCCGATGGTGCCTATGGGATACTCACAGCTTTCACCTGAGTAAGCCCGAGGGGTTACTTGGCCGCCCAGCGGACTTCAAGTCTGGGACCCCACGTCGGAGTGGGAGAACCCGTATCGGTAGATG
>JAGXKM010000111.1 GCA_018335275.1 Anaerolineales bacterium | reverse complement strand
ATATGAAACACATCCATTTGGACACCCAAAGACTCCATCTGCGTTCGATGGTTTCCGATGACCTGGATGATCTGCTAAATATCTTTGGAGATCCCCGGGTGATGGCCTCCTTTAACGAACCTCCATTTACCCGCCAGCAAATGCAGGGTTGGCTGGATCGGAATCTGGCCCACCAAGAACGCTGCGGATATGGACTCTTCGCGGTGATCTTGAAATCAGAGGAGGTCTTGATCGGCGACTGCGGGCTGGAGCACATGGAGGTCGGGGAAGAACAGATCACAGAGCTGGGATATGACTTACGCAGCGCGCATTGGAACCAGGGCTACGCCACAGAAGCGGCCCGCGCCGTGCGCGATTTCGCCTTTCAGTCCCTGGAACTGCCGCGGCTGGTAAGCCTGATCCGGGTCGGCAACCAGGCCTCAAAACGGGTGGCGGAAAAGACCGGCATGCACTTCGTGGACGTGATCGAAAGATACGACATCGCCTATTGGAAATATGCCATCAACAGGGAAGAATAAAAACAGACCAGCACCCACGCCGGCACAATCCATCGTCTAAAAAATTCTCCTCATCAGCTTCAGAGGTCATCCTCCCCCAGAATGTTATAATTGGAACCATGGAAAATAATTCAGGAAAACAAAAAGTAGATCCACAGCGACAACAGAAAGCCAAAGAATATGCCCGCCTCCGGCGGCATTTGATGGTCCTCGACCTGGTCCTGGGCGCCGCCCTGCTGCTCGCCTGGCTGCTCACCGGCTGGTCAGCAGCGCTGAGGGACTGGGTTTTCTCCTGGACGGACAGCGTTTGGATAGCCGTGGGGGCTTTTGGGGGTATCTTCGGCGGCGTCCTTTACCTGATCGATTTGCCGTTATCCTATTACACGGGATATGTGCTGCCACACCGTTACGAATTATCCAATCAGGACCTCAAAGGCTGGATCACCGACCAGCTCAAGGGTCTCCTCCTGGGGGCAGCTCTGGGGGGACTTCTCTTAGAGGTGGTCTATTTCCTGCTCCGCATTGCGCCTCAGACCTGGTGGCTGTGGACCGGGTTGGTTCTCCTTTTCTTCAGCGTCGTCCTCGCCAATGTAGCGCCTATCCTGATCTTTCCCATCTTTTATGATTTCCAACCCCTGAAAGAGGAACATCAGGACCTCAAACGACGCTTGATCAAGCTGGCTGAGAAAGCCGGCACCGAAGTGAAAGGTGTTTTTAAATTTGATATGAGCCGGCGCACCAAACAGGCCAACGCCGCCCTGACCGGCCTGGGAAACACGCGCCGGATCATCCTGGGAGATACGCTGTTAGAGGAATTTTCCGACGACGAGATCGAGACCGTACTGGCCCACGAGCTGGGCCACCATGTCAACAACGACATTCCCCTGGGGATCGCAGTGCAGACCGTCCTCACCTTTGGCGGCCTTTACCTGGCATCCCTCCTCCTGGACTGGGGCATCGGTTATTTCGGTTTCCAGGGAGTATCGGATCTTGCAGCCCTGCCTCTCTTTGGCCTGGTCATGAGCCTTTACGGTCTGGTCACCATGCCCCTCAGCAACGCTTACAGCCGCTGGCGGGAGCGCATGGCCGACCGCTACGCCCTCCAGGCCACGGAAAACGGAGAGGCCTATGCCTCCGCCCTGGTACGCCTGGCTGACCAGAACCTTGCCGAGGCGGACCCCAAAGCCTGGGTGGAGTTCTTGCTCTATTCCCACCCGGCCCTGCAGAAGAGGATCGACATGGCGCACGATTTCTCAACGGGTCAAGCCTAGGCCCCTTTCATTACCAGGTAAAAAATGAAAATACATCACCTGAATTGTGGGACCCTCCACGCGCCCTTTGTCCACATCGACTCTCTGGTCTACTGCCTGCTGGTGGAATCCGGCAGCCGGTTGGTGCTGGTGGATACCGGCTTCGGCTTGAGGGATTACACCCAACCCACCCCCAAAATGCGTTTTTTCCTGCACTACATGGTCGTCCCCCGGGACCCGGCGGAAACTGCCCTTCACCAAGTCAGAGCGCTTGGATACCAGGCAGAGGACGTGACCGATATCATCTGCACCCACCTGCATATCGACCACGCCGGGGGACTGTCCGACTTTCCCCGAGCGAACGTTCACATTTATGAGAAAGAATACCAGGCCGCTCAAAAGCCCCGGGGGATGATGGGATTTGCTTATCTTCCAACCCAATGGGCACACGGCCCGCATTGGGTCTTCCATGAGCAGAGGGATGAAACCTGGTTCGGGCTGGACGCCATCCAGGTCCTGGCCACCCCGGAAACTTCATTCTATCTGCTGCCCCTGCCCGGTCACACCCCGGGTCACTGCGGGACAGCCATCGGCAGCACAGGGAACTGGCTGTTGCTCTGCGGGGATGCAGCCTCTCCTTTTCACCCCCTGACAGATCTCCATGACCGGGGCCCTGACGCTTACCGTTTAGCCTTCTTTCCCAGGAAAATCACGGAAGGCTTGGCCGGCCCCCACGCCTCGCGCCTGAAAGCGCTCTTGACCGAGCATGCCGGGGAGATCCGCGGGATCAGCTCACATGATATTTACAGTTTCAAAGAATATCACCGGGCGCATTAAAGTCATTTTTAATTAACAAAAAACAGCGTGCTGACAAAGATCAGCACGCTGTTGTGATTTTCTGATCAGGGACCTTATCCTACAGGCACCGGTTCTTCCGTGTCCTCCGGTTTGACACCATTTTCGACCTCTGAGGGATCGCCTTTTTCGAGCACGATCTCCCCTTCTTCTTCCTCATCATCCGGATAAGAGGCATCAACGATGACCAGGTCTCCCGCTTTGAATCTGCCCTCGAGGAGGGCGTCGGAAAGCTGGTTCTCGATTTTTTGCTGGATCACGCGGCGCAAGGGTCGAGCGCCCATTTCCGGGTTATACCCCAATTCCGCCAGAAGGTCGACACCCTCTTCCGTGACTTTCAAAGCCAGATTTTTCTCTTTCAGGCGATCTCTGACTTTGTCCATCTCCAGAGACACGATATCCCGGATGTTTTCACGGGTCAAGGAGTGGAAAACGATCACGGAGTCCACCCGGTTGATGAATTCGGGCCGGAAAGCCTTTTTCAATTCTTTGAGCAGCTTGCTGCGCATTTCCTCATACTCGCGCTCTCGAGCTTCTTCCTCATTTTGAGCCAGCTCAAATCCGATCGAGGTCTGGTTCTGGATCAGATCCGCGCCGATGTTGGAGGTCATGATGATGATCGCATTCCGGAAATCAACGGTCCTCCCTTTGGCGTCTGTGATGTGCCCTTCCTCCATGATCTGGAGGAGCATATTGTACGCCTCGTGGTGCGCCTTCTCGATCTCGTCAAAAACGACGATGGAATAAGGCCGGCGGCGGATCGCCTCCGTGAGCTGCCCAGCTTCGTCATAACCGATGTATCCCGGGGGTGCTCCCACCAGGCGGCTGACGCTGTGGCGCTCCATGAATTCGGACATGTCGAGGTGGATCAGCGCTTCTTCACTGCCAAACAGGAAGCGCGCCATGGCTTTGGTGAGTTCTGTCTTCCCCACCCCGGTGGGGCCGAGGAAAATGAAGGAGCCAACCGGCCGTTTGGGGTCTTTCAACCCGGCCCGGGCCCGGCGCACAGCCTTGGAAATCTTGTCAATGGCTTCGTCCTGCCCCACGATATAATCGTGGATGGATTCTTCCATCTGCAGGAGCCTGTCTGATTCTTCCTGTTCAAGCTCCATGACGGGGATGCCCGTCCACATCGAGACCACCTCAGCGACATCTTTGGTGGATACGATCGGACTGCTGTCCCGATCCCAGGCCAGCTTCAATTCTTCCAGCTCATCTTCCAGGTCCGCCTCCCGGTTCTCCAAATCTTCAATCTCTCCCAAACCGCTTTCCTCTACGCCTTTGATCTCCTTGCGCACATTCCGCAATTTCGAGACCACTTCTTTGGCGGACTCACCGATGGGATTCTTGTACATCCGGACCCGGGAAGACGCTTCGTCCACCAGGTCAATGGCTTTATCCGGCAGGAAGCGGTCAGAAATATAACGCGCTGAGAGGTCCGTAGCCGCCTCTAAGGCTTCGTCAGATATCTGGAGTTGGTGATGGTCTTCGTACGCCTTGCGAATGCCCTGAAGGATTTCAACCGTTTCTTCTTCGCTGGGCTCTTCGACGACGATAGGTTGGAAGCGGCGCTCAAGAGCCGCATCACTTTCAATATGCTTGCGGTACTCATCCATGGTCGTCGCGCCTACAACCTGCAGCTCCCCCCGAGATAGGGCCGGTTTGAGAATGTTCGCTGCGTCCATCGCAGATCCAGCGGACCCGGCTCCCACCAGCATGTGCACCTCATCGATGAAGAGAATGGCGTCGGATGATTTGAGCTCTGAAATGACACGTTTCAAACGCTCCTCAAATTGACCGCGGTACATTGTGCCCGCGACCACAGAACCCAGATCCAGCTGCAGAACCCGTTTTCCCAACAGGGGGGCGGGGACTTCCCCGTCCGCGATGCGCTGGGTGAGTCCTTCCACGATGGCTGTTTTTCCCACCCCGGGTTCTCCAATCAGGGCAGGGTTATTCTTGGTCCGGCGGGCCAAAATTTGAACCACCCGCTCAATCTCCGACTCACGCCCAATGACAGGATCCAGCTTCCCCTCTTCTGCCAACTCGGTGAGATCAACAGCGAGCTGATCCACCATGGGAGTCGAACTCTTACTTTTGGACCGTTTCGAGCGACGAGAACGTTTGCTTTCCCGCTGCAACTTGCTTTTTTCCTTCATGTCCTCAATCACTCGTAATGTCTGGCGGCGGATTTGTTCAGAGGTCAAACCGAGCTGACCCAGCACTTCATGGGCCACCCCTTTTCCATATTCGATCAACCCCAATAAGATGTGTTCCACACCAATATAATGATGCCCTAACTTGCGGGCCTCTTCCACTGCTAATTCCAGTACGCGCTGTGTTCCGGAGGACAGAGCCAGCGCATCACCCCGGTAATCACCATACCCGGTGATCCCTTCGGTGACCGTCAGCACGCTCTCCATATCTAAACCTAACTCGCGCAAGACCCGTCCGGCGATACCGCCTTGATCTCTCAACAAACCCAAAAGCAGGTGCTCCGTGCCAATTTGGGCATGGTGCATGCGCTCTGCTTCTTTGTGTGCCAGACTTAAAACACGTCGAGCACGCTGGGTAAATCTTTCCATACTAGCCAAAATGCAACCTCCTGCAACAACCCGGGGGTTCCCCCGAATTTCAGTTGCGATTGTAATAGAGAGAATTCTTGCTTACTGGTAAAAACATTCTACCAAAGAAAGCCCTCAATTTTTAGGCCAGTGCCTTTTTTAATAAAAATATAATAAATATTCCTTCCCGGGTCTTACAATTTTGTATGCGGTACGTGCATCCTTTCACAAAACCCCCGGGATAGAAAAAAAGCGCACCTGGTTAGGGTGCGCTGTCTGTTACAGGGTCATTCCTCTTCGTCAGGAGGGGCTTCGCTGCCCTTTTCTGGTTCCCCCTCATCAGGAGGCTGATCTCCCTCGACCTCCTCTTTTCCATCTTCAGAAAGCGCTTCTTCCCCGACCCCCTTCTCATCATCCTCCTCCATGGTTTCCTCGGCCTCGCTGATTTCCATTTCTTCCATTCCCCCTTCCTCTTCGAACTCCTCCTGAATCTTTTCATAGTCATAAGAGGCGAATTCGTCCGAATCAACTTTCTCCAAACTCAGGCCGATTCTATGCCGTTCTTTATCAAGATTGATCACCCTTAACGTCAACTCTTCATCCACGCTGACCACTTCAGATGGATGCCCCACACGCTGCGCGCTCAGCTCTGAGATATGGATCAGCCCTTCCAATTCCGTGCTGCTGATGCGGGCAAAGGCCCCAAAATCCGTCAAATTAGTGATCGTTGCCTGCACAAGCTGCCCCTCTTCCACATCCTGAATTTTCTCTTTCCAGGGGTCATCCTCTAACCTGCGTAAAGAAAGGCCGATGCGCCGTTTCTCTTCATCCAGGCTGATGACCTCCACCTCCACTTCCTGGCCCACTTTAACCACATCCCGGGGGTGATCCACATGCTCCCAGGAAAGCTCCGAGAGGTGAACGAGGCCATCCACCCCTTGAATGTTCACAAAAGCGCCAAAATCTGCCAGGCTGC
>JAGXKM010000110.1 GCA_018335275.1 Anaerolineales bacterium | reverse complement strand
ATCGACATCTCCTTAAACAACTCATACTTCTCGCTGACGTGTTTTGTTCTTCCTAATTCCCTTCCCTGATTTCGTTTAATAACTCCACCGCTTTTTCCCTACCCTTGTCGAGCGCTTTTCTTCCCTCAGGAGTAAGGGCGTAATACTTCCTTGTTTTACCATCCACAACCTTTTTCTCACTCATCAGGTAATCCTCTTTTTCCAGGCTGTGCAGGGTTGGATATAAGGTGCCAGCGCTGAGCTGATAACCGTGCTCCGCGAGCTCCTCCATCAGCCATACCCCGTAGATCGGCTCCTGCCCGGCATGATAGAGGATATGCAGTTTGATAAACCCTAAAAACAGTTCTCGGATGAGCGACATATCGCACCTCTATATCGGCTTCCGTTATCGTTAGCCAATATATTACTCTCGGAAAACACCGTTGTCAAGACGGAGCTGCGGTCAGGCTCTATCCCTCCTCTACCCTCCGCTCGGAATGATGAGTTTTCCTCCCCGAATCAGGCCTGGAGTGCTGCTCCCTGCAGGAACCAAGCGAAGTAGAAAACCGACTCTCGCAGGTCTGAATACTTTTCATTAGTTTTCTAAATTCATTGCACATTCCATGGAATTAATTTACAATTCATTGGTGACAACGTAGAAACCAGGCCAAGGGGAACAACGGATCCATCCAGGGTCAGGTTGTCCGGTTCTTCTCTGAACACCGCTCCGTGGAAGCATTGGACACCTTTCCGTTGGAGTTCTCCCTGGATCTAATACGGGCGACAAAATGGTCGTTCCCTTCCGAGGGTATATTGGCAGCAAAGTATTACCGGCCAGAGCGAGCCATGGAAGCCAAAGGTGAATAAACCGGGAATACAAAGTTGAAATTCCTTCTCAATTCATCCCGGGGTGAGCAGACCGCTGCCCCGAATATTGCCCGGGAACGGATGTAAAAAGCATGAAAGCATCAAAATCGACGGAAAACTTTTAGGAGGTGCCTGTGAATCCAAAACGTCTGGCCATCATCACCGTCATTCTGATCCTCATCGCCAGCTTGTTCGTCACTTACAGATATTACTGGCCCGAATCGATCGAGTCTGTCAGCAGTAAGTGGGAGGAATCAACCCACTCCGACGCCGGCTCCGACTCCTTCACGCATTGGGACGAGGACGATCCCCCGCTCATCCCCACAAATTGCGCCAAGTGCCACTCCACCTACGGTTACAGGGATTTCATGGGAGCGGATGGGAGCACCGAGCGCCAGGTTGATGAGCAGGCGGAGACAGGGACGGTGGTATTCTGCAGCGCCTGCCATAATGACCCGGCTCACGAGATGACCTCGGTTGCCTTCCCCTCCGAAAACACCATCGACCAGCTGGGACGCGAGGCGATATGCATGCAGTGCCACCAGGGGCTCCGGTCGACCGGGGATGTAGAGCAGGCCATCGCTGGATATCCCGAGGACCAGGTCGTTGACGAGCTCCAGTTCATCAACGTCCACTACCAGGTCGCAGCAGCCACTTTATTTGGAAACGAGGCCCGCGGAGGCTATCAGTATCCGGACCAGGCCTACGTCGACCGCTTCAAGCATGACGACACCGTTGAAACCTGCATCGAGTGCCATGATCCTCACAGTCAGCGAATCACTGTGGAGGAGTGCTCAGTGTGCCATCTGGGTGTGGTCGACTACAGCGACCTGCGCTCGATTCGCACCACCGAGAACGACTATGATGGTGACGGCAACATCCAGGAAGGGGTCGCCCTGGAAATTGAAGCCCTTCACCAGATGGTTTATGCTGCGCTCCAGGACTACGCCCGGGAAGAGATCGGCACGCCCCTGATCTACGCCAAACAATTCCCTTACTTCTTCATCGACAGCGATGATGACGGGGAAGTTGACCAGGAAGAGGCCGCATTCCCCAACCAGTATTCCGCATGGACGCCAAGACTGGTCCGCACGGCATACAATTATCATTTCGTTCACGAGGATCCCGGCGCTTATGTACACAACGCCCGTTACGTCCTGCAGCTGCTCTATGACAGCCTGGCCGATCTCGATCAAGTGACGGACACCGCCATCGAGGACCTCGTTCGACCAGGAACTGAGGAGGCCCAATGAAGAGGATAGCCAAACAAACAAGACACCAGCTGCTTTCAGCCTTTTGGATCGGCGTCTTACTCATTTTAATCTTGGCCCCTCTGGCCCTGTTCTTTATCGATCGCCCCCCGGCGCGGGAGTTCTGGCGTGAATTCTCTGTAGCGCTGGGCTTTGTCGGCCTCTCTCTGATGGGGCTGCAGTTCATCCCCACCTCCCGCCTACCCTTTATGCTGAACACCTTCCCGGTAGACACCCTCTACCTTATCCATCACTGGAGTTCCATCCTCTCCTTCGGATTCATCCTGGCCCATCCCGTGGTCCTGGTGCTCAACAACCCCAATGTCCTCCGCCTTTTCAATCTCTTCACTGCTCCCTGGCGGGCCCGGGCCGCCGTGGTTTCTCTGTTGGCGCTGATAGTGCTGGTGGTGATTTCCGTATGGCGGAAAGAGCTGTTCATTAAATACGAACCCTGGCACTGGATCCACATCCTGCTCTCTGTTGCCGCGGCAGGCCTGGCGTACTGGCACATCTTCGGTGTCGGCTATCACACCGGGATATTGTCACAGCGGGTGCTGTGGATCAGCTACGGGGTTGTCTGGGGAGGGATGGTGATCTATGTCCGACTAATTCATCCTCTGATCCAGCTCGCGAACCCCTACGAGATCGTCGAAGTCACGGAGATGCTCAACGATTCCTGGACGCTGGATATCGCGCCAAAGGG
This sequence comes from Anaerolineales bacterium, assembly GCA_018335275.1. Lineage (GTDB taxonomy): Bacteria > Chloroflexota > Anaerolineae > Anaerolineales > UBA11858 > B10-G9. Next base: position 3,424 of record JAGXKM010000110.1, on the reverse strand, counting down.
ACACGAGGGTTTTCGCTTCAAGCCCGGGCAGATCGCCTGGCTGACCATCAACCGGAGTCCTTTCCTGATCCGGGAGCACCCCTTCTCCCTGGCTTCCAGCGCTGAGCGCCATGATACCTATAAATTCACCATTAAAAACCTGGGGGACTTCACATCGAAAATCGACGAATTCAAACCCGGCACCAGGGTCTACATTGATGGGCCCTACGGCACTTTCAATCTCGACCGCTACCCTGCCCCAGGTTACATCTTCATCGCGGGAGGGATCGGTTCGGTGCCCATGATCAGCATGCTGCGCACCATGGCTGACCGGGGCGACCAGCGGCCGGTGGTGTTTTTCTATGGAAACAGAAATTGGGATGAGGTTGCTTTCCGAGATGATCTCGCAAAGCTCAAGGATCAGCTCAACCTGACCCTGGTCCATGTCCTGGAGAAGGCGCCTGAAGGCTGGGAAGGCGAGGTGGGCCTGATCACCCCTGAAGTGCTCCACCGCCACCTGCCCGAGGAATCAGCGGAATGGATCTCTTTCATCTGCGGCCCGGACCCCATGATCCCCTTCGTGAAGCAGGGCCTGGAAGAGATAGGGATTTCCCAGGGCCAGATTCACTCCGAACTCTACAAAATGGCCTGAAAAGGGAGAAGCCAGCTTCGTTTTCTAAAAACTGCCCCACCCGGCAGCTGGCTCATCAATTTCCAGACAGCCGTTTAGAAATTGGCTGCTCCTCATCGTTTTCGCCTTAACGATGAGGAGCATCAGGGGGAAATGAATGGGTTGTGATTATATTTCCCAGAGAATACGGGTTGCTTCCTGGATATTGGCTTAAAATAGTGCCACTGCGATCCAGAAGGCTGCTCATAATCGTTTTCCGGCCCTGGCGTGGATTCTCACCGGCCCCCGGCCAAACTCGGGAAAAAGCGCAGGGTATACTATTTTTCGGGACCTTGAGGATGTCAGATCCGCCATATGTAGTTAATACAACTGCTTTCACGGCAATATCCTTTGGAAAGATGTCTGCCTGCCGCAGCCGGATCATCATCCTCAGATCGGGAAATGCAAGCAGCGATTATAATGAAGCTATCAGAGATAAACCTGCGTTGAGGGAGAATGAGACTCAACCGGGAAGGGAGCGAACGACATGGATACGCATCTTTACTTATCATTAATCCCGGAAGCGCTGATCGCCTCCATGCTGCCTCCTGAGGATTTCGGTGTCTATTACGCTGTGGGGAGCGCTAAAAAAGCCCAGGGGCAGGCCATCTTTTTTGAGCTGGATCCCGATTATCGCCACGAGTATTTTCGCATCGAGGAGGGACTGAGTCGTTGTGTTCCTCACGATGACGGCAGGCCTAAAGCTTCCGTGTACATCTCCATTTACCGAGTGCTGGAACATGTATCTTTGGATGCGCTGAAGAAGCTTTATCTGGTTACCCGCGACGGCCGCGTTCTCGGGCTGGATCCCCGTGACGAATGGCCCGAAGAGGGAAAGGGAATGCACCTCTATCAGGAGATTGTCCCCGTTCATCCGCTGGTGGCGAGCACGTTAGGCCCCAAAGCTTTCTTCGATTTGATTGTCAAAGACACTGCAAGTCTCTTTTCCCTGCCTGCGATTTGTTTCGTGGAGCTCAGGCTGGGTGAGCTGGCTGAAGACCCAGAGGGGGGCGATGTGGGCAACTTGCCTTACTCGAACATGGCTCACCTGCGCCAGTGTCTGGTGGATTTAAGAACAAAACGCGTTCACACCAAAATGGTCAACCGCATCCAGCCGGCCACATTTCCATATCGGATGATCAGCAGCGGCATTTTCGTTGGTAACGGTGACCAGTTTAAATTCTTTGCCATGCCAGCGGATAAGCAGCTGCGAAAAGAGCATTATCGCTGGTGGCGTTCCGCCCAAGAATAGCTGGATTTGAGTTCATCCAGGCCTGGTGGATGGGTCGGGGACACCCCTGGCTGCTGAGATTATCAAAAAAAAGAACCTGAGCGTACATCATGGATCCGCGGACCCTGGAGAAATTAGAAAGGAAATAGAAACGATGAATATTTGGCTGATCGCAGTATTAATATCCGGTCTCATATCAGTGGGCTTTGCGGTCTGGTACTATCTTTGGGTTAATCGGCAGAATCCGGGAACCGAGCAGGCGCAGGAGGTCGCTGAATGGATTCATAGGGGAGCGGTCACCTATTTGCGCAAGCTCTATACTGCGCTGCTTCTGGTGGCGGCCGTTCTGGCAGTGATCATCGCCCTGGTTTTTGGCCTTCAAAATGGGCCGGCCTACGGCATGCAGATGTCCTTTTCCTTTCTTGCCGGAGCGTTTCTGTCTGCCGTCGCTGGATATATGGGGATGACCATCGCAGTCTCTGCCAATGTCCGCAGTGCAACCGCAGCGGAGGAGGGGCTCAACCCAGCGTTCAATGTCGCTTTCAAGGCAGGCTCTGTGATGGGCCTGGCCATGGTGGGTATTGCCGTGGTGGGGATGAGTGCCATTTACCTGCTGTTTGGCAGGCCGCAGATTGTCCTCGGATTCAGTTTTGGGGCCTCAGTTCTGGCCCTGCTGGCCAAGGCTGGAGGCGGAATTTACACCAAGACAGCCGACATTGCTGCTGACCTGGTTGGCAAGGTGGAGGTGGGCATCCCGGAGGATGACCCCCGGAATCCGGCAGTGATCGCGGACAACGTGGGTGATAACGTTGGCGATGTGGCCGGAATGGGGGCGGACATCTTTGACAGCTACGTGGCCAGTGTGGTCGCGGTCATGCTGCTCGGCCTGGGCTTGACCCAGGAGGGAATTACCATGAGATATATCGTGCTGCCGCTGCTGCTCTGTGCCCTGGGGATCATCGCATCTTTAATAGGACTGCAGTTTGTCCGGGTCAGAAAAGAGGGCAAACCGGGGCGGGCGCTGAACGGCGGCACCGTAATTACCACCCTACTTTTTGGGAGCCTTTCAGCGGCATTGATCCTGCTGGGAGATTTTGAAATCAGTATTCTTTGGGCCACCTTTGCCGGGCTGATCACCGGCGTGGTAATTGGATTCTCATCCGACTACTTCACCGGCGGTGACCGAATGCCTGTGGTGGAAACTGCCAGGGTATCAGATTCCGGCTCTGCGATCAACATCATCACCGGTTTCAGCTACGGATTAATCAGCATTGTTCCTGCCATCATCGGCATCGTGGCCGCAACGTTGATTTCCTATTATGTGACGGAAGCCTCTGGAATCAGCGGTGTCTACGGTGTGGGTATCAGCGCCGTGGGTATGCTTTCTATCAGCGGGATGATTGTTTCCTCCGATGCTTACGGCCCCATTGTGGACAATGCCCGGGGGATTGCTGAGATGACAGGGATGCCCGAGGAAGTCATTGATACAGCCGATGTCCTTGACGCAGCTGGTAACACAGCCAAGGCGATCACCAAAGGATTTG
>JAGXKM010000015.1 GCA_018335275.1 Anaerolineales bacterium | reverse complement strand
GAAATGGGGAATTTTTCGATCCAGCAGCGGGTGATCGTCTCTAAGCTGCTTCCTGCGTTTTACCTGGCTGGACATGTCCCTGGGCCGGCAGATTCTGATATAATGGAAAAGTACCGGACAGGGATTAGAAAGTTGACGAGTTCCCCCCGAATCCCATGTCCTCCGACGAGATACAGTGGAAGGCCTCATTCAAGGGTCTTCCGCTCAAATTCAGAAAGCAAGATCTCAATGGACAAGACAAACAAGGCACATGTGAGCTATTATTTCAAACCCTAGAAGCGGCAAGGGTGACAACAAACCTGCGCTCGCTTCTGACCACGCCCTCTATCTTGGGGGCGTTTTCTTTTGCAATCATTTAACAAAACCGGGAGTAAGACATGGAGAAGAAAAAGGACATGACCATTGATCAAAAAGTCACCTACTTGATGCAGGGAGCTGATTACGGTGATGAAACCCTCAGGGATGCCATGGCGGATGAACTGCGCGAGCGCCTGATCGAAGCCGAAAAAGAAGATCGGCACCTGCGTGTGTACTGCGGCTATGACCCCACAGCGCCGGATCTGCATCTGGGGCACACCGTGACCATGCGCAAACTGCGGCAGTTCCAGGAACTGGGACATCAAGTGATCTTCGTGATTGGCAGTTTCACTTCCCTGATCGGTGACCCCTCTGACAAAGATCAAGCCCGTCCCCGCCTTTCTCCTGCTGAGGTGGAAGAAAACGCCCGCACCTACGCAGAACAGGCCTATAAAATCTTGGACCGGGAAGAAACCCTCATCCGCTACAATGCGGACTGGCTCTCGGAGCTGACCTTTGAGGACGTGATTGAATTCAGCGCCCTTTTCACCGTGCAGCAGTTTTTGAGCCGGGAAAAGTTCAAGGAGCGTTTCAACCGCAGCGATCCTATCCACCTCCATGAGTTTTTCTACGCCTTGATGCAAGGCTATGACGCCTACCACCTGGATGCAGATGTGCAGATCGGAGGCAGTGATCAGTTATTCAATATCCTGACTGCAGCCCGGAAACTGATGTCCTCCAAAGGGAAAAAACCGAACATCGCCATCACCATGTCCATCCTTCCCGGCACAGACGGGGAAGTGCGGATGAGCAAATCTATCGGCAACGACATCCCCATCGCCGGCGATCCCAAGGACATGTACGGAAAGGTAATGAGCTTGCCGGATCATGTCATGCCCACCTACTTCCGCCTGGTCACCCGGTGGGACCCGGATGAGATCCAGGAACTTGAACGCGCTCTTGAGGATGGTGATCTTCACCCCAAAAAAGCAAAGATGAAATTGGCCAGAGAAATCGTCACCATCTATCACGGGGAGAGCACAGCACGGGAAGCTGAAGAGGAATTCGTGCGCGTCTTCCAGCAGGAGGGTGAACCAGAGGAGATGGATGAATACAAACTCCAGAAAGGACAAAGCGTGCTGGATGTCCTGGACGAAAGCGGGCTTGTGGACAGCCGCAGTCAGGCCCGGCGAATGATCAAACAAAAAGCTGTCCGTCTGGATGACGAAAAATTACTCGATCCCTACCAGGATTTCCCGGGCCCGGGTGTGCTGAGGGTAGGAAAACGCCGCTTCCGGAGGATCGTAAAGGAAGGCTGATGAGGGTTCTCCTCCCTGGAAATACCCAATTCTCTTATCCTGCAGCACAGTTAGATCCAACTGCGGCTCAGGCCTTTAAACACACCACTTTCTATGGATGATCCATTTCTCTCTCCTCCTTATCGGTTCCTCGCCCTGGGCAATTCTTATACCATTGGCACGGGGGTCCAGGCTGCCGGGAGTTGGCCGTGGAAATTAATTTCCCTGGTCAGAGATGCTGGGGTATCTGTAGAGGACCCCCGGACCATCGCCCAAAATGGATGGACCAGCGCAGATTTGATCAAAGCTCTTGATTCAACGACATGTCCCGGGAGCTTCCATCTGGTCAGCTTGCAGATCGGGGTCAACGACCAATATGACGGCGTACCTGTTGATAAATATCGAAAGCACTTTGGAAACCTCTTAGAGAGATCCCTTTCTTTCACAGCCAGCGATCCGACAAGGGTGATCGTGCTTTCCATTCCAGACTGGAGTGTGACCCCATTCGCCAAAGGGCGGGACCAGGTTCAAATAAGGGCTGAGATTGAACGTTTCAACAGCATCAACCGCCACCTAACGAAGACAAGAGGGGCCCATTACGTGGACATCACCCCTCTATCCAGGAGGGTGAAAGAGTCAAATGCACTCTTGGCGGAGGATGGGCTGCATTTTTCTGGGAAGATGTACCAGATCTGGGGAGAAACGGTCTTGCCTGTAGTTCTGGACCGCCTCAACAAGTAAAAGGGGATATACTGCACCAACCAGGTTTTTCAATCGAGGAAGAAAAACATGAAATTTAACTCCACAAAACCTTCCTTTGCCCGCCAGCTTGACGCGCAAGATGACCTCTCCCCCTTCCGGGATCAATTCGTCATCCAGGATCCAACGCTGGTTTATTTGGACGGTAATTCACTGGGCAGACTTCCCCAAGCCACCCCGGATCACATGAAATATGCCATTGAGCATCAATGGGGTGAACGCCTGATCCGGGGCTGGAACGACGGCTGGATCAAGAAACCAGCGGAAGTAGGAGCAAAAATAGCAGAGATCATTGGAGCGCGTCCGGACGAGGTCATCGTCTGTGATACGACATCCATTAACCTTTATAAATTGGCTCTGGCTGCCCTTCAGGCCCGACCTGAAAGGAAAACCATCCTCAGCGACGCGTTAAACTTCCCCAGTGACCTATATATCCTGCAGGGGATCTGCGATCTCATGGGAGAGGAACACCGTCTGGACCTTATCCCCTCAGATCAATCCCTCTCCGTTCCTTTGGAGAACTGCCGGGAGAGAATCGGTGATGACACAGCCCTGGTAACGCTTTCCCATGTATCGTTTAAGAGCGCTTTCATGTATGACATGGAAAAAGTGACCCATCTCGCACACCAGGCGGGTGCTTTGACCCTCTGGGACCTTTCGCATTCAGCAGGCGCCGTTCCCCTGGAACTCCATGATTGGGATGTCGACCTGGCTGTGGGCTGCACCTATAAATATCTCAACGGCGGTCCGGGGGCACCCGCATTTTTATATGTTCGCCGGGACCTACAAAACAAATTGATCCCTCCTATCTGGGGATGGTTTGGGGCCCAAGCGCCTTTCAATTTTGATCTGAATTTCAACCCTGCCCGGGATTTGACCAGGTTTCAAATCAGCACCCCTCACATGCTATCGCTGCTTGCTGTGGAACCGGCTCTGGAAATCATTCTCAAGGCAGGTATCAAGAACCTTCGCCAAAAATCCATTCAACAATCAGAGTATTTGATCTACCTGGCTCGAGAATTTCTTTTCCCCCTGGGTTACGAACTAGGCTCACCCACAGACGCAAGCGAGCGCGGTTCCCATGTCACGCTTCAACATCCTGAAGCTTACCGCATCTGCAGGGCATTAATTGAACCTCAGGAAACGGACATTCGTGTCATACCCGATTTCCGCGAACCCGACAACGTGCGTTTAGGCATTGCCCCTCTTTATACATCCTTTCTGGATCTTCACCAGGCTGTCAGGCGTATGGAGCAAATCGTGAAAGAGAAGGAATATTTACAATATTCAGAGGAATATCTTTCGGTGACCTGAACCCCGCAGCTCACGATGTCGGCCCATCCAACCGGGCTGCTGCGCCCTTTTCATCCACAGAGTACAAGAGCGCTAACCCGACCACGAGAAAAAGAATCACAGGAATAATCGCCGCTCGTTGGCCAATTTGCTCTGCAAAATTAGTCCCCTCCCTTAAGTATTCAAACCACAGGAAGGAATCCGTCGTACCTCGAGCTTCAAACCATAAAGCAGTCTCTGCCGCTACCCAACCATACACCGTGGGGCCGATAAAGGAAGAAGTCCGACCGGCAACCGCAAAAAAGCCGTAAAATTCCGCACTGCGCCCAGCAGGACTCAATTTTCCAACCATGGCCCGGCTCACTGCCTGCACGGAGGAGAGGGCCAACCCTGCTAACCCACCCATGATGTAAAAATTCCGGACGGTTTCGGTGAAAAATAACCCCACCGCTGTACCCAACATCAAGATCAGAAAAATGACTAGCGTTTTCTTGGCAGAAATGAAGTCGGTTAACCACCCCGAGAAAAACGCGCCGATGACACTTGTGAATTGAATGAGGATCATGAAGAGAATGATCTGCTGCTGGGCCAAGCCGAACATGACCACACCGAAGATAGCCGCGAAGTTGATCATCATCAAGATCCCATCGTTGTATATCAAAAAAGCGATGATGTATTTAATGAACTCCCCGTGATCCCGAACGGAGTTAAAAGTCTTTTTTAACCGATCTACCGCGACGGTCAAATAGTTTTCTCCCTTCTGCAAAGGTTTATGTTCTGCCTTCTCTCGCAGCCACAGGAATAATGGAGTTGCAAAGATCGCGAAATACAAGGCGGTGATCACCAATGAAAACCGGACCATCCATGTACCTTCAAAGCTCATCACCAATCCCAGAACGAGAAGCAAGCAGACAATGCCCCCCAGCAAACCAATGGCCCAACCATAACCGGAGACCCGACCAAAATCTTCTCGATCCGCGATTTCCGGCAGGAGGGAATTGTAAAAGACCTGTCCGCCGCGGTATCCGATCTCAGCTAAAATGAAAAGCACCATCCCTAAAAGGATATCCCCTTCTTGAACGAAAAACAAACTGGCTGTGGAACCGCAGGAGAGGATCGTGAAAAAGAGCAAAAAACGCTTTTTGCTGCCCGCGAAATCAGCAATCACACCCAGAACGGGAGCAATGATGGCTACCACCAGCATAGCGATCCCCACGGAAATCCCCCATAATCGAGAACCCTCCACCCCGCCAACAACATGTTCTTTAAAGTACGCTGCATAAATGGCGAGAATGACCACAGCAGCGTAAGCTGAGTTTCCGACATCATATAAATACCACAACCAGCGGTCTCTTTTTTTAAGGTTGGTTTTCTTGACGGAATTTTTCATGATAAATCCTTTTTCCTTCATTCGCGAACTGTCTCATTTTTATTAAACCCCGACGCTCACCTGTCGATACGGGGAAAACTGGGGTCTGTATCATAGAGGGGCCCCAAAATAAAACCGCAATGCTGAGGAAAATCTCACCACTACGGCCCCACCTCATCCTTCACCTTCAGTTATAGATAACGGGTTTCTTTTCTTTATAAATCATTCTCCGCTGACGATATGCCAAACACGTATCAGAAAAAGAAACAAAGTAAACGGCCGGCAAACGATGAAGGCCTTTGATTTTCGTCCCCAGGACTGCCGTCTTCCCGGAAAACCCCATAGGCCCTATCTCAAGTTCATTTACCTGGGTGGACAGTTGTATAGACTTATATATATAATATCTTAAGTTTTCCCGATATGGATTCTAAGGCCCAGAAATAACATCCCTGCTGTACCAGAAGTCATATTCGCATTCTTTTTAGACGGCTCTTATTCCGGGAAACTATGCTATACTAATTTTTAGCTATGGGAAAGGAAAACTGGGACAAACTAAGCGGCAACCTCCACAAATGGGGGTTGCATCATGTCACAGCTGCATTGATTGAAGCGCTGGGCCCACTCGGCATGGTAGGAGCCCAGATTATGTACTTGAGCGAGCCCATTTTAAGCACCTTCATCCCAGCCCAAACAGCTTCTGACCTTGCAAGTATTTTAGAGGATCCGGACAAAACACAGGGCTTTGTTCAGGCCCTGCGCGCCCACGAACCAGAATAACCCTTTGGAGGTTTATCACGGTGACGGTAACAGGTTTCACAGGAATCGTGATCATTTTTCTCTTTTTAGGATCCATGTTTTTTTTCACCCTGACCCGGGATCAAGAGAAAGAAAGGAACCTGCGTCAGATTCCGGCTTTCCGGAGGATCAAAGAGGTTATTGGTTTAACCGTGGAGGAAGGGTCCCAGCTCCATGTTTCTCTGGGCCGCGGTGGGTTCACAAGCCTTCAATCCGCTTCCGCCTTAGCGGGATTAAGCATTTTACAGGAAATCATAAAAGCCTCCTCCGTGTGTGACTCCCCTCCTGTAGCTACGACTGGGAACGCAACCATTTCCTTCCTCGCCCAGGATATCATCCAGGGCACCTCGGAAGCCATCAGCACGGAAGGGCATGAACGGTCTTCCGTAGGGGAATTAGTGGGTTTGACGCCCTTTTCATATGCTGTGGGGACGCTGACGACCATTCGTGAAAATCAAGTTTCAGCAAATATCCTCGCCGGCTGGTACGGAAATGAAATCACGTGGTTAACCACAGCGGGAGAACGACAGAGCAGCCCCACCATAGCCGGGACTGCCCAACTCCCCGCGCAAGCCATCATGTATGCCTCCGCCAGTGAACCCTTGATTGGAGAGGAAATATTTACCGCCGGTGCATATCTTGGAAAGAAACCAATGCATGTTTCAAGCGTAAACACCCAAGATATTTTCCGCTGGATTCTGGTCGTGTTGATGATTTTAGGCATCGTCCTGAAATATTTGGGGATGCATGATATCTTTCAATCCATTTTAATGGGGGTTTCGTGAATATTAAATTCAAAACTCCCTTTGCTACAGCGGTTGCTATCGGGGTTGGGGTCATCGTCCTGGCCGGTTACTTTATCCCTGGTTTAATCAGCCTGCGTTTTCTTTTCCTCCGCGCTGGATTGGTTTTAGCCGCTGTGGCTTTAATCGTGGGAATTTTAAACCTCTTCGCAGTGCACATCCGCAAGATGGCTCAAAACGACGATAACAGCGGTTACAGCTTGATTTTGGTCTTCGCCTTGATAGCCACCCTTCTGATCGGTTTTTTTGACATGTTCCAAAGTTATATGTTCGGACAACCCAATTTCCAGACTATTAGTTGGCTTTTCACATATATTCAACTTCCCATTGAGACCAGCTTGATGGCTGTGATGGCCATCAGTCTCACATACGCAGCCACACGCTTCCTGCGCAGAAACTTGCACACTTACGCTGTTATTTTCTTCTTCATCGTCCTCATGGTATTGATCGGTACTCTATCTATTTTCTCTCAGGAAGTTCCCTTTCTGACCCAGATCCGTCAGTGGATCGTCCAAGTTCCCGCCTTAGGTGGAGCTCGCGGGCTGCTGCTGGGAATCGCTCTGGGGACCATCGCCACAGGCTTGCGTATTCTCATTGGAACGGATCGTCCTTATGGGGGTTAATCAATATGGCTGAAATACATTGTCCAAACTGCGGAAAAATAAATCCTGAAGGAAAAGAAGTTTGCGATTCCTGTGGTTTCCCCCTGCCTTCACACACCTCTTCTCCAAACCAAGAAACACCCTCCTCATCCCCAGACACCCCAGACTCCCCCCCGGACCTTCCCTCCAATGCCCAAGACGCCACAACTGGAGAGGTAAAGGAAGATATCCCGGACGGAGAGGATGAGGGTGACGCGGGGTGGTTAGACGTCCTGCATGCAGCAGAAGAAGGGGAAGAGCCCAGCGATTTACAAACACCCTCCGAAGAAGACGAAGAGGAGGAAAAAGAGGACACCGACTGGTTAAAGCGAATTCGCGCGCTGGATGTGGAGGAGGAAAAAGGTCAGGAAGCCCCGGAAGGAGAGTCTTTTCCCACCTGGATGTCAGAAGTCGAAGGGGAAGGGAAAGTTGAAAAGACACCCACTGAAGAGAAGCAGGAACTTCCGGATTGGCTTCAATCTGAAGAAGAAGCGGGAGAAGCAGAACCGATTGTATCGGAAAAGGATGAGGAAGAAACCGCTCCTCCCGAACCGGCCCAGGAAAAGGAAGGACATTTTCCCTCATGGCTGGAAGAGGATGAAGAAACTTCACCTGCAGGCGAAGGACCTATCCAGCCCTTTGAGCTTGATGAAGATGACGAAGTCATCGATGATTTATTTGACGAGGAACTTCCCAGCTGGCTTACCTCTGTCGATATGGAAAAAGAAGACGCTGAAACGGGAGATGATATTTCCCCCGGAGAATTACCTGGGTGGGTGGAAGCCATGCGCCCCGTGGTTGAATCATCAGACACCTCCGGGCTGGCAGAAGACGAGGAGTACATCGAGAATTACGGTCCTTTAGCTGGGATTCCCAGCGTCCTCCCTGCCGAGGCGGATATCGACCAGACGAGTATGGAAGAGGGTTCCAAACTTTCCTTCGAATTACAAGTATCCAAAACGCAAAAAGAATATGCTTCCCTCCTGGAGAACGTTATCTCTCAAGAGCACAAAGCCAAACCAAAAGGTGAAGTGACATCCGTAGCCACCCAAAGAGTCCTCCGCTGGTTGATCGCCATCGTGCTGATTATATTTGTCGGTGCCAGTGTGATTACGGGAGGGGGAGCAGGCCCGCCCCCATCCCCAGCCATTCACATGAAAGATGAACATGGACCCGCTGCTTTGTATGAGATGATCGACGAGATGGAAGCTCGCGATACGGCACTGATCGCTTTTGACTACCAACCCGCCCTAGCGGGGGAACTGAACGCCACAGCATCAGGGGTGGTCGATCACCTACTGCGCCAAGAATCATACCTGGCTTTTATTTCCACCCAAGCCACAGGGCCTTCACTGGCTGAACATTTCATATCCAACACACAATCCGAGTTCGAATACCAGCACGGGAGAGATTATATAAACCTTGGCTACATTCCTGGACAAGCTGCCGGGGTCCTCAGTTTCTCTATCGCCCCCCGCGAGATCGTCCCTATCGCATTCAATGGGGCTAACGCCTGGGACTCTCCACCCTTAAAAGAGATTCAAACCTTGTCAGATTTCGACCTCTTCCTGATTATCACTGACGACCCGACCACGGCACGCATGTGGATCGAACAAGTCAACCCCTACATCTCCAGGTACAAAGTGGCTATGATTGTCAGCGCGCAGGCAGAACCTTTGGTGCGACCCTATTTTCAAAACAGCCCCCAACAGATCTCTGGTTTGGTGGCCGGGCTGCCGGGGGGGAGGGCTTACGAAGAGTTAGCCGGAAGCCCAAACCTCTCCTCTGTGCTCTTGTTCCCTCTCAATGTGGGGATCATCGTCACCATACTCATCATCTTCATTGGAGGGCTTGCAAATGGGATCTTGAACCTCATCAAACAGCGAAAAAACAAACAAAAGAGGAGAGGATCCTGACATGTCTCCCATGAACCTCAGCGACTTCATCGGCCTCTCCCTGGGATTTCTGTTTACGCTGCTTGTTTTCAGTTACATTCTGGGTGATAATCCACTTTTCCGTCTCGCCTCGCACATCTTCATCGGCGTGACCGCTGGGTACGTAGCGATCATTACCATCAACAACGTGCTTGTTCCACGTTTGTTTCTGCCCCTTTTCACAGGGACCCGTGGAGAACGTTTGTTGTCTTTGATGTTGTTCATCCCCAGCTTATTCCTTTTCATGAAGATAACGCCCCTCCGAAAAGCTGGAAATTGGTCGGTTGCCATCCTGGTCGGGATTGGAGCCGCCTCCGCGATCGGCGGCGCGATCACGGGCACCCTTTTCCCACAGTTACTGGGCACGATAAACAGCTTTGAAACCCCTACAAAATCAAGCACCATATTCTCGATATTGAACGGACTCATGACCGTTTTGGGAACCATGACGACTTTAATTTATTTTCACTTTGGCACAGGACACATGCCGGGGCAAACGGATCGACAGCGACCGCTGATTCAATTCCTGGGAAAGATCGGCCACTTTTTCATCGCTGTCACCCTCGGCGTCTTATTTGCCGGCGTTTACATATCAGCGCTTTCTGCGCTTGTTGAACGTTTGTCCTTCATATGGGATTACCTAAACCAAATGCAGATTCAAATCCTACCTTGAGACCATCATGGTAAACACAAACAACAACCTCTCTTCCATACTGGCAGTTGATATCGGTTCCTCAACGACACGGGCGCTGCTGTTTGATATTGTCAACACCAAATACAGATTTATCGCCGAGGGATCTGCGCCTTCCACAGCAGGGTCCCCTTTCTTTGATATCGCGGAATGTGTTTGGCACGCGATTGAGGACCTCCAGGACAAAACGGGAAGGATGATGATCAGCGATGCAGAAGGGTTGATCATTCCCAGCACCATGGACAATAACGGGGTGGACGCTATGGTAGCAACCATATCGGCAGGTAAACCTATCCGCGTTGTCACTGTGGGACTACTGCAAGATGTTTCTATTTCTACGGCAAATCAATTAGCTTCCACGATCAACGCCCAGGTCGTGGAGGAGATATCTCTCAATGACCGCAGACAAGATCAAGATAGGATCAACCTTTTGCTGAAAACCCGTCCCGATCTGATTATCATCAGCGGCGGGACAAACGGCGGGGCCTCGAAATCTATCCTCAACCTCATTGAAGTAGTCGGATTAGCAGGATACCTGACAAAAGATGATCAAAAAACGCATATCCTCTACGTGGGAAATGAGGAGCTTCAGGAAGATGTTAAGGATGATCTCGGAAAAATCAGCAACCTTCACATCGCTCCCAACATTCAGCCTTCTCTAAATCAAAAACAAATGTATCCAGCTCAAAAAGAGCTGGCGGAAATATTTAAAATGATCAGGCGGAAACAGATCGGTGGGATGAGTGAGGTCCTTACCTGGACCGATGGAAACATGACAGCTACAGCGACCGCCTTCAGCCGCATGATTCGTTTCTTGAGCAGAAAATACGAACCTGATAAAGGTGTCCTGGGCATCGATATCGGTTCCCGGAACACAACCATTACAGCCTCTTTCGAAGGCGAAGAAACTCTGCGAGTCTTACCCAACCTCGGGATAGGAGCAGGCTGTCAAAGGATCCTCAAGCACGTTCAGGTTTCGGACATCACACGCTGGCTCCCATTGAAAATACCCGACTCATTTGTTCGCGATTACGTGAACAACAAATCTATTTACCCGGACAGCTTACCGGCGACCCAGGAGGAAATCGCCATTGAGCATGCTGTGGCCCGAGAAATCCTCCGCGCAACAGTGAAAGATATCCTCCCCAAGATTCCCGAAGCATTCCAAAAGGGCTCCCTCTTACCTTCAGTTGAACCCATCATCGGCTCCGGGAGCGTGATCACGCAAGCCCCGAAGCGGACCCAGAGCTTGCTGATTTTATTGGATGGACTTCAACCAGCCGGGGTAACGACGATCGCGCTGGATCAGAATGGCTTACTGCCTTCCCTGGGAATTATCAGTGATATTAATCCCTTGCTCACAGTGCAAGTCATTGAAACCAGCACTTTCCTTAACTTAGGCACAGTTATTGCACCTTACGGAAATGCACGGCTCGGAACCCCCATTTTGCGAATGCGGATCACCCGTCAGAATGGGGAAAAGACGACGAGGGACATCAAGTACGGGACGCTAAGCGTGCTTCCCACGAGCGTTGGGGAGCAGGTCACCCTCCACCTTCGTCCTCTCCATGGTTTTGATATCGGCATGGGTGGGCCGGGAAAGGCTGGAAAGGTCAGCGCTGTGGGCGGGTCATTGGGGATCATCATCGATGCTCGCGGCCGGCCCCTTCGCTTCTCCCCGGATCCCGAAAAAAATCGTAAACGGGCAAAGAAATGGATCACGAGCTTAGAAAAATTCGCATAAGAAATGTTCTCAACAAGATAGAAAACACGGACAAGGTATCGAAATGTTAGCTTCCACCAAGCACATCCTGCCCCGAACAAATATCCGCCGCGAACGAATTCTCCCTCAATTAGGAAGGGTGGTTGCTCGCCGGATGCAAAAAGTCGTTCCAACGGATGTGGTCGCAGAAGCGAACTTGGAACCGGAACACATCATGATCGATCTCACCCAGGGGTTGAACGTATCCGCGGCCAAAGCAAATGACCTCCTCCAGCGACAAGCGGGAGATGTGCTATCAAAAGGCGATGTGATCGCCGGTCCGGTGGGCTTATTTCAACGTGTCGTCAGGGCCCCGGCGGATTGTGAAGTCAAAATCGCTGGCGAGGGAAAAGTCCTCTTAGAAAAGGACACCCCATCTTACCAGCTTTTAGCGGGCATGAAAGGCACGGTAACCAATATCATCCCGGAACGAGGTGTAATCATTGAAACCGTAGGCGCCTTAATCCAGGGGGTTTGGGGAAATGGCAAAATCGCCCATGGCGTCATGCAGCGTTTGAGCAAAGACCTTGAGGGGGAAGTTCAGGCAAAGCAAGTTGATATAAGTTTCAGGGGAGCGATTGCCATTGGCGGGTACTGTAAAGACCCGGAGTTCTTCTCTACCGCAGCCTCCATCCCCATTAAGGGTCTCATCCTGGGCAGCATGTCCTCCGCGTTAATTCCTGTCGCCAGCAAAATGGAGTACCCCATTATCATCATCGATGGCTTCGGTCAAAAGCCCATGAACACCTTAGCATCAAGGCTCTTGATAACCAACGAGGAGAAAGAAATTTCCCTCAATGCCCAGGAATATAATCGAACCACGGGGAAATACCCGGAAGCAATCATCTCTTTACCTTCTCCGGACAACTTTAACGTACCAAAAGATACAGACGAGTTTTCAGTGGGCAAAAAAGTGTACGTTGATTCGGGCCCCTATGCCACCCGCATTGGCACCATAGAGGTCATCCCACTCAAGACATACACTTTTGCAAGCGGTATCCAAACCCAAGCAGCTGAGATCGCGCTGGATGGAAATCAGCGGGCCTGGATACCTTTGAAAAACCTCGAAATCATAGAAACTTAATCAAGGAAAACAATCCTAGTTGATACTCACTTGACAGGGTAATCAGAGGAGAGAAACGATGGGCATGACAAACGATTTTGACGATTTAGATTTTGAAGAGATGGATATGGAGGAAGATACTTCCTCCGAGGAAGAAGGAAATCGCACTTTCCTGATTGTGGTTGGAATTCTAGGCGGTATTCTACTCCTGGCTCTCATAGCCATCGCAGCTTACGCTGTGATCATCCTTCCAGGAAGGGAAGGCGCTCAGCAAACACAGGTAGCGGCGATCAATGCCACCAACACAGCCATCGTGGTTTACAGTGAACAAACCGCAGAGGCAAAGCAGGCTGAACCGACCAGCACCAACACACCCCTGCCCACTGCGACCTCAACTCTCGAACCCACAGCAACCTCAACACCCCTGCCCACGGACACCCCGGTCCTAGAGACAGATACACCATCCCCCGAAACAGCGACGGTCTCCGCCTTACTGACCGCGCAAGCGGAGGAAGGGGAAGAGGGGACACCAGAACCGACCGCCACAAGTTTACCTGACACAGGGTTTGCGGACGATCTTGGCGTACCGGGTCTTCTGGCCCTCGCAGGTGTACTTCTGGTCGTCATCTTCCTCAGCCGACGTCTGCGATCCTCCTCGGCGTAGACTCCTTTAGCACCCTGTCAAGGATCCAAAAAACGAAACCACAGCAGCATGATTCACTCACCTGCTGTGGTTTTTTTCTTCCAGGCCAGGAAAAACTCAGGTCAATTGCTCCGCCACCTTTTCACCATATTTCAACAGAGATTCCACCATTTCTTGATTTCTACCTTCGGCATAGACTCGCAGCACAGGTTCGGTTCCAGAAGGGCGAATTAAAAGCCAGGAATCATCTTTGAGAACGTACTTAACCCCATCAATGGAAACCACATCTTCCACAACCTGCCCTCCAATCGTATCCGGAACCTTTCCCAAAAGTTCCCGAACCATGTTTTCCTTCTTGATTGGATACTTGATGCGCTGATCCGTGCGGTGGTAATATGCCGGGCCCACGCTTTCCAGGAGATCCCCCACCAACTCAGAGAGAGTGCTCCCCGATTGGGCGACGATCTCGACGAGTAAAAGTCCAATCAGGACGCCGTCCCCTTCCGGGATATGACCCTGAAAAGAAATTCCCCCGGATTCCTCTCCCCCGATCAAGATATCTTCCTTCAACATGTGGTCAGCAATGTAATTAAATCCCACCGGCGTTTCATAGACCGGAAGTCCATACTCTTTTGCCAAGCGATCAACCATGCGCGTGGTGGACACCGTCTTGACCACCGGGCCCTGCATCCCGCGTTCTTCCACCAGGTAACGAAGGGCAAGGGCCATGATCTTGTGAGGATCGACAAAATTTCCCCGCTCATCCATCGCCCCAATCCGGTCCCCGTCCCCGTCCAGGGCCAAACCCAGGGATCCCAATCCTGTGCTCATCGCCCCCGCCAAAGGACTGAGATGCTTGGCGATCGGTTCGGGATGAGCGCCCCCGAATCCCGGGTTCATCTCTCCTCTAATTTCATGCACTTCACAACCTGTCCCCTTTAAGATCCCTTTGATCAACCCGCGACCCGAGCCGTGCATCGAGTCTACAACGATCTGGGGCGGGTTTTCCGCAATGGCATCAAAATCAATCAGAGTGCGCAAATGCTGGTAATACTCAGGAATGGGATTAAACCGCTGGATCAGACCTTGTTCCAGGGCCTGTTCCTGATCCATGAGATTCGGACCCCGGCCCCGATCCTGATTGTCATTCAAGTAAATTTCCACCCTTCTGGACTGCTCAGAAGAGACCGACCCGCCGTAAGCAGCTTTCAACTTCACCCCATTGTAGCGGGGGGCGTTGTGAGAAGCCGTGATCACAATCCCCCCAATGGCGCCCAGATTTCTCACGGCATAGGAGATCGTAGGGGTGGAAGCATCCGCCTGAGTAAGATACACCGTGTAGCCATTGGCTGTCAACACCCGGGCCACGTCCCAGGCGTACCGATCCGACAAAAACCGCGTATCAAAACCGACCACGATGCGGTTTGGATCGGGGGTCTTTTTGAGGGAAGCTTCCCCATACCAATGACCAGAATGGATGGCATCCGCAATAGCCTGTGTTACCAGGCGTAAATTGTGAAACGTGAATGTGTCTGAGATCACAGCTCGCCAGCCATCGGTTCCAAAACTTATGGGCATATTTCTTGCTCCTTTAATGAAGACGTAATTGCGCTCCTATTTTAACATCGATTTCTCCAACGGGGAGGGTGAAACGAGGAAAGGCTGCGTGGGCCCTGACACCCACATATCCGTTTCTCACATCTCTGCTCATCTCTCCGGGGATGGATTGTGTTAAAATCGAATTGAAGAAAAGGGAATACTTTCCATGATGGACATAGATTCATCCTCAATCTACACATTCCTCAAAGATCACTATTTGTTCCAGTCTTTGAAAGACGAGGAACTGAAACAAATCACCCGCTTATTTAAGCCCATCACCCTGCAAGAGGGTGAGGTTTTGTACCGCAGGGGTCAAAGAGGAAGGAATTTCTTTATCGTGGTTTCTGGGGACGTGGTCCTTGATTTTGAGGGGGATAAAAACGTCCATGTCGGGTGGAGAGAACACTTCGGGGAAGAAGCTTTACTCTCGGGGAGACCCCGTATGGCAAGCGCCCGAGCGCAAGGTCAAATCACCCTGCTCAGCCTGCAAGAAAAAGCTTTCCATTTGCTGCTGGAAACCTTTCCAGCCATCAAACACACGCTGACCGCCATCAATCAGAGTGACGCCCTGGCCCGCACTCGTACCTTCCCCTGGCTTGGGAAAGAGGAAGATATTCGCTTTCTTGATCGCAAGCATGTCTTCACCTTTTATGCCCGATTGGTGGTGCCCTTGCTGCTCTCCATGCTCACGAGCGCCGGGATCCTCCTCCTCAACCTTAACCTCCTGCTTTTCGCCCCTCTCTCTTTTCTCTTTTTCGGAGGCTGGGTGCTCTGGCTGTGGATCGATTGGGGGAACGATTATTACCTGGTCACCACGGAACGGGTCGTCTGGGTGGAAAAAGTGATCTGGTTTCGTGATCAACGTCGTGAAGTCCCCCTGGGATCCGTACTCACCGTGAACATCTCCACGCACCAATTACAGCGCTTGATGGGGTTCGGAGATGTGATCGTCAGAACCTACACGGGCAACATGCCCATGAAAAATGCCGGCCACCCGTCCGTTTTATCCGCCCTCATCCAGGAAGCTCATTACGTGGCCCAAGAACGCCACAAACAGACCGAAATGTCGAAAATCAACGAAACGCTGCGGGAAAGGCTAAACAGGGAGGAAAGCCAACAACCCGCTCCCCAGCAGCATGAAGATCAATTGCTGAATGGAGAAGAACACATACCCCGTTCTTCTCAGTCCATGAGCCTCATTCAACAAATCCTCAACCTCTTTCGGGCCCGTTATGAATGGAATGATGTCATCACCTACCGGAAACATAAATTTGTCCTCTGCCAACGCACCTGGTGGCTGGTGATGACTTTAATTGGCCTGCTGGTTTCATTCTTCGCCCGGATCGTCAATTTGATCACATCCCCCTCGCTCCCCCTGATCACCACCCTTCTTGTCATAAACGCCCTGATCGTGGCATATATCTTTGCGGATTGGGCAAACGACCGCTTCCAACTCACCCCCAGACAAATCATTGACGTGGACCGGAAACCGTTGGGGAAAGAAACCAAACGTTCTGCCCTTCTTGAAAACATCCTCAGTTTGGATTATGAACGAAAAAACGTCCTCCAGCGACTGTTTAATTTCGGCACTGTGGCCATCAACGTGGGCGACATCCAACTTGACTTTGAAAACGTGTCAAAACCGAAATTAGTGCAAAATGAAATCTTCGAACATTACAATGCCGCCTTAAAGAGGAAAGAGCAAGAACAAGCGCAGCGCCATCGGGATGATATGGTAGAATTTCTTGCAGCTTATCATAGGCAAAGGCAAGAAACGGACCATTCAGAAGAGGAATCCAGCGAAACGCAATCATCCCCATGAGGAAAAGGGAGTTTTTGGTGTATGGCAGTCCGAGAGGTTATCAGTGTCCCCCACCCCACTTTAAGGACAAAAGCGGAGAAGATTACGACGTTTGATAAAGAGCTGCAGGGTCTGATCGATGACATGGTAGAAACCATGCACGAGGAGTCCGGGGCAGGTCTTGCCGCCCCTCAAGTGGGCGTTTCCAAACGGGTAATTCTGGTTGAATTTGGGGATGAAGAGGATGAAACCACCCCGCCCACCCTGTACATCGTCGTCAATCCCCGGATCACAAAATTTTCTCCGGAAACGGTTTCCGGAGCGGAAGGGTGCCTCTCCATTCCCGGCTTGATGGGGGAAGTAAAGCGTCCCTATTCGATCACCATCCAGGGCAAAAACCGTCAGGGGGACCCATTCAAAATGAAGGCGCAGGGATGGCTCGCGCGCATTTTTCAACACGAGGTTGACCACCTGAACGGCGTGCTGTACACCGACCGGGCTACGGAGGTATGGAAACCCGAAGAGACCTACGATCCAGTCTAAATACCTCATGTACCTAACTCACCTCTCCCTGACTGATTTCCGGATTTTTTCCAGATTAGATCAAGACATCCCCAAAAATTCACTCATCCTCGTCGGCGACAACGCCCAAGGGAAAACGAGTTTGCTGGAGGCGGTCTATTTTATCTCCAGCATGGATTCCATTCAGGCCTCAAATTCAAGCGAGCTGATTAACTTCTCCGCCCAACGAAATAAAATCGCAGTGGCGCGGATTGTCGCTGATTACCGGAAAGCAAACAGGGAACACCAGATAGAGATCCGCCTCATCCAGGACACAAACACCAACGGAAATCAATACGTCAGAAAGGAAGTCCTCCTGGACGGCCGAAAACGGAAGATCAACCGCGTCATCGGCCACTTTAACGCTGTGCTGTTTCTGCCCCATATGCTGCAGATGATCACAGAATCTCCCCGCCAACGACGACGCTACCTGAACCTGACTATTTCCCAGGTCCATCCTGGATATCATGACTTACTCACCGAATACAACAAAGCCATCGGTCAACGCAACGCGTTGTTAAAACAGCTCAACGAACACGGGGGCGATCCTGACCAACTGGCCTACTGGGATGAACTGGTCACCCAAAACGGTTCCAGGATCATGTACGCCCGGATTCAATTCCTGCAGGAATTAGAGCAACAAGCAGCCTCCATTCACCAGGAATTGACCCGGGGTGAAGAGGTCCTCCGTCTGGCATATCAACCGGCCTACGAACCGCTGCCCAACCCCCCCGGCCAGATAGGGCTGCCTCTTCAGGACCCGGTTGACCGATCTTACCTATCTTTGGAAGAAATTGAGGGCGGACTACGGGAAGCGCTGCTGGAACTCCGGGAAAAGGAGATTTATCGCGGCGTAACCACCATCGGACCTCACCGTGATGATGTGCTCTTTTTAAGCAACGGAATTGATCTGGGAACCTATGGTTCCCGGGGACAGATCAGGACCACCCTCCTGGCCCTGAAAATGGCCGAGGTGGGCTGGATCAAAGAAAAAAACGGCCATTGGCCCGTGCTGCTGCTGGATGAAGTCTTAGCCGAACTTGATGAAACACGACGGGAGGATCTGCTGGACCGCCTGGCAAAAACGGAACAATCGTTGCTGACCACCGCCGACGCCTCCCTGTTTACGCCAGCATTCAGGGAGCATTCCCGGGTCTGGCACATTCAAAAAGGCCGGCTAAAAATGAAATGATCACAGGGGGCGTTTTTGAGGTATTCCCACCCGGCGGGGGAAGCGATCCGGTGTGGACGCTTTTTTCTCAACAACCACAAGATATCGATTTTCAGCCACGCCGGGAAGGGTGAGATGCCGCACCCTGGATAATTCCCCTCCGAGTAGTTTGATGGCCTCGCTGGCTTCATGTGCCTCTGCCGGTCCGCTTTCCCCTTTCATAGCCAGCATCCGCCCCCCCAACCTGACAAAAGGGATCAAATATTCGGAAAGCTCACTCAGGTGCGCTACCGCCCGCGCCACAGCCCAGTCGTATTTCTCCCGGTACCGCGGGTCGTTCGCCAGCCGCTCTGCCCTTTCCCGTTTGACATCAATCCCTTCCAAATGCAAGACGTCGACGATATGCTGGCAAAAATCGGTTTTTTTTCTTACTGAATCAACCAGAGTTACCTTGAGTTCAGGCAGCAATATTTTCAAAGGTATGCCGGGAAACCCCGGCCCGCTTCCCACATCAATCAGTGTTTCAACCGGGGTGTTCTCCATAGCCAAATAACAACTAAAGGAATCCAGAAAATGCTTCACGCGCACTTTTTCCGGATCATGGATCGCTGTCAAACTGTAGCGCTCGTTCCATATCTCCAACTCTTGCCTGTACCGTTTAAGCTGGCTGATTTGGTAGGGGGTCAATGACAGCCCGATTAAATCTTGGGTCTCTTCGATCAAAGTTTTCATATCCCACATTATAAACCACAGCCTGCTTTTTCAACCCCCATAAAAAAACCTGGGACCGATATCGGTCCCAGGTTTCAATCTGCAGCGTAAACCTATTATCCCTCGTCTTGTTCTGAGGCATCCTTTTCAGAGGATTTTTTTGACCCAAACAGCCGCTTGAGCCCTTTCCAGGCAAAACGAATCGGAAAGTAAATGATTAGCAGGACAGGGAGAACAAACAAACCCAACCAAATAGCGGCATCACCAAAGAACTGCAGGGTGTTGATCAAAGCCTGGATCGCTTTTTTAGCCACGCCCACAGGCTGCCAGTTTCCAATCTTCAGCGGTTGAACTGCTTCATTGGCCTGAATGGTCACGCTGATCGCGGAGAGAGCAGCTGACTGTTCATAATACTGCATCTGCCCTTTGACCATTTCGATTTCCTCCTGGACCTCCACCAACCGGTTGTACACGCGGAGCACATCCTCTGTGTCCGCCGCCTCATCCATGATCTGGCTTAATTTCTCCTCCGCGCTGTTCAAATGGCGCAGGCGGGACTCCAGGTCTGTGTATTCCTTGGTCACATCCTCCCCTGAGACGTTTTCCGACAACACCTTGCCGGCCCCTGTTTTGATGTCTTCCAGGGCTTGCTCCAATTTATCTGACGGCACACGGATGGTGATCCGGGCCTGGGGAACTTCCACTCCACGATCGGTTCTGACCTGAGTGAGATTAGAAGATACCACATATCCCCCCATCTCCGAGGCCATCTGGCTGACGTCATCCATGCTTTCTGACGGGTTCTCGACGACAATGGAAAGATTCGCGTTTTTAATCACCATCCTTTCCAGCCTCTGCCCTGATTCCTCTCCCGAATATGAAGAAAGGGATGAGTCACTCCCTGACTGTCCAGATGCATCAAAAGACTGGCTGCGATTATCTCCGCCGCTCACCAACCCTGTCCCCTTCTCCAAGGCAGCTTCCGGCTGCAGGGCTGACCTGCCAGTGGAACAACCTGCAAACAAAAAAAGAAATAGAAGAATGGGAATGATCCTTTTGTACATGGCTTGCCCTCCTTAGCAATGAATCCGATCTTACTTTTATGACGTACTAGTTCGTAAAAAAGTTCCCTCACCAACCATGGGCAATCCTTTGAATATACGTCAGGGGTAATCCCGCCTCTTTCATTCGGGCCTGGACCGCTTCAACATCATAAACAACCCGGTGGGGAATCCACATTCGTTTTTCTGGCTCGAAAACCGCATAGGAAGCCCGGGGGTCATTATCGCGGGGTTGACCCACAGAGCCGGGATTGAGGAGGGCTCTGCCGGGAAGCTCCACCGCCTCTCCTAACTCTAAATTCCGCCTTTGTGCGAGCTCTTCCTCGCTCCGATAAAAATATAAGAAAGGGATATGGGAATGACCAACCAAACAATAAGGAGTAGAAAAGAAATCAAAGTTAGCGGTCGCGGTATAGGGGTCCATAATATATTCCCAAACCGGATCGCGAGGGCTTCCATGGGCCAAGGTCACCTCATCCATTTCCGCATGGGTCGGTAACTCTTTGATATAGGTAAGGTTCCCCGCGTTGAGCTCCTGCTCCGTCCACTCCAGGGCTTTCTGAGCGGTTGGGTTGAATTTTGTGTTCTCCGCTAAACCCGCCACTGCGCTGTCATGATTTCCTCTTAGACAAACCAAATCCGGCAACTCACGGACGATCTCCACACACGAATTAGGATCAGGGCCGTACCCCACAACATCGCCTAAACACCAGACCTCATCAAACGATCCAGCATCTTCAAGGACAGCTTCTAAGGCTGTCCTGTTGGCATGTATATCAGAAATCACGAGAATGGTCATCTTTGCTCCCTGCCTTCAAAACAGATCCGGTGATAAACTTATCCCTGTCATTCACTTTTCACGAAAACGATCTCACCTTCTTCGCAAGCAACCTTCCCATATTATAATGTTCTTTCACCTCTTCTAAAGGGCCCCGGGGAGCAAATAATGGGTGCGCTGCAAGGGGATAAAGGGAATCTGTACATATTAAATGCACTTCTTTTCACGCATAATGTCCCCATCTACGGCATCAATCTTGCAATCTATTCCATAATAGAGTAATAATAATACACAATACACGTAAAATGGGATCCGAAACCTGGGTTATGTCGCTGTCAAAGAAAATCATTTTCTGCTCCATAGTGGTTCTGATAGCGGGGTGCACAAAACGCGCCCACACTGCCCCCTACATCAATTTCTCAGAGGTTGAGGGTCAAGCGGAGCATTCCCCGACACCTAATCCCTACCAAGCACCCACGCAAGACCCAAATCAACCCCTCCTCACACCCACCCCGAACAAGCCCCAGCCCTTACCCACACTTCGAACACAAAAAGAACATTACGTCGTCCAATCGGGGGATACGCTCAAAAAGATCGGGTATCGATATCAAATCCTCCCCGAACAGATCGCGCAAGCGAATGACATCACCAACCCCAACCTGATCTATGTCGGGCAGGAACTTGTCATCCCCCCACCCACTTACAGCGATCCCGGTCCAAGCTTTAAAATCATCCCCAATTCAGAGTTAGTTTATGGACCCTATGCTGCCCAATTTGATACCAAAGCTGTCCTCGAGGAGTATGGAGGAGCGATCACGAAATACGAAGAGGAGGTCAACGGAGAAACCTTAACCGGTCCAGAAATCCTTTCTGATGTGGCCAGAGATTACTCTGTTAACCCCCGCCTATTAATTTCTGTGCTCGAACACCAAAGTCAGTGGGTGACTGAAAACCAGATTGGGGATGAGGTCTACCCCATGGGCTACGAGGAGTTAGGGTATGAGGGCCTGTACAGGCAAACGGCATGGGCTGCCAACGAACTCAATCGAGGGTACTACCTCTGGCGGGTAAAGGGGGTCGCCAGCTGGCGGTTACCTGAGGACATTAACGTACCCATCAACGCCTCGATTAACGCCGGGACAGCTGGCATCCAGCACTTGTTTTCCCAACTTCTGCCCTACAAGCCATGGACCCGCGCTGTCTCTGAGGACGGGCTCTTTGCCACCTATCGTGGCCTTTTTGGTTACCCCTTTGGGTACGATTATCATCCTTTGATTCCAGAAGACCTCACCCAACCTCCCCTGGCGCTGCCCTTTGAACCCGGCGTGACCTGGGCCTTCACAGGAGGACCTCACAGCGGATGGGATTCGGGATCCGCCTGGGCTGCGCTTGACTTCGCCCCACCTCCGGGAAATCTGGGGTGTGTGGCCAGCGACGAATGGGTGGTCGCGGCCGCGGACGGGCGGGTCGTGCATTCGGATGAAGGCGCCGTGGTGCAGAGCCTGGACGGCGATGCTTACGAACAAACAGGTTGGTCCCTCTTATATTTTCACATCGAAAGCCGGGATCGGGTTGAGGTCGGCAGGCAGCTTAAAACCGGGGATAGAATCGGCCACCCCTCCTGCGAGGGCGGCTTTTCAACAGGCACCCACCTGCACATCGCCCGGCGGTATAATGGGGAATGGATCCCGGCGGACCAAGATATACCTTTTGACCTCGGAGGCTGGATTTCAGAGGGGTATGGAATCCTTTACGAAGGCGCACTCCACCGGGGTTCCCAAACGATTCGAGCTGAAGACAGAAGAACAGAAGTTAACCTCATTCAACATTAAACCGTGGTGGTCGTGAAACACATCCGTTTGCTTTTCTTATTCTTAATACTGATCACTTTTTCCGGCTGTAACCTGCCCCGGAACAGCCCTCCTACGTTCCTGCCTCCTCCCGCCTATGCCACCCCGACCTTCGGCCCCTCACCCACCAATCCACCCACCACAGCGCCCACGGAGACATCCGCTCCCACCTCGGTCCCAAACACAGCGGTCATCCCCACGGAGACAAGTGTTCCCACCCCCACCTTCACCTCCACACCTCTTCCCACGCCAACCGAGGTGCCCACCAACACCCCCGTCCCCACCCCCAGCGTGAACCAAATTCCTTTCACTTATCAAGCGCAAGCGGGAGACACCCTCTCCGTCGTGGCCACCCATTTTGGGGTTTTGGAAGAGGATATTAAATCCGAACAATCGATCCCCAAGGAATCCTTTATCGATCCGGGACAGGTATTGTTCATCCCGCGTGTATTCATCAACTTCCCATCCAAAAGACACTTACTGCCGGACAGCGAGTTCGTTTACTCACCGGCGATCATCCGCTCTTCAGATTTCCCTGAGGATGTGGTGGCCTATGTGGAGCAAGCCGGGGGCTATCTGAGCACGTACAGTGCATACTTGACGACGACCAAGATCAGCGGTGGAGAAATCGTGGCCCGAATCGCTGAAAACAACTCCGTCAACCCCTATCTCCTGCTCGCTCTCCTGGAATACCAGAGCGGGTGGGTCTTCGGTCAGCCCTCCAACCTGCGCGAGTTGAAGTACCCCCTTGGGCACGTGGACTACGAGGAACAAGGCCTGGTCCGCCAGCTGCGTTGGGCGGTCAACCAGCTCTCGATCGGCTATTACGGGTGGAGGGAAGGCCGGTTGACGGAGATTCACCTCTCCAGTCCCCAAAAAGAGCACCAGGATATTACAGCCCGCATCTACCCGGAATTAAACGCAGGCACAGTGGCTCTGCAGTATTTCTTCTCTCAGGTCAAAGACAGCGGCGAATGGATTCAGGCTGTGAATTACGAGAACGGGTTCCCCGCCAAGTACCGGGAGATGTTCGGCGATCCCGAGCCCCGGAGAAGAAGATACGAACCCCTCTTTCCGCCTGATCTCAAACAGCCCGCCATGGCGCTGCCGTTCCGGATGGGTTCCTCTTGGAACTACACGGGCGGACCGCACGGAGCCTGGGAGCGGGAAGGTTCCTGGTCCGCTATCGATTTCGGGCCTCCAAGTATTTCAGGAGGATGCATAAAATCTTCTGCCTATGTGACTGCCTCCATGTCTGGTAAAATTGTCCGTGCCGGAAATGGAGTGGTGACCATCGACCGAGACGGAGATATGAACGAACAAACCGATTGGGTTTTGTTATACTTACACATTTCGGAAGATGGACTGCGTGTCCAGGAAGGTGATGACGTCCAGATTGGCGACAAACTGGGTCACCCATCCTGCGAAGGGGGAGTCGCCACCGGGACCCATGTGCACATGGCCCGAAAATACAACGGAGAGTGGATGGAAGCCAACGGCCCCATCCCATTCATCCTCAGCGGCTGGTCCGTACGAAGCGGAGAGGAACCCTACGAAGGAAGCCTGATCAAAGACGGACAAACCGTGATCGCCAGCCCGGTCGAGACAGCAGGAAGAAAAATTACACGAACAAAATAACAACACATGTTACAGGTGAAACAAGAAAAGATCTTTACAGTTTTCATCCTCATCGCTGCTGCCGCTGTGCTATCCTCCTGTCAGGTACAGGACCCCGAGCCAGTGGATACCCCGCAGCCCACATCCACCCCCACCCCCATCGTCTCTCCGACCCCGATTCCCTCCCGCCCCGCATTTGCTCCAGGAGAACTGGTGGATTATGAAGCCCAGACCGGGGACACCTTGCCGACGCTGGCCGACCGGTTTAACACCACGGAAGATCAGATCCTGAAAGCCAACCCTGTTATCCCTGATGAAGTGACCACGCTGCCGGCCGGCCTGCCCCTAAAGATCCCCATTTATTATGAACCCCTTTGGGGAACAGCGTTCAAAATCCTCCCCAACAGCTTATTCATCAACGGTCCCGCACAGCGCGGTTTCGACGCGACCGCTTTCATCAACGCTCAAGATGGGTGGCTGAAAGATCACAACCAATTGGCAGCTGGTAGATACAGATCAGGGGCTGAAATTGTGGAATACATTTCCAAGAATTTCAGCATCAGCCCCCAACTTTTGCTCATCCTGCTTGAATACCAGACCCAAGCGCTCACCAACCCGGTGCCTCCAGATAACATCGACCTCTACCCCCTGGGGCACGAAGAAAAAGGATATGAAGGGCTCCATATCCAGTTGGTCTGGGCAGCGAATACACTCAACCAGGGGTATTACGGTTGGCTGACAGGTCAAGTGGAAACCCTGGAACATCCTGACGGCACGAT
The DNA here is from genome assembly GCA_018335275.1 of Anaerolineales bacterium. Taxonomy (GTDB): domain Bacteria; phylum Chloroflexota; class Anaerolineae; order Anaerolineales; family UBA11858; genus B10-G9. The sequence goes on along the minus strand of JAGXKM010000015.1, from coordinate 9,232 downwards.
CGAACACCCCGATCCCTGGCAAAACGCGGCCACGGTGGCCCTCCAGTACTACTTTTCCCAGATCATGTCCCATGAAGCATACGATCAAGCGGTCGGTCCGGAAGGTTACGCTGACACATTTCTGACTTATTTTCCCGACCCCTGGGACACACCACCTCACATCCCCGGAAGCCTCACCCAACCCAGCCTGCGCTTGCCTTTTGAGGACGGCGAAACATGGGCCTATACAGGAGGACCCCACACCGGCTGGGGAAAAGGCCAACCCTGGGCTGCGCTCGATTTTGCGCCTCCCGGTGTGGCCGGAGGCTGTGAGCCCTCCAAACAGTGGGCTGTGGCATCCGCCAACGGCGTCGTGGCTCGCTCGGAAGATGGGGTCGTGGAACTGGATTTAGACGGAGACGGAGACCCGCGCACAGGCTGGGTGTTGTTCTACCTTCACATCGGCAGCTCCGAAAGGGTCTCTGCTGGCGTGCAGCTTGAAACAGGCGATCCTCTTGGCCACCCCTCTTGTGAAGGCGGCGAAAGCACAGGCACTCACATCCACATGGCCCGAAAATATAACGGGGAGTGGATCCCCGCCGGAGGAATCATCCCCTTCAACCTCGGGGGCTGGGTCGCTCACAACGGGGAAGAGGAATATAAAGGGACCATGACGCATTTCCAAGAAACGGTTATTGCCAGTGAAAATGCGGAGTTTACAAGTTTCCTCAAAGCCGACAATTGACAGAACCCTTTCCGGATTTTTAGGCATCTCTGCCCAGGGTCACCCTGGGTTTTTTTCTTTTAAAGCCACCCGACCCCAGAATTAATTGAACATAATATACATAATATCAATCTATATATAAAAAATATTAATCTTTTACCCTTGACAATGTAAAAATTATTGATAAAATTTCAATACAATAAAACAAGATGTTTGTTTTTCAATGAAAAAGGGGAAGAACCTCATGAAAGATGACAGAAAGCACAACGCGATGGGCCAAGCCAAAGAACATGCAAATCGCGCAGACACCGATCTGCAGCCCAGGAGTGCTCTTTTACGTCACTTGATGCTCTCCCTTGGCGAGATCATGATCTCATTAGGACAGCAATTGAAAAAAGATCACTAACCCTTAATAAACACCGTATCAAAAAAGGAGACCCAAGATGCAAGCTTTACCCTCCCAATGCCCTATTTGCGGCGGAGAAATCATCGTCAGCCGCCTTCACTGTCGAGAATGTGATGTGACCATTGACGGCCGTTTCTCTTCCCGAACATTTTCCCAGCTCACACCTCAACAAATGGACTTTGTGGAAACATTTGTGCGCCTGGAAGGCAAAATCACCCACATGGAAAAGGAGCTGGGTCTTTCATATCCCACCATCCGCAACCGCCTTCATGAAGTCATCCGGGCTCTGGGATATGAGCCGGGCGGCGAAGAAGAAGACTCCGCTCTTTCCGAAGCAGAACGGGAAAAAATTCTCAACGACCTGGATGAAGGCAAAATAAGCTATGAAGAAGCCATTCAACGTATTGAGGGTGGAGAGGAGCTGGAGGCATGAGACAAAAAACAATTCCAGTTAAGAAACAATCCCGGATATTAATCCAGAACGTAGGCGGCGACCTGTCCTTAAAAAGCTGGAAACGCCCAGAAATCAGGCTCCAAGGGATAGGGGAGCACGACCGCTTGGAGAAAACCGCCCAGGAATTTATCCTGGAAATTGCAGGGGACCTGGCCATTTCTACACCTCACCAATTGGCTGTGGAGGTCAACAACGCGGGAGGAGATGCTTCTCTCGCTAACTTACCGTCCCCTCTCAGCGTGAAAAATTTGGGCGGCGACCTCTCCCTGCGGGACGTAAACGCCGCTGCCATCAGCAACGTGGGCGGCGACCTGTTTGCCAAACACGTCCGGGGCGATCTCACCATAAAACACGTGGGCGGAGACTGCCTTGTCAATGATGTCGATGGGCAGTACGCTGATCAAGGGGTTGGAGGCGATTTGCATCTCAGCAAGATCGCGGGGGGGATTGAAACCACCGCGGGGGGAGATATTCAAGCCATTTTCTCCCCTGTCTCCTGGCAGGCGTATGATCTTCGAGCAGGAAAATCCCTCTATGCCCAGATTCCCGAAGACACCAATGCGGTGTTCAAAATTAAAAGCGAGGAGGCGTCCATCCAGCTCAATATTGACGGGGAGAGCCAGACGATTCAAGAAAAAGAATATGAGTTCGAGATGGGGGAGGGAGGCACCCAGGTTTTACTCTCCGCTGGAGGAGAGGTTATGGTGAGTACAGAGACCAAAAAGTGGTCCCCAGAATTCTCTTTTGACGCTGATTTTGAAGGACTAGCAGAACAAATATCCCAGCAAACGACAGACCAGATCCAAAGCCAGCTTTCCTCCCTGGAAAAAAACCTCAAAGAAAATCTGTCCCACGTGGCAAAGAGCCTGGAATCCTTTGACTTATCTGAAGAGAAAATGGAACAGGTCCGGGCCAAGATAGAAGAAGCTGGTTTGCGTGCCGCGCAGAAGGCCCAAAAAGCGGCCCAGAAGGCGGAAGCCAAGCTGGAATACAAGATCGCTAAGGCGCAACGGAAAGCGCGCCGCAAGAGGAAATCCTTTAACCTGGAAGACTTTCTCGCCCAGGATGCAGAAGAAAAAGGATCCGTCACCGAAGACGAAAGATTAATGATCCTGAACATGCTGGAAGAGAAGAAAATCAGCGCACAACAAGCGGATGAGCTTCTGGCTGCTTTGGAAGGAAAGGAGTAGCCATGTCAACCTCACCTGAGCGCAGCCAAATCCTGGAGATGATTGAGAACAACACCATCAGCGCGGAAGAGGGGCTCCAGCTCCTTCAAGCCCTGGAAACGTCCCAGGTTGGGCATGAGTCCTCCATCCCTGGCGTTAAGCCCGGGCCAGAAGACGAAGAGACTCCGATCTTAAAAGAAGCCTTGCCGGACCCGGAAGACCTTTTAAAGTGGAAACGGTGGTGGATCATCCCTCTTCTGATTGGGATGGCCATCATGCTGCTGGGAGGAGGACTTATGTACGCAGCCTGGAACGCTCACAGGTTTGGTGTGCTCTTCCTTCTCACCTGGATCCCTTTCCTGCTGGGTACAGCTCTCGTGGCACTCGCCTGGGGCAGCCGGCATTCCCCCTGGATACACATTCGCATCCAGCAGAAGCCCGGGGAAAGGCCGCGAAAGATCGCCTTTAGTTTTCCCATCCCCCTCCGGGTTTCTGCCTGGGCGCTGAGGACATTTGGGCATTGGATACCCAACCTGGATGCCACCGGGTTAGACGAAGTCCTCATCGCTCTCAAGGACTCTGCAAATGAAAACACGCCTTTGGTCATCAACGTCGATGAAGGGGAACATGGTGAGAAGGTCAAAGTCATCATCGGATAATAGCACTTACAAAAGGAGCCCAATCATGGCAACCACAGAAGAGCGCATGAAGATACTAAGAATGATCAATGAAGGAAAAATAACAGCTGAAGAAGGGTCCAAACTCCTCAAAACCTTAGGGGGGAGCGAAAAACCCAAAAAAGTCAAAGGCAAGATTGGCTCATCCCAGTGGCTGAGAGTACGGGTCACAGATATGGCCAAAGGGAAAACGAAGGTCAACGTCAACCTACCGCTCAAGTTATTGGACGCAGGCCTGAATATCGCATCTCAATTTGCGCCCGAGATGGAAGACCAACAGATGATGGATGCGGTCAAGGAAGCCTTGAACGAGAACATGCAGGGGAAAATCGTCGACGTCATCGATGAAGAAGACCAAGAGCAAATTGAGATATTCATCGAGTAGGACGCATTTCCGAACACAAAAAAAGCCCAGGATATCCTGGGCTTTTTTCCTCCAGTGCCTGAATAGGGGTTATCCGCGATCTTATTCCACGTCCACGGCCTGTCCCTTGACGACATCCTCAGATGGAGGGACATATTCGGGGATGATGATGATCATGATCAGATACACCCACAGCAAACCGCTCCCGGTGGCAAAAGTTCCAAACACAAATAACAGCCGGATCAAAGTCGGATCCACCTCGAAATATTCACCCAGCCCACCACACACCCCGGCAATCATGCGGTCCTCTCGGGACCGGTACAATTTTTTATTTGCCTCACTCATCGTGTTCACTCCTCTAAGCTAAATATTTTTCTTCTCTACCAATATATACGCGTTCAGGCAAAAAAAGTTTCATCCACCGGCCCACCCTGGCTGCATTCGTTTCAGGAAAGACACAATCTAACAATAACCAACATCAAGCAATATTTGATATAATTTCTTGAAACCAAGCCAAGAGAGGGCCCATGGACATCTACAAACAGGAAGCTGAATCCGTTGACGTCGGAGAAAGGCTGCGAGAACTCAGAGAGGAGCGCGATTTGTCCATCCGGGCGGTGGGCCGTCTCAGCGGGTTATCCGCAAACGCCCTCAGCGTCATTGAACGCGGAAAATCTTCTCCCTCTGTGAGCACGTTGTATAAGATAGCTGATGCCCTTGAAGTCCCGGTGACCGCTTTTTTCCAGGAAAAACGGGCCCAGCATGAAGTCGTAGTCATCAAAGCCTCCCAACGGAACAGGATTCCCTTCCATCGTGGGGTCTGGGAGGACCTGGGGGGAGAACAATTCTCAGGTAAGGTCGAACCCTTTATGTTGACCCTGGAAGTGGGAGCAAGCAGCGGCCGCTTTCCCATCAACCACACAGGGCACGAACTCGTCTTTTGCTTACGGGGTCAATTGGAATACGAAGTAGAAGGAGAAACCTACCTGCTTGAAGCAGGAGACTGTCTGTTGTTCTCTGCTGCCTTAAACCACGAATGGCGGAACCCCGGAAAGACCGTGACCAACGCCTTATTCGTGATCTCCTGTTTTCAAGAAAACGAAAGACCTTCTCGATACCACAGGGCTTCCAGCGAGAAGAGAGAAGATGAAGAAGGGGAAGATGACGAAAAACCTTCCTCCTGACCCCCCTCATTCATCATCTGTTCTTCAGTACCTTGGATCCCATACAGGTTCCAGCCATGATGCTGTACCCTCCCGATACATATATAAGTTAAGGAACTATCTCCCCAGCATCCACTGATTATTCCGGGCTGATGAACAACTGGCGGCGCATCAAGCGCGGGGGCATTGATCCGCAGCTCATGATCTCATCGTAAATCTTACAAAGCTCAGCCTGGGGATGAGCCCGGCGGTACTCTTCCACCAAGTCCAGGATGGCTAATTTACCCATCAAATAAGATTGGGGTTGGGTAGGTGAACTGGTACAGCGGCGCACCTCCGCCTGGGCATCGTCAGGCTCCAAACGGCATTCCTCCACCAAAAATGCTGCCCGGATTTCGATGATGGCTCTCTACCTTTTCATACCCCCGGATAAAGGACTGCCGGATGCGTGTCATCAACTCGTGATCAATTTCCGCGTCCACCTGGAAGCTATCCGTGTCCATCCCTTCAAATTCAGCCAGGGCTTCTTTCATTTCTTGATGCTGGGATTCCAGGGCTTCGGGAGTGGAATCTGACAAACGATCATCCCAGCGGTGTTCACCCAGCTGGGTGGCTGCTGTCGGGTTCAGTTCCAGTAAGCGGTTCAACCACTGCTCTGCTGTAGTGTAAAAATGTCCTTCTGTTGTCATACCCTGCCTCCCTGATACGATGATTTGTTCGGTTTGAAATGGGTCTCTCACAATACTGAATATATCATGACATCGCTTCTCCCCCCAAAGTCTTCTAACCCCATTTTTTTCATATGACTCTGCGTGTGCTTCCCAGGCGTCCAGCCCGGCACATAAAAACTAACCCGGGGAGAAAAGACTTTCTCTCCAACAACACATCCAGCCAGGAGATTCCTCAAGATATCAAAAAGGAGCGACCTTCAGGGATGAGGATATTTTTTGTATAATCAATTTGGGAATGATAACCGCAGGAGAACCGTTTTCCAAAACAAGGGACAATCACACCTCATGGATCCAAAAGAGCCAATCAGGAAGATAGAAAAAGCAGTCAGCGAGTATATCTCAACGATTGAAAAACTCCCGGAAGGTCTGTTCTTAACCCCCATGAACGGCTGGTCTCCCCGGGATGTGACCGCACACCTCATCGGGTGGAATCAACACACCATCGAAGGCTGCCGCCAAATCATTCAGGGAGAACGCCCGGATTATTTTGAGGATGCGGATAACAATTACCGCAACCTCAATGCGAAATCTGTAAAGAAATACGCTTCAAAAAATAAAATCAACCTGCTGGCAGAATGCACGGATTCATTTAAGGATCTAAAAACTTATCTCGAATCCCTGACTCCCCAGCAGTGGGAAAAAGATTACGGCGTGCGCTATCGCGATTGGGTGATCACGATTTACAACACCGTGCTTGCCCTTCAGAAAGACTACGAAACTCACCGGGAAGAAATTGAGCGCTGGGCCCAGAGGCAAAGCGAACCCTGATCGCGTTCATCCACTTCCCCGCAGCAGACGACCAGGGTCCTTGACCTTATCACCGTTTTTTAATCACCACCCACCCCCAGACAACAAAGCCCAAAATCAGGGACCCGGGGCAGAGGAAACGCGGGAAATCTGAAAAGGTCTGACCGGGAGATTCAGGAACAGAAAGCGTCGGCTCAGGGGTGGGCACCTCGATGTCCTCTCCGGGCCCTTTTACCACCTGGTAAGCCGTCCCATCCGCGGTGAAGATCACCTCTTCGCCCAGGGAAAAATATTTTCCCCACGCCGGTCTGGAAGCCAGGATCTGAAAATAAGTCTCCGTCCCAAAACCGATTTTCACCGTCTCCATGGTCTGAGGATCAAAGGTGGTGTCCGTCCAGATACCCCCGCTCCGGAGGAAGGTTTTGCTGCCTGCATATTTCAAGGTCCATTCCTCCTCCCCGGATGACCCCTGCCCTCCTGGCTGGGAAGGGACAGAATCCGCAGCCCGCATTTGACCTTCCATCTCCGCTTTTTCTGCTGCCGCTTTGCCGGAGGCCGGCAGAGAAGGTTGGGCTGATAGTTCCCTGGCAGCTTCTTCCTGACCTCTCTGGGTGAGAATGTCTTCCTCATCAATCAAAAACGAAGTGTAAGGCGTGATGATCCCGTAGCGCACGCTGAGGTCCACGACAGCCTGGACCCACTCATCCTTCTCGCCATGAAGGCGGATCTGGGTCATAAAATACCCGATCTTTCGAGTGGCCCACAGGCGCGGAATATAGCTCTTCGCTTCCCGCTCCTGGCTCCATGTCGTCCCCTGACCTGGAAAACGTACCGTATAGACATACTCTTTTTCCCGGCCATCCACGTTCCCTGAGAGGACGATTTCCGTCTCTTGATCCCCTCCAGACGGCAAGCGGTAACGCCCGGCAAGGATCAACTGGGTCCCTGCATAAAGGTCAGGCAGGGATCTGGGATAAAGGTCTTCAGTCACCACCTCCCCAAAATCGATCTTCAAATCAGTCAGGACAGGGGATTTGATCTTCGCGTACAGCCCGGAAACTTCTGCCTCGATGCTTTCCTGGGGCCGGACATACGCTGTATAACCGTGATGGTCCTCAGCCAACGTGTCCAGCAGGATGGTGTTGACATCATCCCCCACGCCAAAGGGGAAGAGACGCAGCCTGGGATCCGCTTCTTCCCGGGCCCTGAAGAGGATTTCCTGAACATCGGTCACACCTTCTGTGGGCAATCCATCCGTCAGGAAGATGACGACCGCCGGACGAGCCGACCCTCCCTGACCTTCCTTTCCCCTCTCTAAGGAAGAAAACGCTTCCGTCAATCCCCAGTTTATATCTGTGCCGCCCAGGGCTTCTAATTTTTCCAACCATGCCGCGGCGTCAGGGGCCGTTGAGGCGGGCTGCAGCTGGTCAGCAAAGCGCTCAACCCCCGAAGAAAACGCGATCACATTGAAGCGGTCTCCCTCATTCAAATGTTCCAACACATAGGTGAGTGCGGCTTTGGCCTGGGATAATTTCTCCCCCTCCATGGATCCGGACATATCGAGCACAAAAATGAGATCCCGGGGGATGACCCGGTCAACCTCCATACGGGGTGAAGCCAAAAGCAGAAAATATCCCTCTTCACCTGAAACGCTTCCTGCCTGATCGATGTACGGAAGCATGTGGAGCCCAATGTCCCTCTCGTCCACCGTGTAGATCAATTCAAAATCTTCCTCAGGGAGCACGCCGGTTTCTTCATAACTGACCCGCGCCTGGTTTTCCCCTATCCTGTCCAGGAAAACGCGGTCATGATGCGTGGGGGAGTATATGGCATGTATAGGTTGACCGGCATCGATCTCCACGTGGATGGAACAGGTTTCCAAGGGTCGGGCAGAATATTTCTCCGTGCTTAAGGGGTAGATATACTCAACCATCCCACCCTCATTCTCCAAGACCTGCGTGTACGCTAATTCAACCTTTCTGCTCCCGCCCGCTGGAATGGGGTAAATCCGGACCTGGACCGCATCCCTCCCCACGTATTCCAGGAGCGCGGGATCACGGCGGCGGCGGACGATTTCCTCGTACACCTGCCGGGCTTCCGCCGCCTCCAGGATCTTCCCTTTGACTTGTTCCCCCTCCACCCACATCGTGAATTCAGAGATGGCTGCCCCTTTTGGCAGGGGAAAAAGATAGGTTCCTTCCACTTCCCAATCCTGTTCATTGATGAATTCCTGCTCCACACGCGTGACCGCAATTTGGCCGTCGATCTTGACGTCGACGTGGTGGTAGCGGATAGTGAGCCAATCCTGTCCGTTTTCCCCGGGAACCGGATCCGGGGGTGGATCGGGGATGATCACGCCGTCAGCCTGAGCCAAGCGAGGGGTCAGCAGCAAGGCCGCGATGACCAGAAAGGCAGAGGTCAGGGCCTGAAAAATCACTGAGGTCGTTTTCCGCTTATCCATGTTTCTCCTCCCATCTCTGTTTTCGCTTATATCTTAGACGGAGAACAAAAGGGAAAAGTTCCCGGAACTTTCAACAGCACGGATTGGGGGCACGCATTTGCAGTCTTTCACACCCCACTTGGGAAGAGAGAAACAACACTTCAGGAGCAAATATGTTTATATTGATTTTTTCCAAAGGATGAGAGACCTTATTGAACTTTTAGGGATCCTCACTGCGAAAGGTTTCTCTGCTGCAGGGACTGGATGGTTTGCGAGAGTTCCTCCAAACGCTCCACCTCCCGAAAGCGCTCTCTCAAAGCCCCCTCAATCTCTCCCCCTTCATAGTCCCACGATAGATGCGGTGAAACGTGAATGGCC
>JAGXKM010000109.1 GCA_018335275.1 Anaerolineales bacterium | reverse complement strand
GCGGAAAAGTTCGGGTTGAAACCGGAAACGATCCTCTGGGGTAATTATGATACGTTGAGAGATAACCCCCACCTGCTCCGGCCCGGTCAGGAGTTAAATATCCTGCCCGTGAACGGCACCTATCACAAATGGCGGGAGGGCGAAAGCCTCATCAAGGTGGCGGAATACTACGGTGTGGATCCCATGGATATCGTTAAGTGGCCGGGAAACCCCATCGATATTTACGACTTTGACATTGAAAATCCTGACATTGAGCCGGGGACCATGCTCATCGTTCCCGGTGGGCAGCGAGAGTTGGTGGATTACGGGCCGCCAACCATCACGCGGAACAATCCGGCCAGAGCGAAGACGTACGGGCCGGGCCACTGCGGGACCATTTATGAAGGACCTGTGGGTGTGGGTGTTTTCATTTGGCCCACGGGAGCTCGTTACCTTTCAGGATATGATTACAATCCCTCTGCGAACCACCCTGCTATCGATATTGCGGGGGATATCGGGAATCCTGTCTGGGCTTCTGACAACGGTGTTGTGGTCTATTCTGGTTGGAGCAATTATGGGTACGGCAACCTTGTGGTCATTGACCACGGGAACGGCTGGCAAACATTATATGCTCACTTGAACTCGATCAGCGTGGTTTGCGGCCAGGGGGTGAACCAGGGACAGACGATCGGCGGCCTAGGGACCACGGGTAAATCCACCGGTCCCCACCTGCACTATGAGATGATCTACAATGGAACGAAAGTGAATCCCTGGAATTTTCTGCAGTGAGATAGTGCCTCGCTAGAGCACAATTCAGCGGGGTTAAAATTAATTTTTCAAATCTAAAAGCGTTTGTATTGAGGCAAGGGAACCTTGCCTCAATCAATTTTAAAGGGGGAGGGTCAGGAAGGGGACAGTCATTTCTTGATTGGAGAGTCCTCCATGCCTGCCCAGCATGTCGTTTTCATCGCGCGACCACCACAGGTAGGCGTCGTTTTTTGCGATCAACGTCAAATCCCCCACCCGGCTGGGCCAGCGGGGATGATACGGTCCTGGTCCAAACAACCCTGCTTTGCTCAGGTCTTCAGATGGGTAACAGTGGAATTGATCCGGCCAATGTTCCTCTATGCAATCCTTTGTGTTCTGGAGGTCCCCGGGACGGACATGGAGGTAAGCCAGACGGTTCTCCCCGGTGGGCATGATATGGAGCATATCTGTCAGATCAGGATAATTTTTGAGGTGGAAATCGGGGTTGGCGGGGGTTGAGATTTGTCCGTGGTCCGCGGTGAGAATGAAGAGGGTATCCTTTTTAGCCGCGGGGCTGAGTTTTTCCAGGCACTGGGTTTGGAGGTGATTTGTAAAACTCTCAAATTCAACCGCTGGCCTTTCATCCTCCGTTCCAAAACGGTGGAAGTAGCCATCCACTGCCCCCCAATAGGCGGTGATCAACATCTGTTTGCCAGGTTGGGATTCTAAGAGTTCGCGTACGCTGATCCACATGTCCGCCGGGGTGTTGATTCCGTGCAAGGTGACATCATGCAGAAAGGTCTGGGAGAGCCCGGAGTTGAGGATGGAGTAGTGCTGAAAGGCGTGGGCTGCGATGTCGTGCGCTTTTAAATGGGTTCCCAGAGTGGGAAGAGGGAGGAAAGTTTCAGGGTCGAATCCGGTTTGTCTCAGCGTTCCCCCACCTTTGTGGAATGTGGTTGGGCCGTGGACGATCATGTTAACAGCCATATTGTATTCCTTCATCCACATCTCGTATCCGGAGACACCGTGGCGGCAGGCAGGCTGCCCGGTCCAGATGGAGGACATCGCCGCGCAGGTGGTGCTGGGGCAGATGGAGGTGATTGGGGACAGGTTTCCCGCACGCAGTAGCGGTTTCCAGAAGGTAGGTTTGCGCTCCTGGGTCCAGCGCTGGAAATGCTGGTACGAAACAGCGTCCACGATGACCAGCACCACACGTTTCAGAGGAGCAGATATGGGGGAAATGTAAGCATCCTGCAGCGGTCCTATGCCAAACCCGGGGATATCAAACCAGCGGCAGATGCTGTCAGGGATATTGACGATGGATTTCCCTTCATATTGGGGAAGAGTGAAATCCGGTCCAAGATGGGATTGCAGGTTTTCAGCTGTTATGTCCGAATGTCCTTCTGACCGGCTTTGGATGGTCATTTTTTTTATCCTTAATTCATCAAAAGAGGGTTGTTCTTTGTTATAATAGTTAGCGACGAAGAGAATGAAAAGGAGGCTTTCATTGAACTTGAACTTTCTCTCCGGGCGGCAAATTCGGAAGATTCGGGAATATATCACCGCTTATCTGATGATTGCCCCGGCGACCTTATTGATCTTCCTTTTTGGTATCTTTCCTGTCGGTTTTGCACTCTATGTAAGTTTACACAAATGGCGCATAAAACAAGGAAAATTTTTAGGGTTAACGCATTATCGTAAAGCCCTCGGTAATTTAGCCCATGTCCTCCTCTTCGGGTTAACCGCGGCAGCCTTGTTGGGCGGCTATTTATTAGTAAGAAGGATTGTCAAAAATGTCAAGGAGGAAGGGGGTCGGAAAGACTGGTTGTTGCTCTTTCCTGGGGCTTTATTCAGCGCCACCGTCCTGGCATTTGTACGTTGGACCATTCTCCTTCTTCCTGAAATCCTTGCCATCGCTGATAAAATCTGGGGTAAAGAGAAAACGCGAGAATTGTTCGCGCGGCTGTTGAGGGAGGCTTTCTTTACGCCAGGCGTGCAGGGGGCTTGGCGATTGTTTCTGTTCCTTTTTGCAGCCTCCATTCTCCTTTTGATCCTTCTCCTGTACTTGATTCGCTCCAGCAGACGTTTTTCCCAGATCCTGAATTTTACGCTTATCTGGATTATTGTACCAGTTGGTTTGGGGTTGTTATGGTTCAATGTCCAGAGCATCCAGTCTGTATACCGGGAGGCGGTGGCAGCTGGAGAGGATCCGGGTATCTGGGTTCAAGTGATTACCCTCACAGCAGGAGTGCTGCTCCTGGTTGCGTCCTGGTTTCTGTGGAAAAGCGCGACCCATCAGACCAAGACCTTCGCATTTGTGTGGAGGATCCTGGCAGCCATCAGCCTGATGATCGGGGCCTGGCTGCTGATTGGCGAGCTGCCGACGGTGATCGCTGTGGGTGATGAAGATATGTGGACCGGGCTCAAGGTGACCGTATTCTATTCTTTGGGCACAGTCCCTTTCCAGTTGGCGTTTTCCATGTTCCTGGCTATTTTGCTGTTTCAGAACTTGTGGGGTTCAGATATCTTCCGGATGCTGTATTTCCTGCCTTATGTGACTCCAACCGTGGCCAGCGCAGCCATTTTCCGGCAGCTGTTTTCCAACCGCTACCAGGCGCCCATGAATCAATTGTTCTTAAAACTGGGCATGGAACCCCAGCAATGGATCCGGGAACCCCAGGGCGTCTTTTCCATGCTGGCCGAAACGATGGGGGTGACTCTGCCCCCCTGGGCTGGGGGACCGAGTCTGGCCCTGGTGGTGATCATGATTTATTCCATCTGGACCTATGTCGGTTACGATACGGTGATCTACCTGGCCGGTTTGGGGAATATATCCACACCCCTGATTGAAGCGGCGGAGATCGACGGGGCAGGGCCGTGGGAGAAGTTTCGGTTTATTATCTTCCCTTTGCTCTCTCCCACGACGTATTTCCTTTCCCTGATCGCCATCATCGGCACGTTTAAAGCCTTCAGCCACATCTGGGTGATGAGGGAAGCGTCCGCTTTGGGGACAACGGATACCTTCAGTGTGGTCATCTTCAGTGAGTTTTTCGAAAAACTGCGCTATGGGTACGCTTCCGCGTTGGCTTTTGTGCTTTTTGCGATCATTTTGAGTCTGACATTCATAAACCAGCGGGTCCAAGGGTCAAGGGTTTTTTATGGCTAAAGTCAAATTATTTCGGGCGTCAAAAACAGATTCGGCAGCGACGTTTTTCGATCGTTTCCGGGATGTCATCCAAAAACTGATCACGTACTTGTTTTTACTGCTGGGGGTTGTGATCGCCATCACGCCCTTTGTGTGGATGATTTCCACCTCCCTGATGAGTCTGGGGGAGTCTTTGAGCATCCGCTGGTTTCCCTCATCGCTGCATTTTGAAAATTATCTCAACGCCTGGCGGGAAGCCCAATTCTCTGAATACTTCATAAACAGCGTGATTATCACAAGCATTACCCTGATTGGCCAGGTCACGTTCAGCGTCCTGGCGGCCTATGCCTTTGCGCGGATCGATTTCCCGGGCCGGGACCTGATTTTCACGGTCATGTTGAGCACGATGATGATCCCGGCCATGGTGATCATCATCCCCAATTTCCTGACAGTGACCTGGTTGGGGCGGATTGGGCCTATCAAATGGATCAACAATTGGCCGGCCCTGACCATCCCCTTCATGGGCAATGTCTTTTCCATCTTTCTTTTGAAACAGTTCTTTGCCCAGATTCCGGATGAGCTCTGGGATTCCGCCCGCATCGACGGGGCAGGACATCTGCGCTTTCTTTGGACGGTGGTTCTGCCGCTTTCCACAGCGCCCCTGATGGTCATCGTTGTCCTCTCCTTTATTGGTTCTTGGAACGCTTTAGCCTGGCCCCTGCTGGTCACCAACTCGCCGGAATGGCGCCCGATCGCTGTAGGTCTAAACAATTTCGTGGATGAAGCGGGGCAGGAATTGAATCTGATGATGGCCGGGGCATTCATCACCATCATCCCCATCTTGATCATTTACTTTTTCACGCAGAAGCAGTTCACAGAGAGCATTGCCCGCAGCGGTTTAAAGGGATAATTTCTGATCGATTTTTTATCTGTAGCAGACATGATATGATTGGCAAAAGGAGGTGAAAGACACAGAGTAGAATCTCAGCAAGACTTGAATTTTCCTGAATTTCCCGTATCGAGGAGAAAAAGAGCGGGGAAGCTCAAAAAACATTACTTAACAAGGAGTGAAGACACATGTCTAAGAAGACCCTATCTATCTTGATGCTCGTCGTCCTTGTCTTCTCCATGGCGCTTACGGCCTGCCAGCCGGCAGCTGAGGAGCCCACGGAAGAACCGATGGATGAGCCCAGCGAAGAAACGATGGATGAGCCCGAAGCCATGGGCGTAAAGCTCTCCGATCTGGACGGCACCACTGTAAAGTTCTGGCATGTCTGGGGATCTGATGAGCCAGCAGAAGGGATCAAGACGGTTGTGGATGAGTTCAATGCTACCAATGAGTGGGGGATCACGGTGGAGGCCTTGGACCAGGGCGGCTACAGCGAAGTGGAAGATGCCATGAATGCGGCCATCCAATCCGGTGATGTCCCTGATCTGGTCGTGGGATACGCCAACGCATTTGCTGCCTGGTATGACGTGGACGCGATCGTTGACCTCAAACCTTACATGGAAGATGAAACGGTAGGTATGAGCGAAGAGGCGATGGGAGATTTCTTTGAAGGGCCCTTCGAAACGGGATTAACCCCCGATGGGGCCAGGATCTCTTTGCCGTTCCAGCAGTCCGCCAACGTGATTTTCTACAATGAAGACTGGGCCCAAGAACTGGGATTCGACAGCCCGCCTGCCAATGCCGCTGAGTTTAAAGAGCAGGCCTGCGCGGCTGCAGAAGCTAACGCCAATGATGATAACCCGGATAATGACGGCACGGGCGGCCTGGTGATCTACACCGGGGCTTCCAATGTCATGGCCTGGGTTTTCGCCTACGGCGGAGACGTCTTCAACGCGGAAGAACAGGCGTATGACTTCACATCTGACGCAGTGGTAGGTGTGGCGGAATTGTGGAAATCCATGTGGGATGATGGCTGTGCATTCGAGACGGAAAGCTATCCAAACCCCGAGTTCGCTTCCCGTCAGGCGCTGTTCACCATGAGCTCCACAGCGGGACTGCCCTACCAAATCGCAGCCTTTGAAGACGAGGGCGCCACGGATGACGAATGGTCACTGATCCCTTATGTGGGTCCTGATGGGAACAAAGCTGTCAACGCCTACGTCCAATCCTTGGGGATCGTGAACTCCACGCCCGAGAAAAAGCTGGCTGCCTGGATGTTCCTGAAGTACTTTACCTCCCCTGAGGCGCAGGCTACCTGGGTCGAATACAGCAGGTACTATCCCGGAAGGCAGAGCGCCAGTGACCAGCTGGGAGACTTTATGGCTGAAAACGAAAAGTGGGCCAAAGGTTTAGACCTTCTCCAATACGGCCGCCCTGAACCGGCAGTTGCTTCCTGGAGTTCAGTGCGCCGTGCTGTGGGTGACACCTTCGCGGCAATCCTGCAAAGTGATATGGAAGATATCCCGGCGATTCTGGGAGACTTGAATGAAACCGCGGCGGAACTGGTCGCTGAGATGCAGTAAAGAGACCGGTTTTTAGAAGGATCATAAGGGCGGGTGAGAGAG
>JAGXKM010000014.1 GCA_018335275.1 Anaerolineales bacterium | reverse complement strand
TCCAGGCTGTAACCACAATCTCAGAGATCGTCACATCTGCACCCAATCCATGACTGAAAAGGGGCTCAAATTCCAAACGCATGATCTGATTCAGGGTGTCAAGCTCCGAACGGACCTGGCTGAGGAGATCCTCCACTTCCTCCGTTTCTCGGTATCCACGCGCCTGCTCAATGGTCTCTAAGGCGGCGGTCAGGGTTTGATAATGTTCTTCCGGATCCTGCGTCTTCTCCGCCATCTGGACCAGGGATTTGGCCTCCTGGTATGTCTCATGATACAAACGGTTCCTCCCCCTCCGAATGTATATCACGCTCCCAAAGGTGATGACCATGACGGGGATCATGACCGCGATCAGGCCCAAGACCCAGGAAGGGAAATCAAGATATTTCTCATCCGGAAGCATGCGCCCAATCAGGGTCAAGGCGGAGTTCCAGACCACCTGCAGCGCATTACCAACAGATTTGGCCATGGCCCCCAGAATCGACCACAGAGGCAAATCAGCCACTCTTGCAACCCACCCGGCGGGGCTTTTCTCCCTTCCTTCGCTTAGCGCAGGCTGCTCCATTGCCACCTGTTCTGAATCCATTGTTTGAGAACTTTCTGCTCTGGAGATGGGCTCAGATTTACGTTCTTGATCAATGGAATCCGGTACCCTTTCACCTGCCTTTTGAGGAATAGGATGTTCATCTTCACTCGCCAGCTGTTGTGGACCCCCTGTTTCCTGGGGGAGTTCGTCGCTTAAAACTTCCCCTTCCTGCTCTTCTTCAAAGACCGGTCGGAGGACTTTCATTTTCCCAGCCCCCTCCTGGGGAACAAGCAAAAGCACATTAAGATCATCTTCCGCCCGGTGCACAAGGCGGTGGTAGATGCTTTTCATGTTCATGCGATACAAATTTCTCAAGGTCGTCTCAGACCAAGGACTGGGAGGTTGAGGGGTGATAAGCACTAGATCATTACGATCTATGTTTTTTTGATAATACCGCACCTTGGGAACACGCCCCGCTCCCAAGCCCGGACCTGAGAGGTCCGTATCATGCATCTCCTTAACCTGATCGGGAGAGATGATAAAAATATGGGAGCCCCCGCTTTGAGCGATGATCAATTTCTCGGAGCGAAGCACGCATTGAGTCAATAAACCGATTCCCCGCATCCCCTGCGAAGCTCCTCGCAAATTTCGATCGTGAAGATATTGATTGAGCGTTTCTGACACTTCACGCAAAGCGGAGGTTGTCGCTCCCTGTGTTTGATAAAAAACATCAGAAAGCTTTTTGAGGATTTGCTGGGAGGCTTTTAATGAGAGAGGTGCGTTCCCCACCATGCTAAGATGCAAGATCAGGCTCTCCGAGGAGCGCCGCCGAGCGGCCCCTCTCGGCGGATGGGCTACATGTAAACCCGGCATATCGGGAAGGATTTCACCTCCCCTCTGGTAGATGGGCAGTATCGTGAGATCAAACGTTTCAGGCATAACCCGTTAACTCTTCCTAGAAACAGTCAATTTGCTCTTATTATACTGGTAAAATGATTTTCAGCATCATCCATACCCAAAACAAGGACAATCATGCAGCTGGAACTCATACAGGACCTAAACGCTTTCCAAAAATTAGAAAAGGACTGGAATGATCTGCTTTCGAAAAGTGCAAGTCACGTGCCATTTCTACGGCACGAATACCTCTCTTGTTGGTGGCAGACATTAGGTGGAGGTGAATGGGAGAGGGCGGAATTATTCATCCTCACCGCCCGGGATCAAAATCAACTTCAGGGAATCGCTCCCCTCTTCATTCATGAGAAAACGCTGTTGTTCATCGGGAGTTATGAGATCTCAGATTATCTTGATCTGATCGTACCTCCCCACTTATCGGATGCCTTCATCGGAAACTTATTCAATTACCTCCAGGAGCACTCATCTGAATGGGAGACTTTGGATTTATACAACCTCAGGAAGAATTCCCCTTCTCTTCCCAGAATCAGAGAGGCAGCTTTCGCAAGGGACTGGACGTACGAGGATGAAGTCATCCAGCCCGCTCCTTGTCTCAGCTTACCAGGCAGCTGGGAGGAATACCTCCAGGGTTTGGATAGTAAAAACCAGCACGAAATTGAACGGAAGCTGCGGCGGGCTGAAGGATATTTCTTGCCCTTGAACTGGTACATCGTGGAAGAGGAAGATCAACTCGACAGAGAAATGGATGACTTCCTAAAACTTATGGCTTACCACCCTGAAAAAGCGGATTTCCTGACTGATATCATGAAGTCTCAACTGAGAAAAACGGTCCATGTAGCCTTTCAGGAAGGCTGGATCCAGCTTGCATTTCTCACTGTTGGAGGTAAAAAAGCGGCCGGTTACCTGAATTTTGATTATGATAATCGTCTTTGGATCTATAATTCAGGCCTCAATCCTATCTTTGAAAATATCTCCCCAGGGTGGGTCCTGCTTAGTTATCTGATCCGATGGGCAATATCCAAGGGGCGGGTTTCACTGGACTTCATGCGGGGAGATGAGGGTTATAAATATCGTTTTGGAGGTGTCGATCAATACGTGGTTCGAGCACAAATCGAACGTGATTCTACATGAGTCGATACCATCCTCAGCATCTACTTAACCAGGATTAAACACGCTTGGTTATAATCTTGATATGTTATCCATGATTATCCAGTCCGGGGGCAAGTCCACGCGGATGGGCGAGGATAAAGCTCTCCGAGATTTTAATGGTCGTCCTTTGATCAAACACATCCATGAAAAATTCTCCCCTCTGGGTGATGAAGTATGGGTGATCACCAATAACCCTGAAGATTACCAGTTTCTGGGCGCACCTCTCCACACGGATGTCATCCCAAACCGCGGAGCTTTGGGCGGCTTATACACAGCTTTAAAAATCTCATCCCATCCCCATGTTGGATTGGTCGCCTGTGATATGCCTTTTGCCAGCCCCACCTTGACCCTGCACCTGGAGGGGGTCCTTCAGGAAACGGGTGCTGATGCTGTCCTTCCCAGCACAGAGGGCGGCCCCGAACCCTTGCATGCGGTGTATCGCCGACAAACCTGTCTTCCCCTGGTAAAAGAAGCCCTTGAACGAGATCAGTGGCGTATGGTTTCCTGGCATGATCAAGGGGATGTGCGCATATTGAGCCCGACAGAAACGGGTCAAATTACCTCCAATGAATACACTTTTTGGAATCTAAACACACCAGAAGAATTTCGGAAAGCAGCAGCCATCGCTAAAAATCTGAAAGATCCATCAGATCACGTTCATAGAAAAAATCAAGGATAAAAGATTCCTATGCATGCTGAACCCATTCAAATTCCGTATGGACAGTCCACTCTTGAGTTGAGCCTTCCCATGGGGAATGACAAAATCCAGATCATAGATACTCCAGCTATTAAATCGGAAGTCAACTCCCTGGAAAAGGATCTTACCCAATGCCTGGAGCAGCCCGCGAATGCACCTCCTTTGAAAGATATGGTCGAAAAATACCACCGGGGGTCCGGCAGGAAGATCCTCATCCTCACCGACGACAATACCCGCCCCAATGCCCACACTAAACGCATTCATCCCCTTGTGCTTGATTACCTTACCGGAGAATGCGGCGTGAAAGAGGAGGATATCCGCCTCCTGGTCGCCAGCGGCACGCACCGTCCACCCACCGAAAGGGAAATCCAGGAGCAAATCCTTGGCTCCCTTTTGTTCCAGCGCTTAAAGGGGAGGATTCTCATCCATGACGACTCCCAAAACCTGAAGTCTTTGGGGGAAACCAGGCGAGGAACCCCGATTACCATCAACCGATCAGCTTTTCAGGGAAGCTTATTGATCCCCATCACAGATTCCGAATACCACTATTTCGCGGGAGTAGCCGGGACAGTGAAACAGCTTTTTCCCGGTATAGCAGGACGGATGACCACCAACACCAACCATCCTCAAATGTTTGACAAGGATCAGGGTTTTAAGCCTGCCTGCCGGTTGGGGAACACGGAGGGCAATCCGGTCATCTCAGACATGAAAGAGATGGCTGAGAAGCTTCAAGAATACGTCCCTATCTTTTGTATTGACGCCATTCTCGATCACGGGGAAATCACATATCTGAACGCGGGAGACATCCTCACCTTGCATGAGACAGCAAAAGAAAGGTTAGAAAAAAGAAGGGTCGTTCAGGTCCAAGAACCCGGGGATTTGGTCATCATTCCCATGAGTGATCGGGGTATCAACCTTTATCAAGCAGGAAAAGGGATCAACGCGGCCTGGAACGCAGCCCGGAAACCCGGAGGGACTATCTGTCTTCTCGCCCCCTGCTATGATGGGGTCGGATCAGAGGGATACAAAGACTCCATGGAAGCCGTCCGAGACCTTCCCATAGATCAGGCCCTCAAGTGGGTGATCGAGCATACATGCAGCGTGGAAACCTTCCACATCGGCAACCAAAAACCTGTGGATATATTAAGAATTCTAAAATCTCTGGGAGAGGGAAGAATTAAAATACTCAGCGAAATGGATCCGAAAACGCTGCGTGATGTGTACCGCCTGGATCCCCTTCCCCAGGCGATAGATCCCCAAAAAGCGCTGCAAACTTTCCTGACCACCTACCTGAAAGAAAACCCCCAAGCTGTGGTCTACTTACTCAAGGACCCGGGGCTTTACGTGGTTCCAAAAAATTAAAAACACACACCGGAATGATGTGTGTCAGGTAACAGACTCGCAAGAACTGCTGATGATTCCTTCCTTCATTTGGCGAGACTCTGAATGAGAGCCTCAGGGACCCAGAAATCCCCGTATCCCAAAAAGAGGATGACCACGGCTGTCACCAGCATGAAAACCCCAAAACCAATCAAAATCTTGTCTTTAGTCTGATAGTGGAGCTCTTGCAGCCAGGTCCGGGGGCCCACGCCAAACGCGCGCAGGTCCATGGCGTCGATGATGTCCTCACTGCTGATGATGGCGTGAATGGTGACCGGGACAATGATGGGGCCCAGCTTGCGCACCTGAGCGATTAATCCCCCCTCAATTTTTTCCAGCTCATACCCGCGCGCTTTCTGAGCATCCATGGTCAGTTGAAAATCGCGCCCGAAGGTGGGGATGAAACGCATGGTCAAGTCCATGGCGTAGGCGATTTTATCCGGCAGCCCTAACCCTTTAAAGGTGACCCCATAGAGTGCTGGGTTAAGCGTGTATGGAATCAAGATGGTCATCACCGCAATGCTGAACACCCGCACAAACTGACTTCCCGCAAAAAATATCCTTTCTACCGTCACTTTTAAAGTTGGACGCCAGCCAAAAATCGTGAAAGGGGCTGCCAACTTTCGAACCAGATGCTCCTGCTCATACACCTCAACTCCCCCCCGGCCCGTCAAAAAGGTCAAAATGGCAAAAAAGAACACAAAGCCGATGATGAATAGAAACGCCCTGCGTATCTCCCGCCATGTCACACCAGACGTGAATAAGACGATCAGAGAAATGACCATCAGGGGCGCTAAAAAACGGACATCCCAGAAAAAGAGGGTGGTGGCCAGGAAGCAGCCGTAAAAAATCAGCCAGGCCCGGGGGTCAAACCATTGGATGAGTGATTTTCGATCGCGGTATCGCCAGGATACAAGCATAGGTTTTCTTTTCAAAGGGGTCAGGGGTCGGATCCGACCCCTGACCCAAGTTAGGTGACGATCAGCGGCCCGACTGCGTTTGGACGGCATCGTACGCCGCCACCAGGAGTGGAACGAGAATTGCCGCAAAGATCAGGTTGGGACCCGCTGCGGGCAAGAACTCACCCACGATCGCGGCTTCAGGTGAGAAGCCGTTGATCCAGATATCGGAAATAGCGGCAAATCCAATGCCGACGATGTTCCCCAACATGCTCCAGGACACCGCAGCAGCGATGTCGATGTTCTCTCCAAATGCGAAGCGGACGATGAGCACCAGGAGGAAGCCAACGATAATGGAAATCCCAGCGAACATGGAGATGGTGGCATCGCCGAAGATGCCCTCCTCAGGGGCAAAGAACATCATATTTTCCATGTTCCGATTCAGGAAGAAGAGCACTACAGCTACAGCGGAAAGCACGCCGCTGATCCATAACGCGGAGTTCATGCTTTTCTTCTTGTTCTTATAAAGCACGGCCATCCCGGCCACGAAACCCACCAGTCCGTTCCCCAAACTCCATTGCGGGGAAAGCCCAAAGCCGGTCAACGCGTCTCCAAACATATTGCCCACCGCGCCGGAGAAGAAGCCTACCACCGGCCCAAATGCGTAGCCGAAGAACATAGGAATGGCGATCGCCGGACGCAGGGACACCTGACTGAGGGAAGGCACGACGAAGACGGTACCGTTGAACAACCAGGAGAACACAGCATATAAGGCAGCACCGATGGCCATCCACACCACTTCCCGGGTGCCCACTTTCCAGGCCTCATTTCCTCGGGTCAAATAGTAAACCAGGAATGTCAACAGCAGACCAATGATCACAAACACAAACCGCAAAACGGGGTTCTCACCCGTCTGCAAGCGCTCGACACCAAGGACATTGCCGCCCACATAAATGAGCAGTAGGAAGACGACAAGAACAGCGATGAGCGTCCACAGAATCGACTGCAGTCTTTTATCCATCTTTACCTCCATCGATAACTACTCGTGATCCACATCTTCTCACCTCTCCAGGTGAGACGGATGACCCTAAACATGTGCCAGCGCTTCAGCCCGTTGGAAGCGATCTAGCTTTTCAAAGCGTTCTAAGTTCGCCGTGAGAAGCGAGGTCGGGATCAGATTGCATGAACGCAAGAGATCAAGATCCGACAACACGTCCCGGGGCGGACCGTCCGCCTGAATGGAGCCATCAGCCATTAAAATGACCCGGTTGGCATAAATGAGCGCCAAATCCACATCGTGCGTGACGAAAAGAATGGATTCAAATCCGGGCATCTGTAAGATTGAGTCCATGAAATTCATATAATTTTCGTAATCCTGCCCGGCATTGGGTTCATCCATAACCAAAATCCGGGAGCGCATGGCTAAAATGGACGCGATGCTGACCCGCTTCTGCTGGCCGAAGGAAAGCGACAAGGGGGGATCATCCTCTTTCGCTTCTAAATTGACAATTTCTAATGCTTCTTTCACCTCCTTTTCTATCTCCTCAGGGGAATGACCAAGGTTCTTGGGCCCAAACGATAATTCCTTATACACGGTGGGAGCGAACAACATGTGGCTGGGGCTTTGAAAGACATATCCCAGCGTCCCTGCGATCTCAGCTACCGATGCTTTTTTAGTGTTTACCCCTTCGATGAAGACATCACCGGATGCGGGTTCCAATAATCCAATGGCATGCTTGACGAAGGTCGTCTTGCCGGCCCCATTAGGTCCCAGCACGGCGATCACATCTCCACGATCAATGGTGAGCTCGATATTGTGCAGGACCTCTGTTTCCTTCTCATAACTGAAATCAACGCCCTGGAATCGCACGAGGGATTCCGGTTTCCCGTCATCCAGGGTCACGCCGGGGAGGATTTCCAGTTCAGAGGGTGGTGGGTTTTGCTTTGCGCGCTCGATGATCATTTCTGCAGGGAGTTTGACTTCATGGTAGTTGACTGCCTTAATTAACCCCTCCGGGTTGCCCAAGTAACGGATTTCCCCGTCATGCATGAATAAAACCCGATCAGGGTCGATACCGAGAACATCTTCCACCCGGTGCTCAACCATCAACACCGTCATCCCTTGATCAGCGAGTTCCCTGACCGCCGTTAAGGTATCTTGGGCGCTGACTGGATCCAAGCTCGCTAACGGTTCGTCTAACAGTAAAATGCTTGGTTCCATGGCTAATACACCTGCTAATGCCACCTTCTGCTTCTCACCGCCCGAAAGGTTAAACGTCTCCCGTTCCCGCAGATGGAGGATGCCCAACTGCTTCAGCGCTTGGTCCACCCGGGCATAGATCTCATCACGGGGCCTGCCTAAATTTTCCAAGCCAAAAGCCACTTCATTGAGGACTTTCGTGCCCAATATTTGCCGTTCCGGATCTTGTAAGACAGTAGCTACTCGCTGAGATATTTTGGACAGCGGCCAATCCTGCGGGTTTTCCCCGTACAAAAGGACTTCCCCGGACAACTCCCCCTTGTAACTCCTGGGAATCAAACCATTGATCGTCCTGATCAGCGTCGTCTTTCCACATCCACTGGCTCCCGCTATCAGGAAAACTTCCCCCTCCTCTACCGAAAAGGAAATCTGGCGGATCGCCTGCTCTTCTCTATCCCGGTAGCGAAAAGCGACATCTTTTAACTCAAGCAGATCTTCACCTGACATAATTCTGGGAAGGGCACCTCATCCTTCGTCATCCTGAAGATTGAAGATCATCGACGAAAACATTCTTTTCTGTGCGTGTTCTCACTCTCAGACAATAGTATTGTACAACAATTTCAACCATGTCTCACGAGGAGCCCCAATTGATTCTTCAAATATCCCTTGTGAATTATTGAAAGATCACCTCAGGGAAACCCAAGTCCCGGAAAAGACGGTCCAAGAAATGTTCCGCGTTTTGCCCGGCCAGCTCTAAAATCCTGTCCTCCAAAGCCCCCTCCCTAATTTCACGCTCCGCTGCCCGACGCGCCTCCGTCTCCAGATTCACCTCACCTTTTGTGAACAGCCCGGTATCCCGATCATACACATAGGATTGTTCATTGTCTACCACCGTGACAAAGATCTCTGGATCCGGGAGGTTGACATATAGAACACCGTTTTTCACATTCAGATCTTCGGCGTCCAATTCGTTCAGGTCAACCCCGGCAATCACCTCCCCATGGGCGACGAAAATAAGTTTATCTCCCAACAGCCACTCAAAAGCGCCCTGCCTGGTTTCCGCGGTGATGATTTTTTCCACGCTGAACTTCATGGTCTCCAGACGAGCCAAGGACCTCACCTCATGGATGATAGTCACTGGATCAGGGATGATGGTAGGCGTGGGGTTCAGGACAACAGCGACCTGAGTGGAGATGTTACTTTGAGCCTCACGAATGGTTCCCAACTGCGAATCAAAGGCGCCCCGGATGGTGTCCACCAGGATCACCCCAATCACCACCAGAATCAGTAAAACAACCAAGCGCCATACCCATTGAATTGTTTTCATGGTCACCTCACGACCGACATGGATACTCCAAAAAAACCTGGCTGAAACCAGCATATGAGTCCGAAAACCGGCTGGTTTTTCCGCAAATACTCATCAAAAGAATATCGATCATTATAAATGGAGTACGTATTCCTGGAATGCTAGCAACGCTGCAAAGGCCACTGTGACCGCGATACCCACTTCAGGGCCGGACGCTTCTTCCAGCGCATCTGGAAGCAATTCTGCGAAGACCATCCAGATCATCGCCCCTGCTGCCAATCCCAGCCCAACGGGTAGAAATGGCTCAAAGGCCAGCACAAATAAAAATGCGGGGATGGCCATTAAAGGCTGCGGCAAACTGGTGAAAATGCTCCAACCCGAGGATTTCCAAATTGGTGTGCCGCGCGGGATAAGCACCAGGCTGATGGCTAATCCCTCAGGGATATTGTGAATGGCAATCGCAGCGGTGACAAATATGCCCAATTTATCACTGTCGCCGTAAGAAACCCCAACCCCGACCCCTTCCGCAAAGGAATGCGCGGTCATCACACCCAGGATCAACAAGGCTTTCCGGGCATCCGCTCCAGCGAGTTCAGCGACATCCATATCCCCCTGACGGCGGATGAGACGATTCGCGACCACAATCAAACCTAAGCCCAAAAGAATACCAAAAAACGCCCTCCCCGGATTAATCCTGGTGCCCTCTTGGATCAGGCTGTGGCTGGCTCCTAACATCAGCCCCCCAGCAGCAGCGTGGAAAATGCTCAACCACCTCCTGCTGATGCGCTGGATGAACAAGAACGGAAGGGCACCTAACCCTGTCGCTACAGCTGTCAAGCTTGCTGCAAGGAAGATATTCCAAAGTTTGCTATTCATATGTATGTACCTGTCAGAGATTCCTGATGATAACCAAAGGGCGCATGATCCATCTCCGATGCATGAATTATACTTGGTATTTCCCTACCTGTCCCCCATAGATTGATGTAGAAACCAATCCTATGGAGAAAAAGGAAAATCACCAGCCTTTGGACTTAATCAAAACATGATCAAGGTTCGAGATCAGTCCGAATCTAAAACCACTCGCCAAGTTTTTTGGTCTATGGTTTTTCTTTACTCAGATTGGAAAAATGGAAAAATAGCCAGCTGTAATCATCCTTCGTGACCTGCTGCTGCCGGAAATCCCCTCCCGTATATTTCTTGACAGCCTGCTCCCAAAACTGCACCGCAGGTTTATTCGCCTTCGTGACCCGAACGACCCACCTGCCTGGAAAGCGGTCCCATATCGCATGGGCGCTTTGCGTGCCAACCCCCTGGCGGCGATAGCCGCGGAGCACAAAGAATTCCGCGATATCGAAAACCTGATGATCATCGCCATTCTCCGCCTCCTTCTTGATCAACACAAAACCTGCCAATTTTCCTTCCATTTCAATGAAATAAGGGCAACGATCCAGCTCCTGCCAATACACGGCCAGGGAGGGATATTCAAAACGACCTCTGTCATCGATTTCAAGATCCACAAATTGACTAAAATCGTGCAGGTAGAGTTGGAAGAGGCGTTCCATGATCTTCCTTTGATCTCGCTCAGCGGGGACGATTTTAACGTCTCGAGATCGATGCGAATCATCCATGAGTTGGTTCTTCCTCTTCCATGTTGTGGGCGGGCGGCTCAGCCAAAGGCAGGTAAAAGTCCGCCTTCCCTCTCCTGAAACGAACCCAGAATACGGTAAGCACCATGCCTGCTATCATCATCCCTACTCCAAGTAAACCACCTTCCGGGCCGAAGGCACCCCCCGTCCAGAGATCAGGCCCCCTCTGGTGGATGGCGATAAATGTCGCCGAGCGGAAATTTGCCCCGCTGACCGGAAAACCGAACACATTTCCCTGGAAAAAATTCCAGGTGATATGGAGTCCAATGGGGATGGCTAATTCTCCAGTCAATATATACCCCGTGGATAATAAAACCCCGGCCAAGCATATATTCAGGGTGCTGAAAAGTGTAGCATTTGGGTTGGTGGAGTGCAGCACGCCAAAGATCCCCGAGGAGAAAAGAACGGCGATGATTACCGCCCCACGTGAACCAAGCAACTCTCCCCGGAGCCCCTCGGCCAGATTTTTTAATTGGTATCCACGGCTGAATAATTCCTCATAAAAGCCGACCATCAAAAAAAGAAACAGAGGGAGGATCAGAGCAAGTCCAAAACCGAGATCTGGAAACTGGGTCACAAATGTCCCTGTGACAACAACCCAGCCAGCCAGCCACTCCACCAAAAAGGCAATCCCCATCAAGAAACCACCCAGAAAAAGCCCGAACGCAAAATCCCACCACCAATCCTTATCGAAATGAAAGCCAAAATCCGCAAAAGGCCTGCGGTCGAGAAAACGACCGGAGAGCCAGATACTGATCACCACGGAGGGCGCCAACCAGGCATAAGTGAGAATAAGTAGAAAGGGATTATTCATGATTTGAGACTGGACCAGACCGGGATCAGACATAGCCTCTGGGTTGACACTACCCTGCGAGATCAAAAACCAGTAGGTGCAGAATCCAAAGGCTATCCCGAAAAATAACAAGATGGGAATAAGGACCAGGATCTGGCAAAATAAACGCCAAAAGGCACGAGGGCGATGTTCCTTGGGATGCCAAAAGATATCCTTGATACCAGCCATTATTGTTTCCTTTTATCGCTAATTTTCACCACGAAATCCATGTTTACTCGCCAAATTGAAAGATAAAAAGTCATTCATGTTTGGAAGCCTCCCACCAACCACTTCCTGACAAGCAAGATGATGCCTGACTCGATTATACATAATCCAACTATCGGAATCTGAGAAATCCCCCTGACATTTATCAATAAAAACCCGCTGCTCAAGGACCTCAGCTGGTTTTATTAGTTTCTTTCTGAATATTCATTACACACCCGGGATCCCCTCAACGGAGATCCCTGATCTTTTCCATTTCTTCAGCGGTCAACTGAAAATCAAAAACCTGTAGATTCGCCTGCTGGTGAGATTCTGAAGATGCTTTTGGGATGGTAACCACGGAATCCTGCTGGATCAGCCAGCGCAAAGCCACCTGAGCCGGGTCCTTTTCGTACCGTTTCCCAATTTCTTGCAGGGTTTTATTTCGCATCACCCGCCCCCGATCCAAAGGGCTGTAAGCTGTCAGAGCCAGCTTGTGCTTCTGGCAGTAAGCCAGCACCTCGTCCTGATTATAAAAGGGATGGTATTCCACCTGATTCGTGAAGACGGGTTTCGAGGCGGCGGACCTGGTCCGATCCAGCTGGGACACCGAGAAATTGCTCACCCCCATGGCCCGGATTTTTCCGGTCTCCATCAGCCCCTCTAACCCAGCTGTGGTTTCTTCCAATGGCACGGACACGTTAGGTCGGTGAACAAGGTACAGATCGATATATTCCAGTCCCAATCTCCCCAAGCTGCCCTCGCAAGCCCGCTGGATCGATTCCTCCCCCAGGTGATTGCTCCAGGCTTTGGAGACCAGAAAAATGTCTTCCCGGTCCACACCTGATTCCTTTATCGCCTGCCCGACCTCCCTCTCATTGTTATATAACTCCGCGGTGTCAATATGCCGGTAGCCCATTTCAAGTGCGCTGCGCACGCTCCGGCGGCAGTCATCTCCGCGCATTTTCCATGTCCCCAACCCAATTCCAGGCACCCTTTCTCCAAACACATTTAAGTATTCCATGATGTTATATAATCCCTCCAACTTGTAAATAACTTATCCATTCCCCTGTAATGTATAATCAAATGCAGGGGAGGTTACCCTCCGCTCAGCACTCTGAAAATTTTTTCCAAACCTGTTCACCATTGTAGAATCAGATTCACAGAGAAGAACAAATTGGATTCTTACTAGCTGGTTTCAATGTGAAATACGATCCCCATGGAGCTTATCATCTCATGAAAATATCCCTCCAGGAGAAAAAGGTAGGTTTAGCGCTGGGAGGCGGAGGGGTGCTGGGCGCAGCTCACATCGGCGTTCTGAAAGCCTTGAATGAGTTGAATGTATCCATTCACGCTGTCGCCGGAACAAGCATAGGAGCCTTAATCGCATCTTTATTCGCCTTCGAGAAAGATTGGCAGGACATTGAGGGAGTTCTCACAGATTTGAACTGGCTCAACGCCTCCGAATTATCCCTTTCTCAATATGCCGTCCTCTCGAATAAGAAACTGGGAGATCTCATCACCCAAAATCTGGGGGAAGTGAGTTTTGAAGAAGCAAAGATTCCCTTGGCCATGGTTGCCACTGACATATCCAAAGGCCAAAAAGTCATCTTAAAAAACGGGGATGTATCCAATGCCGTCATGGCCAGCACCTGTGTACCCGGCATCTTTGAACCCATTCAAATACAAGAAAGGCTACTCGTGGATGGTGGGATTGTGGAAAACGTACCCATTTCACCCCTGCGCGATTTAGGCGCGAATTTTCTCATCGGGGTGGCATTAGGATCCGGATCCACCCGGGACAAACCAGAAAACGTCATCGATGTCCTCCTGCGTTCGTTTTACTTCACTATTGAAACCGCGACCAGGCTGCGTACGAAAGATGCGGACCTGGTGATCGCCCCGGATCTGGCCTCTTTCTCTTTAATCA
The DNA here is from genome assembly GCA_018335275.1 of Anaerolineales bacterium. GTDB lineage: Bacteria > Chloroflexota > Anaerolineae > Anaerolineales > UBA11858 > B10-G9. The sequence goes on along the minus strand of JAGXKM010000014.1, from coordinate 21,819 downwards.
GCACCCACCAGACAGGAGCTTTAATTCAAGCTGGGTACGCTGAAACCAGGAAGATCTTAAGTCAGAACCTGGCATAGACCAAAATCCTTCACCTGGCCGCAGATACCAGCCCTCTGACCACAAAGGTGGCAAACTCCGTCCGCGGTATTTCGTAGCAAGTGCAGAGCTGAGGCCCATCCTGCCCGCAAAGCGCATCACGGATTCAGCCGCCAAGGGGACATCCGGGAAAGATCGACCTTTTTCCCCGGATGTCGATTTTTCAATTAAGGCTGCAGGACGCCTTCTGTCTCGCCCTCCACCGCAATCACAATGGTATCTACGGAGTCAAACTGGGCCAGGGTGCGGATGATCTGCTGGCGGATGGATTGCACTCTCGCCGACCCACCTCCATACGCTCTCATTTCCTGCGAGAAGTTAACCCGCGCTGTCCCCTCCTCGATGGTCAGGCCCAGCATTCTCACCCGGGATCCCCAGTCCTCCCCCCTGCCGGGGTAGCCGAGTACATCCTCCGGGGTGGGAATTGCAGTCTGAAAACCCGCCAAGTTGCGTGGTGGGGGTCCCCACAACAGCTCCTTGACAGCTGTTGATTCGACACTCCCTGTATCCACGACCCGCCGCTGTTCACTTTCTAATTCCTCGCCAAGCAGCCAATACAGGTCAATCAAGCGGGTCTGGGGGTGATCAGCTCCAAGAACCGTCAGCGGAGCTTCATCCACGATCTCTCCGGATGAGGTTTGGAGGATGAGAGTGGCCTGGTCCGTCTCAGGCTGCGGAGGTGTGGATTCCGTCTGCCAATCCAGACTTTCCATTAACAGACCTTCCCCTTCTGGACTTTCCAGGGTGGTAAAGGTTTGGCTGAGTTCGGTCCCGTCTTCCCAGCGCAGAACGGTCTTCATTTCCATCCCAGGCTCCCCAACATAAGCCATGATATGCAAGGGTAAGGTGGTCACTGATCCCGCTTCCGGGATCTCAATCGCCCCCTCGTCCTCCACTGTAGGTGTGGGGGAGGGAGCTGTCGGCGTGCCTTCTTCTGGCACAAAGACCACGCGAGACTGGCTGGCGTGATAACGGTATGTTTTACCTTCGATTTCCAGTTGAATGATGTAGCCTGGCGTGATGACCTGCGCGTAAGATTTCCCCGGCTCAGGCACACCAAGGCTTGCATCGGAGAACTCCGTGGCTTCCACGCTTTTGACCTCAATCTCTTCGAGATCAACCTCGCGACGCTGTGACAAATCGCTCACAGCCTGTTCCACCAGCACCTCTTGACCTGCTCCCTCCACAGGGGGACAGGCTTCTAAAGCGGCATCCATGTCCTCTTGTGTGATGTCTTCAAGTACCGCGTCAGTGCTGCCTACCTGGATGGGGATCATGTCCACCATCGGTCCGCTTGGTCGACGCACAACCATGGATAAATGGTAGCCGCCTCGATCCAGCGTTTCCGGCATCGTCACGGTGAGTTCATCAGAGAAACCTACCCCCGACTCCAGATTAATCTCCTCTTGGGCCAGTGTCTGGATCACCAGGGCCGAATCCGGGGATAAAAGCTGCAGGCAGAAGCGCCCCTTCCAGGGTTGTTCGGTGTTATTCTTGAGCTGGACCTCAAAGGATGATCCTTCACCCGGTTGGTAGCCGTCAGTATACCCTTCCCAGAAGACAACCGCTCCATCCTCGCTTTCTGAGCGGGCTGAAAACGGCTGACGAGGGGCTGCTGTGGGTGTCAGCGTATCCGTCCTCAGCGCAGAACAACCCGCTGTCAAGCCCAGGGTGAGAAGGATCACCAAGATCACACTGGCGGCAAGAGTCTTTCCTTGGTTTTTCAACATTCTTTTCACAAACATTATTCTCCTCTTTCTTGTTTATTGTTGGATTCATTCAAATCAACATACATTTAATCAACGAAAAGAAAAGTATAGTGAATCCTACCTTCTTGAGTTTTTAACAGGGGAAAATTTTTATAAAATGGAATACCCGGACATATTGCTCGGTCGTTCCCCAAAACAATTCTCTCAATAATCAGACTCCATTTATTTCTTTTTGCATTTCTTCTCAATCTAGAATAATCAAGGATAGGTATTTTATCTATAGATCAAATCGGATACTACGATACATTTGGCGTTATACATTCCGCCTCCTGACATAAAAACACCCCGTATTCCTTGTGGATTACGGGGTGAGATTTTTCATCAGGGTAGATTCTTAGCCCTCTCCGCAGCGTTCCAGAAGTTTCTCCCAGCGGCGATCGACCTCTTCTTGCATCTCGTCAATCATGTGCCGATTTTCATCTCTAAAAAGGTGACTGAACCGACCCTGGCGTTCCAACCATTTTTTTACGGGAACCTTCTTTCGCGGCTTGTAAGTCAGGCTCCACTCGCCGTTCTCCACCTCATAAAGCGGCCAGAAACAGGAATCTACCGCTAACTGGGTGACCTCAATCGTCTCATCCGTCTCGTGCCGCCAGCCCCGGTTGCAGGAGGCGAGCACGTTCATGAACGCCGGTCCTCCGCAGTTGACCGCTTTGCGCGTCTTCTGCATCAAATCCCGCCATTTGCTGGGAGCGGCCTGGGCCACGTAGGGGATATCGTGGGCAGCCATGACCTTGGTCAAATCCTTACGAAATTGCTGCTTGCCAGGGATGACCTTTCCCGCTGGGGATGTGGTCGTGTGGGCCCCGAAAGGCGTGGCGCTGGAACGCTGGATCCCGGTGTTCATGTATGCCCCATTGTCATAGCACACATACAGGAACTGGTGCCCGCGCTCCACCGCGCCTGACAGGGCCTGGATGCCGATGTCGTAGGTTCCCCCGTCGCCGCCGTAGGCGATAAATTTGACATCCTTCTCTTCCAGTTTCCCCTGCCGGACCATGCTCCGGTACGCCGCCTCTACTCCACTCATCGTCGAAGCCGCGTTCTCAAACGCATTATGGATCCAGGGCACACGCCAGGAGGAATACGGATAAATAGTCGTCGCCACCTCCAGGCAGCCTGTGGCATTTGCCAGCACAACCGGCTCATCAATCGCTGCCAGCATCTGGCGGACGACGATCGCTGCTCCGCAGCCCGCGCATAAACGGTGCCCGGGCGCCAGGCGTTCTTCTTTCTTCGCTAGTTCTTTTGGTGTTAATTTGGTTACCATGATTTACTCCTCACTCTCGCACACCCAGGTACCGAACCCTGCGCTCCACTTTCCCATTTTCAGCCATCTGGAAGGCCTCTTGGTAAACGTTCTCAATCTCACCAGGACGAATGTCCCGCCCCCCCAGACCGTACACATAATCGGCAATGGGCACATGCACGTCGTTCAACGTCAGCGCTGATACCACCTCTGAGAAAAGCGGGCCAGCGTTGTCCATTGAACCGAAGGAAATCGCCCGGTCCATGACAGCAACAGCGCTTACGCCGCGCAGCGCTTCCGCTAACTCCTGCCCCGGGAAAGGGCGGAAGACCCGCAGTTTGAGCAGGCCAGCTTTGAGACCTTGATCCCGAAGATTGTCGACCGCGGTCTTCGCTGTGCCTGCCGTCGAGTTGGCAGCGATCACGGCCACCTCAGCATCGTCCATGCGGTATGCTTCAAAAAGGCCGTATTCGCGTCCAAACCTGTCATTAAACTCCTGGGTTACTTCCCGGATCACGCCGTGGGCTTTTTCCATCGCTTCCACCTGCTGGCGCTTGTGCTCGTAGTAGTAATCATAAAAATCCAGCGGGCCGTACGTCTTGGGATCTTCCACATCGAGCAGCGGCCACTGGGGTTCGTGTGTGCCTACAAAATCCTGCACTTCACCGTCTTCAAAAAGCTCCACCCGTTCCAAGGAATGGCTGGTGATGAAACCATCCTGGCAGACCGCGACCGGAAGCAGAACATCCGGGTGTTCGCCAATCCGAATCGCCTGGATGATATTATCGTAGGCTTCCTGACCGTTTTCGGACATGAGAATGATCCAACCGCTGTCCCGCATGCCCATCACATCGGAATGATCACAGTGGATATTGATGGGCGCAGAGAGAGCGCGGTTGACCAGGCTCATCACGATCGGGCAGCGGTTGGAAGCCGCGATGTATATGATCTCCCACATCAACGCCAGCCCATTTGCGGAGGTCGCAGTCATCACCCGGGCCCCAGCCGCTGAAGCGCCCACACAGGCGCTCATTGCGCTGTGTTCACTTTCCACCGTCACGAACTCCGTATCCACCAGACCATCCGCCACGAACTCAGAAAAAGTCTGCACGGTGTCCGTTTGAGGTGTGATCGGATAAGCAGCGACCACATCCGGGTTTATCTGGCGCATTGCATTGGACACAGCTGCGTTTCCAGTTAGCGCTTCAAACTTACTCATTTCCAACCTCCTGGAATTTTCCTTCCTCAACCATGCGAATGCAGAGCCGTGGATCATCTTTCTCTACTTCCCCCTCCGCCCTCCTGATCACCCCGGCATTTACCGGGCAAACCGCAGCGCAGATTCCACAGCCTTTGCAGTGTTTGAGATCAAAACCGGTCATCTCTTCATTTTCGGCATCCACCAAAATGCTGGAATCGGGACAGTTCAACCAGCATAACATGCAATTCGTGCACTCAGCTTCCCCGGGAACCGGGCGAAAAGCCCTCCAATCACCGGTGTTGTACGCTTCTGAGTTTCCCGCATCTAAGATCATCCCCCCAATGGGAATCTCTTTCCATCCTTTCATTTCTGTCATCAGACACTTACTCCTTGTCGATTGATCTGTTCACTACGTGCAAGTGCAGTGATCGATTCTATGTCCTGTGTGAATTAACCTTCTACCACCTCTTGTGCAGAGCGCTTCATAGCCCGGATGTTGGCCTGGATGGCTTTTTCTGAGATTTTTTCCTCAAACCAGGCCTGGAGTTCACTTTCCAGGGCATCCAAACTTACCAAACCGGTGGCTTCTACCAGCGCGCCCAGCATCGGCGTGTTCGTGATCTCACGCCCCATCTCTTCGATGGCAATATGGCTGGCATCCACCGTGTAGATCTTTCCTGTTTTAAAGCCTGTGATGTCCCGGACTTCTTCCGGACTCAAGGCTGTGTTGACAACCAAAACACCATCCTCCGCAAGCCCTTCAGCCACGGGTACGGTCCCTAATAGCGTAGGGTCAAGGACCAAAACTACATTGGGTGTTTCAACCTGTGAGTGAATCGTGATGGGTTCATCACTGAGGCGTGTGAAAGCCCGAATGGGAGCTCCCATACGTTCCGGGCCGTAATCCGGAAAAGCTTGAAAATATTGATCTGTTCCTAATGCGGCTTCAGCCAATAATTTTCCCGCTGTGACCACACCCTGCCCGCCGCGCCCGTGCCAGCGGATCTCCGTCAATTGTGCCATAACCTCTTCTCCTTTTATCGCTGGACTGTTAAGCGATCATTTCATTCTGTCATGCAGTCAACATCTCTAGTGACTCGATGAATAATGCCAAAAATATTATGTAATACATCTCACTCTCTCACCAGTGCAAAATGCGTGCTATTGGATGTGATCTTCATCAGCAGACACGGGTATGCAATCCGGATCCGCCTTAGAGCGGACCTCCAACCCTGGATAAGAGAAATGGAAATGTATTCTGTTCAGAAAAACACCTCCTTCCCCCATTCGCGTGCCGGACGATCACTGCGGAATCAGACGCGCAAGGAGAAAGGAGCAAACACTATTAAAACTTAAGGTGGGAAGAATTGACAAGGGAAAAAATTCACAAATACGGCGCTCAGAAGGAATCTCGGGGTATTTCCTAGAAAATTTGGTCTTTGCCCTCTGTATTTACCCTCTCAGGATCAGACGGTAGAGTATTTCATGCAGCTTTGTCCCATCCCGCCATGTTTCCACCTTTTCGGACCCGTCAGGCTCAAACCCCATCGCCTCGTAAAACCCCCGAGCTTGATCGTTTTCTTTCAACACCCAGAGCGTGATCTCAGAATAGCCCTCTTCTCCTAACACCTTGAGCGCTGCCGATGTCAATTTCGATCCATACCCTTTCCGGTATTCCCCTGGGTCCAGATACACAGAGTAGATTTCCCCCACTTCCTCTTCATCCGCGCCCTCATCCCGGCTGGATCCGAACTTGATAAAACCCAAATTGCTGCCCTCGCGCTCATAGACCAGAATATGAGCGTCATTCTCGCGCAACTGCTTTTCCCAATGTTTCTCGGACCGATTCACGGAAAGGTTGTCCAGGGTATGATCGGGGAGGATCCCCCGGTAGGCCGCCTGCCAGGAGCTGACATGGATCCTGGCTATTCTCCCCGCATCAGATGGTCCTGCTTGGCGGACAGCCATATGATTTCCGCTCTCCCTCGTATTTCCTTCCAATTAAAATCAGATATATTTCTTAATTATCGAATCCCCACAAACCTTGATTTGAGTATAGAAATCTTCCCCCGAAAAGTCAAATAATCACCCTCACATCAGAAAAAATTAGACAGTGAAGCGGGCGGATCAAAATGTTAATTTCTTAAGAGACAGAAAATGTCAAAGAGGCAAAGTCCTGAAATGGAAAATGTCAACCTCCCAATTCCACATCAGGCAGCGGTTTGTGAGGCTGCACGTTGAGCAGTTTAAATCCAAACTGCACTGCAGGACCCACCAGAAGGGCAAAAACCAGCGTGCCCACGCCCACTGGACCCTCCAGCCGCCAGCCAACAAGAACGACCACAAGTTCAATGGCAGCCCGGGAGCGCTGCACACTCCACTGTAATCTGCGGCTCACAGCCAGCATTAAGCTGTCCCGCGGCCCAGCCCCGGCATCCACGCTGATGTAAACAGCGCTGGCCAAGCCGACCAAGGCGATCGAAACCAAAAGCATCGCCACCTGCAGCGGGAGATTGCTTTCCACACTGGGGATGAAAATCAGGAAGAAATCCACCCAGGGGCCGACAAACAACATGTTGCTCACGGTCCCCCATCCAATCTTTTCCCCTAAAAGCATGGCCAGGATCAGGGCCAGCAATCCGCTGAGGATGATCATCATCCCCGGTGTGGTGCTGGTGAGATCCGCCAACGCCACCGTCAGCACGCCCCAGGCGCCGGTGCCCAAGTTGGCCTGGATGATAAGCGCGATCGCCACCCCGAAAAGGGCAAACCCGGCCTGGGCGATAAAAAAATCACGCGGAAAAGTTTTCCAACGAATCGATTTAAACATGGACTGTGTGATAGTACACCCGCTTTTATAAAGTTTATATCCCATAAAAAAACCGCCGTCCGGCGGTGATGATCAAAGTGCCCCGGGCGGGATTCGAACCCACAACCTAGGCTTTAGGAGAGCCTTGCTCTATCCAGATTGAGCCACCGGGGCTTGATATTTACCACCGAAATTATAGCACCCGGCTCAAAGGGGGACAAGGAATGAGAAAATTTAACGAAAAGGGTGCAACTTTTTCAGCCCTTCTCCTGTAATACAATACAGACATGGCTGAATCGTCAGATCGCGATCTCGTCAACCAAACTTTGCAGGGTGATTTGGAGGCCTACGGCGACCTGGTTCGAGAATATCAATCCTCAGTTTTCAGCGTCTGCTACCGGGTCCTGGGGAACCGCCGCGACGCCGAGGACCTCACCCAGGACACCTTCCTCCGCGCTTATCACCACCTGGACAGCTTCGACATGGAGCGTCCTTTTGGCCCTTGGGTCCGGACGGTAGCTGCTAACTTATGCTACAACCATTTGAACCAATCCCGACTGCCCAGTATGCCTTTGCTGGACGAACACGACATCCCCAAAGGCGGGGGAGGAAAAACACCCGAGGCGTGGCTGATCAAGAATGAGCGCCAGGAACGAATATACCAGGCCCTGTGGCAGCTGCCCCCTCACCACCGGGTGGCCATCGAGCTCCGGCACTTTCAAGATCTGACCTACCAAGAAATGGCGGATGAGCTTGGGATCCCCCTCAACACCGTGCGCAGTCATCTGTACCGCGCCCGGAACAAATTAGCAGAACTGCTGAGGAAATATGAAGGAACATAACACCCCAGAAACACTCCTGGAAGACGATCACCTCCAAGAAAATATCCTCCATGCTTACCTGGACGGAGAACTTACAGCGATGGAGATCAAGACTGTGGAGAATCACCTGGAAACTTGTAACCGCTGCCAGGTCCGACTGCAGGAACTTCAATCCACGTTTACAGCGTTGGACGAACTGCCTGATCTTGCCCTGGACGTTGACCTCGCCACCCCTGTCCTTCGATCTCTAAAAGCGGAAAGGGATGTTATTCCAGCTTTACCCTGGATAACGGCTGCCCAGGCTGCTGCAGCCGTCGTCCTGCTGGCCCTGACCCTTCCCATCCTCCTCACCCTTCCCCTCTTCCAGAGTATGAAAATCTCTCTGATAAACTGGGGATCAGTTCTCCAGGTCAACATACTAAACATGACAGCCGGGCTCCAGGCGCAGATACAGGGTCTACAAACTTTCTTTGAGCAAATGTTAAACGCATATTCCCGTTTCTCAGTCCCAGACTTTCATTTCATTCCCCTCTGGATCCTATTCCTGGCCGCTGCCCTGCTGGGCATCCTCGGAAATACACTGCTCCTCAGGAGGGAGCTCAACCTGTAATTTCAGACATTAAAAACAGGAGATCAACCATGGAAACACTCGCTCTGATAGTCCTCATTCTGTTTTCTGCAGTGACAATCATCGCCCTCTTTTTGATCATGCGCCTGCTTTTTCCCCGGCGCTTGGACCGGATCCAAATCACCGTCCAGACGCAGCCCGGACGCTCATTTTGGTTGGGCCTGGTCAATACGTTATTCGCCTCCGCGCTCACCCTCGGATCCCTGGCTGTGGGCGATGCATTCAGCCCGTTCTTCATCCTCTCTTTCGCCATCAGCGGCGCGTTTCTGGTAGGTTTGATGATGGGATTAGGCGCTTTATCCCAGCTGGTAGGCACCCGCCTGCTCCCTGCAAAAAATGCCCCACTCCAACTCATCTGGGGAAGCACGGTGGTCATCTTGGCCAGCCTGACCCCTATCATTGGTTGGTTCCTGCTCTTCCCATACCTCAGCTTCCGGGGCTTCGGCGCTGCTATCCTTTCTTTCTTCACACCCCAACAAGGTTCGGAATCCGAAGGATAACCCGTATTTTCTCATCTCCACTCTACACCCAGCCTTGTCATCCAAGGCTGGGATTTTTATTTCAGGAAGATTTTTCTCCCCGAGTGCAACTTTTTCCATATATTCAGGTAGTACTACATAGAACACAAGCCAACCATCTTTACTTTCTCCCTGGAATGGATCCAGCCAACCCCGGGGAGGAGAATGTTGAGGTCCCCTGATGCAAGATACAAATCCCATCCCCTGGAAGCACAAAGCCCTCTTCTGGATGATCCTGGCCGCTTTCTCCACCTTCTTCGCCGAGGTTTTTTCCGGTGCCGACATGTTCCCCTTCTTCCACGCCTGGGGTCTGCTGGTGGTGGTCCCGCTTTACGGCCTGCACATTCTGGTCCTCGCCCATCTTGTTTACCTGACGCCGCGGCCGCGATTTCCCAGCCTGATCTTCGCCGGGATGCTCTTCGGCCTCTACGAAGCCTATCTGACCAAAGTGCTCTGGGAACCGCCCTGGGGCGCGGCCCTGATCATCGGCGGCGTGGCCCCCATTGAAACCCTGGTGCTGGTGCTCTGGTGGCATGCCTGGTTCTCCTTCATCATTCCCCTGCTGATCGCAGAAAAGTTGTTCACCCGCTCCCGGGCTCTCGGCCAGAGCCTTCCCGGCGCTGTCGGCCGGCTGCTGAACAGCCGCCGGGGCCTGGTCGGACTGGTGATCTTCGGCGGTGTCTTTCAGAGCATAAATTCACCTTCCGCCGATCAGTCCCTGCTTTCCGGCCTTTCCACCACCGCGGTGTTGCTCGGCCTGGTCCTGGTCTGGCAGCGGGTAACCCGGGATCGGACCTACACCATGCCCGAGCTGCTGCCGGATAAAAAGGAATTTCGCCTGCTGCTCATCCCCACCGCCCTGCTCTACCTGATCATGGGCGTTGTGATGCGCCCGGAAGCCGTACCCGGCCTGGTCGGCCAGGGCCTGATTTGGCTGCTGTACGCTCTCTCCTTCTTCCTGCTCTGGCAGAGTCTGAAACCAGGATCGAAACCGCAAAATGGGCCCCGGACTCCAGTTTCGGAGAAATTTCCGGATGGATTCTGGCTGGTATTGGCCGGGGTCTTCCCTCTGGCAGCGGTCAGCGGGGAACTGCTGCTGGCCCCCGTCGCTGAACCCCTGGCCCTGGCCAGCTGGTTCGGAGGCATCCTTTTCAGCCTGATCATGTTTGCGAGAGCCGTCCAACTCACCTTTCAAAAACCTTCCCCTTCGAAAAAAGAAAACTATGCCTAAGACATCTCGATATTTGTTATTTCTCTCCGCCCTGCTGCTGTCTGTCCTGGCCTGCGGTGAATCCGGGGAGAAGATAAGCGCTACCATCCCTCCCGAACAGGACACCGCAATCAGCCAGCAGACCCTACCCAAGGGTGAGCGGACCCTGGAGCTAGACGTCAACCCGTCCCAGAACGGCGATTACGATCAGGCCATTGAACACGCCCGCCAGCTGGGGGCGGAATCCATCCGCCTTTCTGTGTTTTGGGATGAACTGGAACCCGCTCCCGGGGTCTTTAACCCCGAGCCCAACTGGCTGGCCATCGCCAATGACTACTACCCAGCCCAGGGATTCCGTTTATCGCTGGTGATCGCGGTGCTGGACACCACGGAAATCCGCCTTCCCCAGGATCTGCAGGGAAAACCCCTTGATCACCCCGAGGTGATTGCTCGTTTTCAGGACCTGCTGGATGATATCGCCACGCAGATCCCCGGCCTGGAGCTGACCTCGCTGGCCATCGGCAACGAAATTGACGGTGTGTTAGGCGCAGGTCCCGATGCCTGGGCGGCCTATCAGACCTTTTACGCCGCCGGGGCGGACCACGCCCGCTCACTGTGGCCCGGGGTCCCGGTCGGGACCAAGGTCCAGTTCGTAGGGCTGCTCGGACCCTCCGCCAGATTCGCCCGATCGCTCAACCAATCCAGCGATGTGATCATGACCACCTACTACCCGCTGCAGGACGATTTCTCCGTCAGGGAACCGGGGGTAATCCAATCGGATTTTCAGCGTCTGGTCGAAGCCTATCCAGACCGGGAAATTCAGATCACGGAAATCGGATATCCCTCGGGAGAAGCCAACGGCAGCAGCCCCCAAAATCAGGCCGAATTCATCCGGCATATGTTCTCAGCCTGGGATGAGCACGCGGAGCAAATCACCCTGCTCTCCTACTCCTGGCTTTCGGATTTATCCGGTTCCTCCGTAAAGGAACTGACTCAGTATTACGGCCTTTCCAACCGGGCCTTCGGGGAATTTTTGCGCACCCTGGGACTGCGCACGTACCCCGGGAAAGGGAAAAACAAACCCGGCTACCAGATCTTCAAGCAGGAAGCAGCTGCCCGGGGTTGGGAGTAAAAATGTGGGTAAGTTCAGGCCGCTCAGCTCTCACCCTGGCCAGAGGAGGATATGTTCGGTACTCCCTGAACATCAGGCTGAGGCTAATTTCCCTTTGCAATCTCGACGATTTTCAGGAATAACAAACAATGAACAATTTTTATTCTGGTTTCCTCAGGATCGTCCGGCGGTTGATCTTTGTCTTGCTGACTTCCACCGTGCTGACCATCTTCTCCGAGAAAGCATACTGGTACATGCAGGGTTACGAGCTGCTGGGCCTAGTCCTGTACTACGCGGTTCCTGCAGCAGCCTGTCTGTGGGCTGTCCACTTTTTCCGGGTCAGGGACCATTCCGGTATGGTGCTGATAGGCGCCCTGTATGCTTTCTGCGTCGAGGGAATCCTCACGCCCGTGATCTACGAAGCCGGCTTACTTGACCCCGTGATGCCGGCGTATTTCATCGGCTGGCACGGTTTACTCGGCATGTTCTTCGGCTGGTATTTGCTCCGCGACTGGCTGGTTAAAAAGCGCTGGCAGAAACTGCTAACAGCCTCCTTATTGTTGGGATTATTCTGGGGTTTATGGTCCCTTACCCAATGGCTGCCAGAAAATATCGCCGAGTTTGAAGCCCTGGCCAGGGCTGGCGAACCGGTCCGCCCCGGGAAATGGCCGCCGCAGGAATTCACCCTCTACACGTTGTACTTCACTTTGATTTTGATGCTCGTTCACTGGCTACTGGGTAGGGGTTGCTGGAAAACCACGTTCCGGCTTTCCGGTCCGGAGAAAGGAATTTTGCTCCTTACCCTGACGGGTTTGTTTGGCCTGGTGGTCATCCCTGTTCAACCGCTGGCCATTATCAAGCTAATCGTGCTGCTGGGACTCGTTCTCCTGCCCCTGGAGATTCAGCGCAGAAAGCAACCCACCAGCTCGATATTGGAAAAATTGGGAGGTAGGATCAGGCTCCATGAAACGCTGCCGCTGCTGGCTATGCCCGCAGCCGCCTCGTTGGTGTACTGGCTGGCGTACATCCACTCTTCAGGAGACTATATACCGGAATTAATCAATGAATCTACACCTTTTTTCCAGGCGCTGATCGGCGGTGCAGCTTACCTGTGGGCTGTGGGAAGGAATATTATCAACAGGCCCAAAAATCCATCCTGAACGGTTTTGAACATGAGGGTTTTGACATTTCCAATTCCAAATGGCCCTGGAGGAATCAACATATCAACCATGAGTTTTTTACAGACAATGCTTCGCTCGCTGGCTGGTGGATACATCCTGACATACTTTTCCGAATTCGCCTTTTACGGACAGACCACCAATCCCGGTCTGCCTCCGGCCTCCGTTGGAGAACTGGTTCAGCTTTTCCTGATCTACAGTCTGATGGCCTACCTGCTATTCAGTCTGATCGAGCACTTCCAGATCCGGTCGTTTCCTGCCCTGTTCCTGGCCGGTGCCGCGTACGGTTGGATGCTGGAGGGAATGGTGGTGGCTACCTTCTATGAAAGCATACCCTTCTCGATCAGCTTTACTGCCCTGGCCTGGCACGCACCGGTGGATGTAGTCCTCGGCCTGTACTGGCTTCCACGCCGCCTGGCGGAAGGGAAACCAGGGAAAAACACCCTGTATTTCTCCATCCTGGGCCTGACCTGGGGATTATGGGTGCTGTGGCCCATCACCGATCTGGGTTTGATACAATCCCCAGCTAAATTTGTTTTGTTCAGCATGATCGCTTCCTTTCCCCTGCTGCCGGCTTACTGGCTGCTGGGCCAATGGTCAAACAAACCCTTTCAACCCTCCCTTTGGCTGCTGATCCCCATGGGTTTGCTGCTGAGTTTCAGCTATCTGTTCAACGCGGTCATTCCCCTCCCCTTGGCCGCTCTCCTCCTGCCCCTGCTGCTCAGCTTATGCTGGTGGGCCCTTTCCAGCCACCGCCGGAGAGCCCCCTCTGACCGGCCGTGGCCTGCATTTACGGTTAAGCCGCAGGTGGTGAATCTGCCCCTGCTGCTGCTCATTCCCTTCAACGCCTCCGCGGCCTACGGCCTGTTCATCCTGCTGGGCTGGCATATCCATTCCCACATCCTATTTGGCCTGCCGGCGGCCGTGGTTGGAGCTGTTTATTTTCTGATCAGCCTGTTCCGGGCCGCAGGCGGAAACCAAAAGCCCCTGTCGCTGCTGGACACAGCTTCTGGATCCAAAACTTAACAGCGATTGGCCCACTGTTTCTTAATTTAGGAAAACCTCTTTACAGCCCACCGGGTCCGTGTTAGAATGCCAGCAATTATGAACTATCAGGTGCACACGTCCCACCATAATCATGCTTACACCCCGGCGGCTCCGACCGGACAGGACGTGCTTAAGTAGACTGGTAAGCAACCACATTGCTCCACACAGCGTCCTCCGCGAGGAGGGCGCTTTTTATTTTTAACCACAAATCAAGGAGAAATTATGCCGCAAAGACAAGAAATCCGGCTTGCCCTGCCCAGTAAAGGGCGCTTAGCTGATGACACCCTGGACCTGTTAGCCAAAGCTGGATTACAGGTATATAAACCCAACCCCCGCCAGTTTCAGGCCTCCATCCCCAGCTTACCCGGGGTGACAGTCCTTTTCCAAAGGGCAGGGGACATCGCGGTCAGCGTGCACGACGGCACCGTTGATTTCGGGATCACAGGATGGGACATGGTCTCTGAGCAAGGGGGTATTAATGACCGCATCCTGCCCCTCCATCAGGAGCTGGGTTACGGTCAATGCACCCTGAATGTGATCGTCCCCGAAGCCTGGGAAGATATTAACACCATGAGGGACCTGGAAACCTTACAGGAGCGCGAAAACGAAGATCTGCGAGTGGCCACCAAATTTCCCCATCTGACCCAGACATTCTTCCAGGAACATGGACTGGAAGATGTGGATTACATCTCCGCGGAAGGTACCCTGGAAATCGCCCCCCTCATCGGCCACACTGACTTGATCGTCGACCTGGTTTCCACAGGGACAACTATGCGGGCCAATCACCTCAAACCGCTGCAGGACGGGGAAATCCTCTCCTCACAGGCCTGTCTGGTCGCTCACCGCCCAGCCCTGGAAACAAGACCGGAGGCGTTGGATGTGGCTCGCCAGCTTTTGGAATTCATCGTCGCCCATTTGAGGGCAAAAAATAACGTGGCTGTGTTTGCCAACATGCGGGGAGAATCCCCGCGGGCCATCGCTGAGAAGATGCAAACCCAGCAGGTCATAGGCGGCCTGCAGGGCCCGACTATCTCTCAGGTGATGACGAGGAAGGACGGGGGCTGGTACGCGGTACATATTGTGGTCCGTAAAGACCAGCTCGCCCAGGCGATCAGTGAACTGCGCGCCATCGGAGGCAGCGGCGTGGTTGTCACCTCCGTGAAATATATCTTTGAGGAAGAGCCGGACGCCTACAAAGCCATGCTGGATGCCCTTGATAAAAATCCGACCCAATTCGCGGGAGATAACTCCGATGTTGAAACTTTATGACGTAGATACTGCAAAAAAAACTATCTTAAAGCGCCAGCCTCTCAACACCCAACAGGTCCCGGAAAAAATCAAACGCGGCGTGGAAGAAATCTTCGGAAATGGGGTCAGCCCAACCCAGGCTGTGGGACAGATTATGGCTTCCGTGCGCGACGAAGGGGATGCCGCCCTCCAAAGGTGGTCCCAGGTTCTGGATCACACAGACCTGGACACATTTTTGATTCCTGCGGAAGAACTGGAAGATGCTTACCGGCACCTACCAGAAGATATAAAGGATGCCCTGGACACCGCTGTGGAGCGCATCCGCGATTTTCACCAGCGCCAGCCCCTGCCGGATTGGACTACAACGGATATGGGGGGCAGCCTCGGCCAACGGGTGACCCCGGTGCAGCGGGCGGGGGTTTACGTGCCGGGTGGGACCGCACCTCTGCCCTCCTCTCTGCTGATGTCCGTCATCCCTGCCCAGGTGGCAGGGGTGAAACGAGTCATCGTCACCACCCCGCCCAACCCGGATCCCACCATCCTGGCTTCCGCCCAGTTGTGCGGAATAGAAGAGGTCTATCAAATCGGCGGCGCCCAGGCCATCGCCGCCATGACCTTCGGCACGGAAAGCGTGCCCAAGGTGGATAAAATCGTCGGCGCCGGCAACCTCTTCGTGACCATCGCCAAGCAGCAGGCCTATGGGATCGTGGGCCTGGACGGCCTGGCCGGTCCCACGGAAACCATGGTCATCGCCGATGAGAGCGCCAACCCTGAATGGGTAGCCAGCGACCTGCTGGCCCAGGCAGAACACGACGTGCTGGCCAGCGCCATCCTCCTCACACCCTCCCGGAAGCTGGCCCTGGCTGTGCAGCGGGAAGTGGCCCAGCAGGTTGAAACACTGTCCCGGGTTGAGATCATCCTCCAGTCCCTGGAAAACAAAGGTGGAGCGGTGATCACGCCTGACCTGAAGACCGCCGCAAAGCTGGCAGATGATTATGCCGCTGAACACCTCTGCCTGGCGGTGAAAGACCCTGTTGGTCTGGCGGAAAAGATCAACAACGCGGGAGGATTTTTCCTGGGCGACCACTCCTTTGAGGTCCTGGGAGATTATGTGGCCGGCCCCAGCCACATCATGCCCACGGGAGGGACCGCTCGCTTTGCTTCCCCCCTGAACGTGATGGATTTCGTCAAAATCAGCAGCATGGTGGCCCTTGATCCGGACACCGGGAAAGACCTCAGCCCCACCGCAGCCCTAATTGCCAGAGTGGAATCCCTCACCGCGCACGCTGCCAGCGCAGATTTCAGGAGTGAATCATGAACACATTCAATCCCCGCACCCTGCTCCGGGACCACATCCAGGATATGCCGCCCTACCAGCCTATTCACCCTTTTGATGTCCTTTCCGAACGCCTGGGGATCCCGGAAGACGAACTGATCAAATTGGATGCCAATGAGAACCCATACGGTCCCCTTCCCCAGGCGAAAGAAGCCCTGAACGATTTTTCCTCCCTCCATATTTACCCTGACCCGGAATCTCGCTATCTGCGCCAGGATCTGTCCCGGGTCCACAATATCCCGGCGGAGAGGATCCTGGCCGGAGCCGGGGCGGACGAATTGATCGATCTCATCCTACGCGTGACGCTTGATCCGGATGATCTCATCCTGGATTGCCCCCCCACCTTCAGCATGTATGCCTTTGACGCGGACGTCAACGCTGCCCGCACCCTGAAGGTGCCCAGAAAGAAGGACTTCTCTCTTGACCTTCCGGCCATTGAAGACGCAGTCCAGGTCTATCATCCCAAACTGCTCTTCCTGGCCTCTCCTAACAACCCCGATGGCGGCCTGCTGTCGCGGGCTGCATTGGAGCGCCTGCTGGAGCTACCCCTCCTGGTTGTGGTCGATGAAGCCTACATCGCTTTCGCGCCTGAAGGGACCAGCGCCATACCTTTGACCGAGTCTTATAAAAACCTGATCGTGCTGCGTACCTTCAGCAAGTGGGGCGGCCTGGCCGGACTCCGGGTGGGTTACGGGATCTTCCCGGCCTGGATCACCCCGGCCCTCTGGAAAATCAAACAGCCGTATAATGTTAATGCTGCTGGCGCTGCAGCAGCCAGGGCCACATTAAGGCACCGGGACCAGCTCAAGGAACAAACCCAGGCAATCATTGCTGAACGGGAAAGGCTGGACAAGAATCTGCGGGAGGTACCCTGGCTGGCCCCCTACCCCTCCCGGGCAAATTTTATCCTCTGCCGTGTGAAAGGACGGGATGCCGGACAGGTCAAAGAACGCTTGTCCCAGCAGGGAATCCTGATCCGGTACTTCAATAAACCCGGGCTGGATGACCACATCCGGATCAGCGTCGGCAAGCCATCCGACACCGAGACCCTGATCCAGGCCCTGCGGAAACTCTAACCAGAAAACGATAAAGTGAGGCTCCCATGCGAAAAGCAACCATTCAACGCAAGACCGCGGAAACTGAAATCACCCTCAAGCTTAATCTGGACGGAAACGGACAGGCAGAGATCGATACAGGGATAGGTTTCCTGGACCACATGCTCACCCACCTGGCGGTGCACGGAAACTTTGACCTCGAACTGAGCGCCCGCGGCGATCTTGAAGTCGACGAACACCACACCGTGGAAGACTGCGCCCTGGCCCTGGGCCAGGCTTTCGACCAGGCCCTGAAAGAGCGGATAGGGATCACCCGCATGGGATCGGCGCTCGTCCCCATGGATGAGGCCCTGGTCCAGATCGCTGTAGATCTCTCCGGCCGCCCCTACAGCGTGATCCAGATCGAGTGGAACGGGCCACAAGTGGGCGGGATCGCCACCAGCCTTTTCTCCCATTTTCTGGAATCCTTTGCGGTCACCGCCCGCTGCAACCTGCACGCCCGCATGTTATATGGAAAGGACGACCATCACAAAGCAGAAGCCTTATTCAAAGCTTTAGGACGGGCCCTGGATGCAGCCTGCCGACCCGACGAGCGGCGGGGGGGACAAGTTCCAAGCACAAAGGGTACCTTATAGGAGTTGAGGATGAAGATTGCCTTGATCGATCACGGCGTGGGAAACCTGCGCTCGGTGGAAAAGGCCCTCACAGCGGCGGGGGCAGATGTGAACCTTACCAGGGATCCGGATCACATAAGGCAGGCAGATAAGTTAGTCCTGCCCGGTGTAGGGGCGTTCGCAGACGCCATGCAAGGTCTGCTGAGCAGGAATCTGGAAAACCCGCTGATGGAAGCTGTAAAGGCTGGCACGCCGCTGCTGGGGATCTGTGTCGGCATGCAAATGCTTTTTGATCTCAGCGAGGAACACGGGGAACACCCCGGGTTGGGCCTGCTCCCCGGACGGGTCGTCCGTTTTCCTGAAGGGGAGCTGACGGTCCCTCATACCGGCTGGAACCAGATCCAACCTCTCCGGCAGAGCGAGCTCCTGGGAAATATCCCCGCGGGAAGTTACACATATTTCAACCACACCTATTTCTGCGCCCCCACTCGCGAAGAGGATGTCCTGGCGGTCACAGAGTATGGGGACCAATATGCATCCATCGTCCAGCGCGGGAACCTGTATGGGGTCCAGTTTCACCCTGAAAAAAGCCAGCAAGTAGGCCTGGCGATGCTGAAAAATTTCGTCCAGCGCTGCTGAGTGATCGTAAAATGAGAACCGATGACAGATTTTAACGTATTCCCAGCCATTGACCTGCGCGGCGGCCAGGTGGTGCGCCTGCGGCAGGGAGACCCTGACCACCAGACCACCTATGATCACCATCCGGGTATTATTGCCCGACAATGGTTAAAACAAGGCGCTCAGTGGCTTCATGTGGTCAACCTGGACGGCGCTTTCGGGGAGGAAGACAACCCGAATCAGGACGGTATACAAAAAATCGTTAAGGAAGCGCACCAGGCTGGAGCCAAAGTCCAACTGGGCGGCGGGATTCGCTCCCGGGAGGACATTGACAGACTGCTTTCCCTGGGGATCCAGAGAGTGATCCTGGGCACGGCTGCCGCCCAAAACCCAGAACTGGTTGAGTGGGCCCTTGTTCATTATGGAAGCGACCGGATTGTGGTCGGGGTGGATGCCCGGGGAGGCAAAATCCGGGTGCAAGGTTGGACAGAAGGCACCGCACTTGAGCCCCTGGGTTTTGGTCGGATGCTGCGGAAAAGAGGGCTGGAATGGTCCGTGTACACCGACATCACCCGGGACGGGGTAGGAAAGGGCCTGAATGTGGAAGCGGCTC
The DNA here is from genome assembly GCA_018335275.1 of Anaerolineales bacterium. Lineage (GTDB taxonomy): Bacteria > Chloroflexota > Anaerolineae > Anaerolineales > UBA11858 > B10-G9. The sequence continues at coordinate 2,698 of JAGXKM010000014.1, read as the reverse complement.
GTATTTTCCAGGAAGAAACCGTGTTGAACGTCATCGCAGCCGGGGGCGTTGCTTCCCTGGATGACATCCGCGCTGCGCGAGACGCTGGGCTGTGGGGCGTGATCATCGGCCGGGCCCTTTATGAAAAGGAGCTGGATTTGGCCCGGGCATTAAAGTTCAATCGAGGAGGGCATTAAATGCTAGCCAAACGGATTATCCCCTGCCTGGATATCGATCAGGGCCGGGTGGTCAAAGGGGTCAATTTCGTGAATATCCGGGACGCCGGCGACCCGGTAGAACAGGCCAGAATATATGATCAAATGGGAGCGGACGAACTGGTCTTTCTGGATATCACCGCCAGCCATGAAAAGCGAGACATCGTGGCCGGGATGGTCAGGCAGGTCGCCGATCAGGTCTTCCTGCCCCTGACGGTAGGCGGCGGCATCCGGGGAGCGGATGATATGCGCGTCATCCTCCGGGCGGGCGCGGATAAAATCAGCATCAACTCCGCGGCGGTCAAAGACCCCACGATACTCAGTGATGGCGCCCGGCGCTTTGGCAGCCAGTGCGTGGTGTTGGCCATAGATGCCAAAGGTAAGGACGATGGGTCCTGGGAGGTATATATCTACGGCGGACGGCAGGCGACAGGCATGGACGCGGTGGATTGGGCCCGGCGCGGGGTAGAACACGGCGCCGGCGAGATTTTGCTCACAAGCATGGACCGTGATGGCACTCTCGCAGGATACGACCTGGAGCTGACCCGGACCGTGGCTGCAGCTGTCGATGTCCCTGTCATCGCCAGCGGAGGAGCGGGGAATGTGGGACACTTTGCCGAAGCTGTGACGACCGGTGAGGCCGACGCTGCCCTGGCAGCATCGCTCTTCCACGATGATGTGCTGACCATCGGTGAGGTAAAACGGCACCTGCTTTCTCAGGGAATCCCCATCCGCCCGGTGGGGATAGATATGGACCGCGAACAAATTGAGGAGCTTCAATCATGAAAACAGCCTTATTATCCGTGTGGGATAAGCGAAAGCTACTCCCGCTGGGACGCCGTTTGCACGAAGAAGATTGGCAGTTGATCGCCAGCGGGGGCACCGCCCAGGAGCTTGAAAAAGGCGGGGTGGAAGTCATTCCGGTCCGAGAGATCACCGGCGAACGGGAATGGTTTGAGGGGCGGGTAAAAACCCTTCACCCTGCAATCCATGCTGGCATCCTGGCCCCAGACAGGGAGGAAGCCTTAGCTCAGCTTACTGAACGGGGATGGCCGAGAATCGACCTGGTGGTAGTCAACCTTTACCCGTTTCAAGAGATGATCGACCGGGTCGATCTCTCGGAGGATGAAATCCTGGAGTTCATCGACATCGGCGGAGCAGCGCTGCTGCGCGCCGCAGCAAAAAATTACACCCGCGTGACCGTCCTCAGCGACCCGGATGATTACCCTACCGACCTTTCCGTCCTGGACAAGAAGGGCTACCGGCTGGAGATGGCTTACAAAGCCTTTGCGACCACCGCTGCTTACGACCAGGCCATTTCCCGTTACTTCACAGAACACACCGTGACTCCGCGGGAAAAGACTCATGTCCTTCACCCAGCCCAAAGACTTCGATATGGTGAAAACCCCCACCAGGAAGCGACTTTTTATGCCCGGAAACCGGGAGGAAAACCATTTCACGGGACTTTACTGCAGGGAAAAGCCCTCTCCTATAACAATTTGTTAGATCTGGAAGGGGCCTGGCGCTGCGTGCGCCGTTTTGAAGGCCCTGCGGCTGCCGTCGTCAAACATACCAGCCCGTGCGGCGTGGCGGAAGCTGATTCACCAGCAGAAGCCCTGCGCCTTGCCCTTGCCAGCGATCCCACCTCCGCCTTTGGCAGCGTGATCGCCAGCAACCGGACCATCACACCTGCCTTTGTGGATAGGTTGGGTGATATGTTCCTGGAATGCTTGATCGCGCCCGGCTTCTCTCCTCCAACCCTCGAACCGCTTTCCCAACAGGGAAACCTGCGTCTGATCAAAGCCCCGCTGGAGAAACCCCTTCCCGGCCGGGAACTGCGTACGATACCAGGTGGATACCTTGAGCAGGAAGCTGATACCGGGGACCCCGGGGAATCACCACGCTGGACAGTTATCACAGAGAGAGAGCCTACACCTCAGGAATTGGCTGCCCTCAAATTTGGTTGGCAGGCAGTGATGGATGTCAAATCCAATGCTGTACTCCTGGCCAGGATCGAAGGCAGCAAGCGGTTCACGGTGGGGATTGGAGGCGGTCAGCCCAACCGCGCGGACTGCGTGCGCATGGCCGGGCTGCGCGCGGGTGATCGAGCCCAGGGAGCGGTTTTAGCCAGCGATGCATTTTTCCCTTTCCCCGACGGCATCCAGCTGGCGCACGAATTGGGCGTGACCGCCGTCGTCCAACCTGGGGGATCCATCCGGGATCCGGACGTGATCGCTGAAGCAGACGCCCGGGGTTTAGCCATGCTCTTCACCCATACCCGCCACTTCCGGCATTAAGGAGGACACAATGGCCGAGATTCAGCTCAACTACAACACCAAAGGCCTCATCCCGGCAGTGCTCCAGGATGCTGAGACAAGGCAGGTCCTGATGGTCGCCTGGATGAATGAGGAAGCCTTTCAACGCACCCTGGAAACAGGCCAGGCCCACTTCTGGAGCCGGAGCCGGGAGGAACTTTGGCATAAGGGAAAAACTTCAGGGAACTT
>JAGXKM010000108.1:4898-6550 GCA_018335275.1 Anaerolineales bacterium | reverse complement strand
TGCCTTTCCGCTCCCCGTGCCCAGAAAAAAGCAGTCACCGGGGCAACCGGAAAACCCTCTTCTGCTAAGGAAACGGCTGGTCTCAGGACATCCTCCAGCCTTAATTTACCGTGGCGCTCCACCATATCGCACCATCCGGAACACGCCCCGGGTACTGTAATGGTATAAGGATGAAAAGGGGGCAGAGCATCCTGGAAACCCTCCCTTTCCAAGCGGGATAATGACAGAGCCCGCGGGGCCCGGCCAGAGGCATTCAAGGCTGTGATCTCCCCAGAATGAACGTCATAATAAAGGGCGAAGACATCTCCGCCAATCCCAGTCGATGTGGGTTCTGTGACATTGAGCGCAGCCGCGGTAGCCACCGCAGCATCTGCTGCATTACCACCACTACCCAAAATCTCTAATCCTGCAGCTACGGCCAGAGGCTGGCTGGTCGCAACCATCCCTTTCCGTCCCATAACCGCGGACCGCCTGGATTGAAACCTGTAAGACATCTCCAAAGTTCCTCCCTATCAAGCGAAAATCTTGTCAAACTTCATCTACCCTATATTGTAATCGATATCTTGTTTATGATTCCTTTTCATTGACAATAAGGCCTTTTGGAGAGCAGCATAAAAAAATAGGAGAATAAAAAATAAGCTTCATATTAAATAAAGTTGGTGTAAGATGTTCTGAGCAATAAGACCCCAGAGAATTGATGTTCAGGGATGGTAAAATGAGATGCAAATCCCTTCACCTTCCTATCCGTGGGTCCAACTGACCGTATTCTAAAAGGAGATATCAGTGAGACATCTAAGCGATAAAAACATAGCATTCATCGGATCGGGGAATATGGCTGGGGCCATCATCCAGGCTTTACTGGAAGCAGAAGAGTTGGACCCACACCAAATCATGGCCAGCGATCCTTCGGGAGAACAGCGCGCTTTCGTTGAGTCCCAATATGGTGTCCAAACCACAGCGGACAACTCAAAAGCTGTTCAGAAGGCGGATATCGTAATCCTTTCTGTGAAACCTCAAGTGCTGAACGATGTCCTGTCGGAATTAAAGGGGTCCATTTCACCGGCGTGTTTGGTATTTTCCATCGTCGCGGGTCAGGCCATCTCTTCCATCATATCCAGGTTAGATCATCACGCTGTGATCCGCTCCATGCCCAACACGCCCGCCCAGGTTGGAAAGGGGATGACCGTATGGACCGCATCAGAGGACGTGACCGAGGATCAGCGGGAACAAGCCCGGATCATTCTAAACGCGATGGGGGAGGAATTGTATGTAGATCAAGAAGACACAATCGATATGGCAACAGCGGTCAGCGGCACCGGCCCCACCTATATCTTTTTGGTAATCGAGGCTTTGGTTGACGCTGCTGTCCACCTTGGTTTCTCCCGCCGCGATGCTCGCAAAATCGTCCTCCAGACGGTCCTGGGATCCGTGACTTTTGCCCAGCGATCGGATCAACACCTGGCTCAACTTCGGAACATGGTCACTTCACCAGGCGGAACGAGCGCGGAAGCCATTTATCAATTGGAAAAAGGGGGCCTGAGGACGATCCTCTCCAAGGCAGTGTGGGCAGCATACCAGAAAAGCTGCATCCTGGGCAAAGAAATCGAAGAACCCTTGAATGCCCCCATTGAACTTGAAAATGAGTGAACCAG
>JAGXKM010000108.1:0-4130 GCA_018335275.1 Anaerolineales bacterium | reverse complement strand
TACTATAAAGACCTCAGTCATCTCCCCTGGGAGGAAAGGAAATTGATCAATTTCGATCATCCTGACTCTTTAGAAACGAGCCTGCTTATCAAACATATCAAACAACTTAAGGCGGGAAAAAAGATCCAATTGCCCAGCTATGATTTCAAAACCCATACCCGGATCAATGAGACGACCCCCATTAAATCCCAGCCTATCATCCTTATCGAGGGGATTTTAATTTTCGCGGAGCCTGAGTTGAGAAAATTATTCGATGTGCGCATTTTTGTGGATACAGATCCGGATATCCGCTTCATCCGTCGTTTACAAAGAGACATTAACGAACGCGGACGGACCACCCAATCCGTCATCCGACAATACCTAGAAACGGTGCGCCCGATGCACCTTGAGTTCGTGGAGCCATCTAAACGTTATGCGAGCGTGATCATTCCAGAAGGCGGATACAACACAGTAGCCCTGGATTTGATCGTCGCCCGCATTGATTCCATGCTGGAGGAGATTCCTCAATGAGTACCTTTAACGCAATTGACAGTTATCTAGAACACCATCTGGAACAAAGCCTGTCAGAATTAAAGAAATATGTCGCCCAGCCCAGCGTCGCTGCCCAGGGCTGGGGAATGGATGAAGCTGCCCACCTTGTGTCTTTAATGCTTGAAGGTCGAGGGTTTGACGTGGAAATCATGGACACGGAAGGATTCCCCGTCGTCCTGGGCGAGAGAAAGGGCCGCACAGATCAGACCTTACTCATCTATAATCATTATGATGTCCAACCACCCGAGCCTTTAGATCTGTGGGAAACGCCCCCTTTTGAACCTGAAGAGCGGGATGGGAAATTATTCGGGCGCGGGGTCAGTGACGATAAAGGCCATCTGATCAGCCGCTTATTTGCCCTGGATGCCTTGCTTGAGGAGATGGGTGAGCTTCCCTGCAATATCAAATTCATCGTTGAAGGTGAAGAGGAAATTGGCAGCGTCCACCTCCCTGACTTTATAAAAAAGTACAAAGAACGACTCGACGCAGATGCCTGCATCTGGGAATTCGGCGGTGTGGATTATCGTGATATCCCCATGCTTTATTTGGGTTTGCGAGGAATTTGCTACGTTGAACTCTCTGTTCAGACCGCAAGCCAGGATGTCCATTCCGGTACGGGAGGTTCGATTTTCCCCAACGCGGCCTGGCGGTTAACCTGGGCCCTTGCCAGCTTAAAAGACAAGTACGAAAACATCCAACTGCCCGGATTTTACGATCCCATCCTGCCCCCCACTGAGAGGGACCGGGAGTTGATGGCAGCTTTGCCTCCCATCATAGATGAGTACAAAGAACGTTACGGGGTGGACCATTTCCTCCGGGGCATCACAAACGAGACGGAACTGCGGGTGAACGCGGTCTTTGAGCCCACCTGCACCATTTGCGGTCTGAATTCCGGATATCAAGGGCAGGGTTCAAAAACGGTCTTACCAGCGAAAGCATCTGCCAAGGTTGATTTCCGTCTGGTGCCGGAGCAATCACCTTCCCAGGTTCTGGAGCAGCTGCGGAACCATCTTGATGATAGAGGATTCACGGATGTGGAGTTTGAATTCCTGGGAGGAGGTCCTCCGGCGCGTACGGACCCCGATCACCCCTTTGTGGATCTTGTCGTCGAAGCTTCTAAAGGCATATACCGTTCGCCCATGGAGCTGGTGCCCATGGTTGGAGGTTCTGGACCTAACCACGCCTTTGTGCATACACTGGATCTGCCGGTGGTCACCGCGGGATTGAGTTATCCGGGCACAAATGCTCATGCACCGAACGAAAATATACGCCTTGACCTTTTCCTTAAACACGCAAAACACATGACCAGGATCATCACCGCCTTTGCAGAAAAGTAAGCTGCTAATCAAACGCACACATCGCGAATAACCCTGCGCCATAACCGGCCCCGGGAATTTATTTTTGAAACCTTCCTGCAGGCGCAAAACCCAGGGAGCGGATTAAACCCGCATCACGTCATTCAGTAATTCTTTATCAAAAAAATCGCTCAAATAAGCCAGATTGGTTACCTATGGAAACTGTGATTATTGCCCTTGACTTAGAAACAACAGGATTGGATGCTAATGAGGACGCCATCATTGAAATCGGCGCCGTGAAATTCAACAATGATGGGATCATCGATGAATTCCAAACCCTGATAAACCCCGGAAAACGCATTCCCCCGGCCATCACCAATCTCACCGGGATCACAAACGCCATGGTTCGGGGTGCGCCTGTGATAACAGATATCATTGAAGAATTTAAGCAATTCGTCGGTTCTGATCCCGTTCTGGGTCACAACATATCATTTGATCTCTCCTTTCTCAGGAATCACCACCTTTTCTATGACAATGAAGCCATCGATACGTATGAAATGGCAGCTGTCGTCCTCCCCTCCGCGGGCCGATATAACTTAGGAGCTTTAGGCCAGGCCTTTAATATCCCGCGGCGTGCCACCCACAGAGCCCTGGATGACGCCCGGGTTACGTATCATGTGTTCAAAAAGCTGTACACCAAGATCGCGGAGCTGCCCCTTCCTGTCCTGCGGGAAATCGTCCGCTTGGGAAAACCGCTCCATTGGCATGGGAATTGGGCTTTTCAGCGAGCCCTAAGCTATAGATTAGACCAAGAGCAGTCCCAAAATCCAGAAAAATCTTCCTCTTTGAAATATGAAAACCCTTTTTACAAACTTGATCCTCCGGAAGAGATCATCCCCCTCCAACCCACGGATACACCCCAGAAATTGGATATACCTGATGTGACTGCCATACTCCAACCTGGAGGGCCATTTTTTGACAGCTTTCCAGAGTACGAACATCGCCCGGAGCAGGTGGAAATGCTCCGGACCACCGCTGAGGCCATATCCGATTCCAGGCACCTTCTTATTGAAGCAGGGACCGGAATTGGAAAATCCCTTGCCTATTTGATCCCCGCAGCCATCTGGGCGATCAAAAATGAGCGCCATGTGGTGGTCTCAACCAACACGATCAACTTACAGGACCAATTGATATCCAAGGATATCCCGGGGCTGCAAACCGCTCTCGACCTCGACCTGCGGGTCTCCGTTTTAAAGGGGAGAGGAAATTACCTCTGCCCCCACCACGTGGAAATCCTCAGAAAAGGGGGACCCAAGAACAACCTTGAAATTCGGGTGCTGGGAAAAATTTTAGTCTGGTTGGAAAAGAGCATTTCCGGGGACCGGGGCGAGATCAACCTCAACGGACCAAGGGAAGATCGGGTCTGGCACCGCCTATCAGCGGAAAGTGAAGACTGCTCTACAGAAAACTGCTTGAAAAGGACAGGGGGAAGATGCCCTTTTTACCAAGCCCGACAAGCTTCTCACAGCGCTCACCTGATCATCGTTAATCATGCTTTGCTCTTAGCCGATGTGGCCACGGGAAATCGTATTCTCCCCGAGTATGATACTTTGATTGTCGACGAAGCCCAACATCTGGAATCAGCAACCACAAACGCCTTAAGTTTTTACGCGTCCCAGGCGAATATTCGCCGTTCGTTAAACGCTCTGGGGGATGAAAAAAAAGGAGCTTTGGGCTGGTTGAGTTCTTACGGGAAGGATGCCCTGACTCCCGCAGACTTTGCTTCCTTACAAGCGCTGATTGAAACCATATCAAAAAAAGCGTTCAAAGTGGAAAGTCGGATGGACGAATTTTTCCAGGCGCTGGACACCTTTCTAGAACACCAGCGGGGCGGGAAACCGATCGGGCGGTACACACAACGAGAACGAATTCTGGACTCAACAAGAACTCAACCTGATTGGAGTGATGTGGAAATCGCCTGGGAGCAGAGCCGCAACTCCCTAAACAGCTTGTTGGAAAGTTTACAACAATTGTGGGACGCTATCCGGGAGATGATCCTGCGGGCCCCCGAAGATGAAGCGCAAATTGAATCCATATTGGGAGATATGAGAGAAGTCTACGGTGAACTATACGAGTTATTTGAAAACCTGGATGCACTCGTATTTGATCCAGATCCAAACATGATCTATTGGGCAGAAGTCACGCCGAATCAAAAACACATCTCCGTTAAAGCCGCTCCGCTTCATATTGGAAAATTGATGGAAAAGCATATTTGGTATGAAAAGCGAGCGGTCGTCCTCACAT
>JAGXKM010000013.1 GCA_018335275.1 Anaerolineales bacterium | reverse complement strand
GAAGTGAAAGCAGGCGAAACAGTCATTGTCCGGCCCGGAGAGAAAATCCCGGTAGATGGCGTAGTCACTGCCGGCCGGGCTACGGTTGACCAATCAGCCATCACGGGAGAGTCGATGCCTGTGGAAACGGAGGTTGGTTCGGAAGTGTATGCGGCAGCGATGACGACGCTGGGCAGCCTGCGCATTAAGACGCGCCGCACCGGGTCCGAAACTACATTCGGGCGGGTTGTAAAAATGGTGGAAGAAGCGGAAGCCCACCGGGGCGATATGCAGCGCTATGCGGATCAGTTCAGCGCTCTCTACCTGCCCGTCGTGGGGTTCATTGCCGCTGTCACCTTTTTGCTCAGCCGCGACCCGCTCTCCACCGCAGCGGTTCTGGTCGTGGCCTGCTCATGCTCGTTCGCGCTGGCAACCCCGGTTGCCATGCTGGCTTCCATTGGGAGAAGTGCCAAGCATGGCCTGCTGATTAAAGGGGGGAAATACCTCGAGTCCATGGCCCGGGCCGATGTGCTCTTGATCGATAAGACAGGCACGGTGACCCTGGGGCAGCCCAGGGTCACGGATGTGGTTTCATTCCCTGACGAGATGTCTGAGATGGATGTTCTTGCCCTGGCGGCTGCTGTGGAACGCGATTCAGAACATCCCCTCGCGGAGGCCGTGCGCCGCGCTGCCCTTGAAGAAGGTCTTTCCCTTACGGAACCCCAGAGGTTTGAATCCGTTCCCGGCCTGGGGGTTCGGGCCCGGATAGATGGGAAAATCGTGGCTGTCGGCAGCCGCCGTTTTGTCCAAACAGAGGAGCGCGCGACAGATGCACGGAAGCTGGAAGCGCAAGGGAAAACATTGCTGTACTTGACGCGGGAAGGTGAACTTCTGGGGATCATCGCCGCGGCTGATACGCTGCGTTCTGAGATCCCAACCGCTTTGGCAGAATTGAAGGACCTTGGGATCAAACATATCGAACTGCTGACCGGGGACAATGAACGGACCGCTTCAGCCATTGCTGACGAGCTGGGCATTGCATTCCACGCAGAACTGCTGCCGGAAGACAAAATTAACGTTGTGAAAAGCTATCAGGCTGAAGGCCGCACGGTGGTCATGATCGGTGACGGCGTAAATGACGCGCCCGCTCTGGCACAGGCGGACATCGGGATCGCCATGGGCGCGGCGGGCACAGACATTGCCCTGGAAGCCGCTCACGTCTCCCTGATGCGTGAGGATTGGAAGCTTATCCCGGAAGGGATCCGGACAGCCCGCCGGACCATGCGGGTGGTAAAGATGAACCTCGGTTTTACAGCCCTTTACAATGTGATTGGGCTCTCGCTGGCTGCTCTGGGCTACCTACCGCCGGCCCTTGCCGCTGCCGCCCAGTCCCTCCCGGATTTAGGGATCATGGCCAACTCAGCCCGGCTGATGAGGAAAAAATAGGGAGGTTTTGTTCTTATCATCTGAAAACTACCACAGGAATGTTTCCTTTCCCACATGAAGGTTCTCTTCACCTGCGTGAAGTGTTTGCAAAGACAGCAGCTTGAGTAGATAGACTGGAGTGAAAATCATGTCTTCAACCGTTTTAATTACAGGATCTAATCGGGGTTTGGGTTTATATTTGGTGAAAGAATTTTTAGAACACAATTTCACTGTGTATTCAATCTCCAGAACCCTCAGTGACAGCTTGCAAAACCTAAAAGAGAGCTATGACGAAGAGATGATCCTTTACGAGGCTGATGTGACCGACAGCTCAGGATTGGGGGAGATCGCTGAGGATTTTTCTCATCAAGGCTGCACCATTGATATCCTGATCAATAACGCTGCCGTTCACCTGGAACAGCCAGCGCCAGATATAGGTGACCTGGATTTCAAAAAAATTATGCGGACCTTCGAAGTCAACTCCGTCGCTCCCCTGATGGTCCTCCAGCACTTCTATCCCTTCATCACAAAAAAGATCATCAATATCTCCTCCGAGGCCGGATCCATTGCAAACTGCTGGAGGAAGCGGGAATACGGGTACTGCATGAGCAAGGCAGCGTTAAACATGGCGTCGAAAATCCTCCAGAACAGACTGGAGGAAGAAGGCCTTAAAGTTCTCGCTGTCCATCCCCAGTGGTTTCGTTCCGATATGGGTGGTTCGGAAGCCCCAATCACGCCTGCTGAAGCGGCGGCTTATGTCCGAAAAACCATTTTGAAGGATTGGTCTTTGGAGGATCCTATCTTCGTGGACAGTAAGACCGCTGATAAATTGGATTGGTAAACTATGAGAGACTTTCAGTTGCTCCTGATGGGAGGGGCGGACAACACATATCACAATTTTGACAGGCTGCTGCCCATCCTCAGTGGGTTCCTGGAGACGATTGAACTGGATGTGACCGTCAGCGACGATCCAGATCTGTTCTTACCGGATCGGATTGAGGGATTTGACCTTATCGTCTGCTACACATTTGGTCACACCCTCAGCCCTGATCAAGAAGAGGGGTTATTGGGAGCTGTCCGGGGAGACCCGTGGCATGAGTCAGCCAGGACGAAAGGGTTTATTGGGATTCATGGGGCTGCCTGCTCTTTTCTGAATTCTGAAGCTTACCTGAGAATGCTGGGGGGAAAATTCCTGGTTCACCCACCCCTTGAAACGCTTGACGTAGAGATCATCCATCCGGAGCATGCTGTCATGCATGATGTGTGTGATTTTTCCATCAAGGATGAACTTTATGTGGTCGAGCCCTATACCCCTTTTGAGACCCTGGCTGTTTGCGATTATGAGGGCTTTCTGAGGCCTGTTGTATGGGTCAAACCCTACGGTTTGGGAAAAGTGGTTTATCTCAGCCTGGGCCATGGGGCAAGACAACTGAAACATGAAGCTTTTCAAGATATCCTGCTCAATGCCGCCCGGTGGATTCTGGAAGCATAAAGCGAATGAGTTGGATGAGTGCATTATCGTCTAGCTTGGAACTTTAATCGTAGATGTTAAAGAAAAACAATTAAATAAAGCTTGGGGAATATCGCTGCTTCCCAACAGATATTTTCCAGCACATTTTTAAAGGTAAACCCTCTGTAGAAGCCCAGATGCCCCTATCAGCTTGTCAATGACAAGCTGGGTAAAGATCAAGATCGATGATCAAAAACTCTTTACGAAAGTATTGATTGATGTGCTGAAACCCGGTCCATAGGACTGATGAATTAATCCCCATAAATCTGTTTCAGTTTTTTATAATAGGTCTGGTTCTCTAGTAGCAGCATTTATATGGAGAGCATAAGCAGCTAACAGCCCCAATTGAGTTCAGTATGCCTGTGGGAAACCATACTGGCAGGCTTGTCACGGGGGTTTTACATATGAAACGACCTTTTCACTGCTCGGCATGCCGGCTGGCTTGTAGATCGCGCCAGGCCCCCGTGCTCCAGAGGGCCCAGAGCACCAGCAGGGGTTGGAAGAAGAGACGGATGAAGCGGGCCCGGTCGGTTTTCAACCCAAAGGCATTAGTGCCGTTCAGGTACTGGGCAACGTTCCCGGGGAAGACCACGACGAAGAAAGCTGCTGTAATCCAACCGATGAAAACCCGGAAGCGGGGAATAAAAACCAGTGCCGCACCCAGGATGATCTCAACCAGGCCGGAAAGAACGACCACCAGGTCTCCATCCAGGGGCACCCAGTTGGGCACCTGGGCCAGAAATTCCACCCGCTGGAAGGTCAAATGGCTGAGGCCCGCAAAGATTAGAAACACCCCCAGCCCGACCCGGAAAATGGCCCGGATTCTGCTGGTTGGTTCACCGGCCGGTTTAAAAAGTTGAGTTATCACAAATTGTTTCCTTTGATTTCTGCTCAAGCTTGTTTTTCAGTGAATTCATCAATCAGGGCCAGCAGTTTCTCGTTAGCCGGGATATCGCTCATGTTTTTTCCGTAGTGTACATAGCGGGCGATCCCTTCTTTGTCGATGACCACCTGGGCAGGCAAACGCCCGAGCTTAAATATGTTGACTTCCTGCCCGTAGAGTTTGAGCACATCGTGGTCAGGGTCAGGCAGTCCGATAAAGGGCAGGTCTTCCTTTTCCCAGTATTCCTGAAATTTCTTGGCGCTTTCTGGGCCAACCGCCACAACCTCTGTGTCCCGGGCAGCAAATTGATCATAGTCCTGGCGCAACTGCGCCAGATGTTCGCGGCAGAACGGTCAGGTGAATCCGCGGTTGAAAACCAGGAGGACGTGTTTCTGCCCCCGAAGATCAGACAATGAAAAAGGCTCGCCGGTGTACGTGGTCAGGCTAAAATCAGGAGCAGGCTGGTTGAGCGATACTTGCGACATGGCACCTCCTTTTGGGGGATGGGCTATTCCGGGTTCAAATATTATTATCAGGCATTACTCGTCATCCAGCCCGAGGACGAGAACTGGTGCAGGAGCATATCCTTGTCCTATTCTTTTTTGGATGGCGAGTTAAACCTTTTATATCACACCCGGGAAACGATCCCTTCAAATCAATCGGGATTGTCCAGGCAAGAGCGCAAAGACCGGCGTGTATGTCTTGGATCCAGATGTCAAATACTCTTGTGGAATCCCGGGTATGAGCTGGAAGAATATCTTATTGTGTTAAGCTGGTATGATACAAGCGTAGGTGGATGAGTCCTTGGGCTCTGTTGCGGGATGGCTAATGTACCCTCTTCATTTTCAAAGCGCTCTTATGCTTCATTGACGGTGCTTTAACCGTGCGCTACACTAAAAAAAGCATTCCGCAAAGGGTCAGTTAAGGGCAACACATAAACTTGATTCAGGACACAAATATATGAAGAACAGCCGGCAAAGAAGCAATCTGATTTCACTGATAGCGCGCGTTATTTTGTCCCTGGCAGTCTTTATTTTGATCCTTTTCTATATGACACCGGATATCGACCTTTTGCTTCTGCAGAAAAGGCCAGAGGCCACCCGGACAGCTGTGGCAAAATCAACTAATCAAGAAGCTGGCCTTTCATCTTCCCCAACCGCTAATCCAACCAAAAAGGTCCTTCCCTCTTTCACTCCCAGCCCCACAGCTACACCCAGGCCGAAAACCATCTGGATTGATCCCAATCTTCCTGACGCGCTGAGAAGTCAAATCCAAATTCCGGCAGGATTCTCGCGGATAGAGCAAAAAGATCAAGCGTCTGTGATCATTTTCATCGGTGATCAAAATATCGTCGGTCACTGGATATATGCCCTTGTCACGCCGTTCCCCTCCCTCTCAGAAGGGATCCAGGTTTCGGGGCTGACAGCATTTTGGCAGGGAGAAGGGGAAGGATTATACGATGATCAGCCCTTGTATTTGGACCCGGAGACAGAGCGTGTTCTCACAGCCTGGTGGGGACCTCCAAGCGATGGGGCAGCTGTGGTGCTTCCCGGGGCTAAGATCTTGGACATGTTATGGCCGAATCCGGAGCGCTGGGCCATCATTCCCTTTCAGGCATTAGAGCCCCGCTGGAAGGTGCTTGCCGTCGGGGGACAGAAACCCACCCATCAAGAATATGACGCTGATAAAGATGTTTTATCCATTCCCATCAGCGTCACAGGATGGGATGCTTATCGGAAGGAGGTCCTCTCCGAAAATCCTTCCCTGACCAACAGGAACACGGATGAGATGACCACAATCCTCCTCACCGGCGTCACCGCCCTTGTCCGGGATACGGCGGCGTTGATGGAGGAGAACGGCGTTTTATACCCGGCAGAACATATTGGTTCACTGTTAAGAAGCGCTGACTTAACCCATGTCAGCAATGAAGTCCCTTTCGCGTCCGATTGTCCCCCACCTGACCCCGGCCAACCAAGCCTGTATTTCTGCAGTGACGATCGGTATCTTGAACTCCTGGACTATATTGGCACGGACATCGTGGAGCTCAGTGGAGACCATTTTGGAGATTGGGGGGAGGAAAGTATGTATCACACCCTTGAGCTTTATGAAAGCCAGGGGTGGGACTGGTATGGGGGCGGCAGAAACCTTGAGGAGGGCCTCCAGCCCCTGCTGTGGGAGCATCATGGGAATCGGATCGCTTTTATTGGCTGCAACGCAAAAGGGGCTGACAAATATGCCACTGCCTCGGACACCGAACCGGGCGCGGCGAAATGTGACTTCCCCCGGATGAGAGAGGAGATCGAGCGTTTAAAAGAAAAGGGATACACGGTCATCGCCACCATGCAGCATGAAGAGATTTATAAATTTCGCGCTTCTCATTATCAAAAAAGGGATTTCCGCTCTCTGGCAGAGGCCGGGGCGGATATTGTCAGTGGCAGTCAAGCACACCAGCCACAAGCCCTTGATTTTCACGACAGCGCATTGATCCATTACGGCCTGGGAAACCTCTTCTTTGATCAGTATCTCTTGGCCCAACGCGTACAAAAATATCAGCATAGTGATCAAGCATTTATAGATTCTCATCTCATATACAAAGGCAGGTATATCAATACCGAATTGTTTACCATCCAATTCATCGATAATGCTCAATCCCGGTTCATGACCGAAGAGGAGCGCGCTGACCTGCTTTTTAATGTCTTCGAAACGAGTGATTGGTGAACGCTGCCTTTTCTTTTTTGTAAGCTATCTTCCTATCCTACACGAATCATAATCTCCGGCCAACAGACCGGTTCACCGCTGTGCAGCTACCTCCTTAGCGGATGAAGCAGTTCATAGGTATAATCAAATAAAAGGAATGTTGAGGAAGATGATGGGAATGGTGGCTGCCGGATAATGCCGCTGTGAGCAGGTTCCATGCCAGGTTTAAGGTTTTAGTAAGGAGGAAACCATGGAAAACCCTGGACAACGAGGGAAACGACCCTCGAAAGGGCTCTTGTGGACTGCCAGAATCTGGGGGACATGGGTCCTGATTGTTGCCCTTTTCATTTTCATTGGTTTTTTGTCAGAATTTTTCGGGGCGGGCACGACGGATCCTTACGCGGAGGAGGAATATCCTTTCATTGAAAACATCCCCCCGCTCTTGATGTTCATCAGCGCGTTAGGGCTGGGCCTGGCCTGGCGCTGGGAAAGCTGGGGAGGAGCTGTTGCTGTCCTCTTCCAGCTTGTCAATCTCCCCATCCTGTTAATCCATTGGCCCCTGGCTGGCAATATCCCCCGCTATCTTATCGCCCCCTACGGCCTGGCTGTGGTGGTCGCTGTGCCCGGAATCCTATTTCTGATCTATGCGCGGCAGGCGCGGATAAGGACGGATGCAGGCGTGGGTGACTGAGAGGTTTGCACCCCGGCATCCAGGAAATCTTGAAAGCAGCGCAGGGGGCAGCTGAGGGATCGGCTGGTGCTGTTGGGCAATGCGCTGAGATCTGGCACCGGTGAGGAGTTCGTTTCCTCCAGCCTGCCGGCCGATCAGATGGAGAACACTTGTGAACGGACAAAAAGAGCAGGGTGTGGAATCAAAGGGGGCGAACGCCCGGCAGGGGCTGCTGAAATGGCTTACGCCCCCCTTTCTGGTGCGGGTGATCGGGATCTATTCGATACTGGCAGTAGGGCTGATTTCTTTTCTGGTCCTGACATCGGATGCTTCCCTGGCTGAGAAAGCTTTTATTAAGATGGCCCTGGGTTTGATCCTCATCTGGGTGATCCTGGGAGGCTCTTTGATGGTTGCCTTCCGCGATCCGGTGAAAAAATTTGTGCGGCGGATTCCTTTCCCCTGGCAGGTGACTTTCTTCTTGTTCTGCACCTTTCTGACTCTGATCGAGGAGGGGGTTACTGTCTCGATGACCAATCTGGCGCCCTTATTCAGGGTGGAAGTGGGGCAGGCATTCATCACCGCATCTGCTAATTACTGGCACACTGTACTCTTTCACAGTGTGATCGTTTTTATCCCCATGTTCCTGGTCTGGACGATCCTGTTGCGGTACTTTGCGTTTTCTCCCGCCCAGGTTTTTTTGCTCTTTGGCTTGACCGGGTCCCTCGCGGAGATGAGCATGGCCCCTACCAATGTTTTAGCCGGATTCTGGTTTTTTGTGTACGCGTTGATGGTCTACCTTCCCGCGTATTCGCTGCCCGGTGAACGCGGCGCCCGAAAACCTCCCTGGTGGGCCTACCCCCTGGCGGTTGCAGCGCCCCTGGTTTCCCCCATCCTGCTCCTTCCCTTGGCGCCCTTCCTGCGCTACCTGTGGGACATCATGGACCCTGTATTTTTTGTGGAATCCATGTGGAATTGAGGTTTAAGAGGTGCTGGGGAGAGGTTGAACAGGTCCACGGATAAGATTTCATTTTATCAAAGAATTCTTTTCTGCAGTGGAGGACCGATTCCCTCGAAGTGCAACTTTCCATTAAGAGTCCCGTATATATATTTAGGTATCCCTTGTTGATTGAGTGAGGATCATCCTGTTTGATAGTTGTCAAGGACGACCTGATAAAGGAGAACAAAGAATGGGTGACAGGGATCAAAAACAAACCGTAAAATATGAACTGCCGGGATCGATCTGGTTTATGGGGTGGCTGTTTACGCTGGGCTTTGCAGAGCTCGCTTTCTGGCAGGGTGTCCTGGGGTTGATCCTCTGGCCGTACTACCTGGGCATTACCCTGGCCTGACCTTCTGATGAGAGGTTTAGAAAAGTATCGCAGCACAGAGAAGCTTCTGTTGAGGGTGCCGATCATTCCTGTGGTTCTTCAGAGGGGTTTATGGAGACGGAATCCACGAGCAGGGTGTTGCAACCGGTGTCCGCCCAGTATCCCTTTTCATCTCCCCCTTCATCAAAGGCGTAGATGGCATAGATCTCCCAGCCGGTGATTTGGACCTCATCCCATTTTTGAATATCCAGCAGCTGCTGGTGCACGGCTTCGCTGTTGGGCACGGTATGGAGCAGGTTGATTTTCCCCTGGGGGCGTTGGGGACCGTCTGCATGCCAGCTAAATTTATGGTTGAAGACGCTGGTATTGACCGCTTCCGGATCCGCAAAATCCCCGCTGGTGACCAATACGTCGTGGGTCAGGAGCTTGTAATCCCCATTCCGGATCGGGCCTACATGCCTGATGGTGCCCCTGTATATCGATTTTCCCCCTCCTTCATAGCGCACTTTCCAGTAGTCACCTTCCAGGGAAACGTCCTGGTAGGCATTTGAGGACTGCAGTTGATCAAAATCCGCGCCGGTAATTCCCAAGAAACTGGTGTTGGAGCGGAAAAATATGAAAACACCCGCGATCATCGCTCCCAGAAGCAGCAGTAAACCGCAGGACAGTGGCAGGGAGGGAAGCAATTCCAGCGGGGCCAGCAGCCTTTTGAGGGGTCGGAACGGTTCATCCTGGGAAGATGGGCTTCCCCCGGCTTCCTCAGCCTTCCCCGTCCCGAGGGGTTCTCTATCCAGTTTAGAGGAAGAGGTTTCCATACGCCCAAGGAGTTCCTTGGCTGCCTGGTGGTTGGGGTCTAAAGTGAGAATCCGTTTCAGGATGGTGCGTTTTTCCTTTTCGTTTGCAGCCACTTCCACGGACCAGATCCAGGCCTGGAGGTCCTCCGGATTTTCTTTCAAGGCTGCCAGGAGTCGTTTCCGGGCTTTTTTCCGGTTTCCCTTTTTGATGGCTGCAACCGCGTCTTTTAGGTGTTTGGATTCCATGGGGCTGTCTGGTACTGCGGGTGGCGTTTCGTTAACCATACCCCACAATCATGACTCCTGCCATAAAAATATTGAAAGGTGGGCTGGAGGCTGAGCGGAGGGGATGTCGAGTTTGTTAAGTATGTAAAAAAGTTTTGTCGCCTTCCCGTGTTGGTATGATCTTGGGGAAATCATAGATGGCTGCGGAGGATAAAGATATTTTTTGGGGATCTCTCAACAAGCCAGCTGAAGGTCGGTAACGGTGGAAATCCCTTGATCATCAAACAAATCAAACCATCTTTACAGCGAGAAGGTCAAGCGACATAGCACGTTCACAACCGGCAGGGGGGGGGATCGTGGTATAAGAGAAAGGACTTGAGGGACTGGAAGTATTCTGCAGAATCGTGAGCACCAGAGAGAAAATCATACATCCGCAAGATGGCTTTGCTTTGCGCCTTTTATTTGCAGTCTGGAGTATATATTTCTGGGAGGTAATGAGATGACGAAAAAACCATTTGTGCCGGGAGATTTTCATATCCCGGAGGAACTTGAAACAGAACGCTTCCGGCTGCGGATGCTGTCTGTGGAGGATGTCGAGAAAGACTACGAAGCCGTGGTCGAAAGCCGGGAGCTCTTACAATCCATGTTTGGCGGCAATTGGCCCAGGGAAGGGTTTACCCTCGAAGAAAATCTGGCAGATCTACAACGACACCAACAAGAATTTTTGAGTCGGGAGGCGTTTGCGTACACGGTCGTTTCCTTGGATGAGAGCCGCGTTTTAGGCTGCGTGTATATCAAACCCGCCCAACGCCCGGAGGTGGATGCTGTAGTAAGGATGTGGGTTCGGCAAAGTGAGTTTGACCGGGGCCTAGACCCCGTGTTGTTTCAGGTCGTAAAGGATTGGTTGGACTCTGCGTGGCCCTTTACTACAGTCGCTTTCCCGGGACGGGATCCATATTAAATGTGATTCCGCGTTTCACATCGGCGTCCACGAGGAAATGTGCCCGAGCGCGGGTCACCCTGGCTGCGGGCACATGGGTCCGGGAAACGGTTTGCGCGCCTTGCTGTGGAAGATGAAAAGTTATGATTCCTTTCCATGGTCGCAGCCGGACACAGATCGTCCGGTTTGAAACCGGCCGCGAACAGGACCGCTCGGCGGTCGAAGCGATATCCAGAGCGCTGGATGCCCGGGGGTGATGAGGTTTGTCAACCAAGCAGGCCGCGTTGTGAAAACTCTCTACTTTCTTGAGATCCGGGTGCCGGGGAAATTCTTTAACCTCGCGGCGATGTCGGTTTGCGAGGGGGTTTCCGTGAGCGGGGATTCAAGCGCTTCAATGTTGACCAGTTTTTTCCGGTATGGAGTGAAATAGGCCCGGTACTTCAGGCCTCCCAGGAGTGCGGCGTAGGCCCGTTGGGGGACTCTAAATTTCCGTTCGCCAATCTGGTAGAAATAGTTAATGGATCTGTCTTCCTCGGTGCTGCCGGATGTGCGCGTGAAAGGGTGCCCCACTCCCTCAAGGCTGAGGACACGCATGCTGACCATGTCCAGGAAAGAGCTGATAAGCAGGTATGCCGCATAAAGGATGATCCCCCCAAGGATAAGCCCCAGGATCATCATGCCTGTGGGCATATCGCTCCAATTTCCTCTCTCGAGATAAGGTTGAAAAGTAGGGAGCGAAAAATATCCCAGGACACCGATAAATAAGAGGGCGATCAAGACACCCTGGAAGAGGTGGGGGATTTGCTTGGCAGCCAGGATGCCCTGCTGATTCTTTTCCAGGACATCCAGTTTGAACCGGTTCGCCTGAGCCAAGATCTCGGTGTAGTTCTTCTGAGCCTGCTGGTCATCCAGGGGAGACAGCGGTTCGGCAGAGAGGATGGTGCCGGATTCGGGTAAATAATAGAACCGGTATTCGACCCCGGGAGATAGGGTTCCTGCGCCGCCGAACGGCAATGTCAGATGCTGACTCTGGACTTTGACCTGATAATCTCGTCTGCCGAATGCCAGCCGCCCCGTGCCCTGTTTCAGGGAACCGGTTTTGATTTCCTTTTCTATTTTCGTTTTACTGATCCAGCGGTAGATCCCGTACCCAATCCCTGCCAGGAGAATGATGCCGAGGACTGCGGCTCCTGTATAGATGTACTCCTGTGGAAGGCCCGCTTCAGAAAGTTTTACGCCGCCAAAAAGGATCACGGAGAGGATCAGCACAACCACCGCCAATGGGGATACGTTCCTGGACCCGGCTTTAATGGGTTTGATGAGGCGGCGGCCCAGAGAACTCCCAAAGATCGCTTTCTGGTCGGGGTGTATTTTTCCTGCTTTGTTGGCTTCAAGGTATGTGGGATCGCTGAGATCATAGGCCTGGCGTAAGAGGAAGCTGGTCATGGGTTGCCTCCGGCGGTAGAAGGGTAGAGGTTGGACAGGGTGATTACTGGTATTATATATGAAAGATGAGCGTATCTGAGTCTCATCCTCTTCGCCCTGGCAGTTTTTCTCGCCTACGGCCGGTGGGCGCTGGTCCCTCTGGAATAATCCATACAAACTGTTATCTAGAAGGGGAAGTATTGGGGGATAGGCGCTGATGAAAACCAGCTCGGACTGAGCGGCGATGGACCGGAATGCCACCATTTATATCTCGACTTTAATAGAGCCATACAAACGCGCGAACCATTCTTCAAGTTATAATACCTGTGAAAAGGGTCCCTGGAGGTCCTCCTGCGGAGGACGAAGGATCTTTGGCGGGGGTTGGAATGGCAGGGAAATGGCTCATGCCTGAACTGCATCCAGGACCAGCAGAAAGGCAGTAGGTTGAGGTCAGGCACGCGTTGAGGTCTGTTTGATTTCCTGGTGGACCATATGGTTCTATGGGAGATAGTATGAGTGTGTCCAAAGAATTTTTCCTCGCTGTGCTGGTCCTGTCCCTGATCGGCCTGGTGTTTTTCAGTTGGGTGTATTTTGTGGGGGAGCTCGTCTTGACATCCCTGCTCATCAGATCCGCTCCTGTCATAAAACAAGGGATTAGGATCATGTTTAGTCTGGCTGCTGGCACGATTCTCCTGCTAATTTTTCTTCATTTACACAAGCGGGCCCACAAAGAGTTGGAAAACCAGGAGGAGCGAGAAGAAGCCCGGCGCGAGCCTTGATAGGGAACCCGGGATTCCCCTTGATTATCAGGAAGCTAGATTAAACTCCACAGGGAAAGGGAAAAGTTATGGCAGAAGCGAAAAAAGAATCCTCTCTCCACCATCGTCCTGTGGAGATACTTCAAAGGCTCATTCAATTCGATACCACAAATCCTCCCGGAAATGAATCCGAATGTATTGCCTCCATCGATCGTCTGCTGACGGAGGCTGGGATCGAGACCACCGTGCTTTCTAAAGCGCCGAACCGTTCCAATCTCGTGGCCCGGTTATCCGGGCGGGGGGATGCGCCTCCCCTGCTTTTTTTCGGGCATGTGGATGTGGTGACCACAAAAGGTCAGGACTGGCAGCATCCGCCCTTTGAGGGGGTGCTGCGGAACGGCTATGTGTGGGGGCGGGGCGCTTTGGATATGAAGGGCGGTGTGGCCATGATGCTGGCCGCCTTCCTCCGCGCAAAAACTGAGAATTTGAAGCTCCCCGGGGATGTGATCCTGGCCGTGGTCAGCGACGAGGAAGCGGCGGGTGAATTCGGGGTCAAGTTCCTGGTTGAAGAGCACCCTGATCTTTTTGATGGGGTGCGGTACGCGATTGGTGAGTTTGGCGGGTTCACCTTTCATATTGGAAACACGCGTTTTTATCCTATCCAGATTGCGGAAAAGCAGTTTTGCTGGATGAAGGCCACCGTTCACGACCCGGGAGGACATGGGTCCGTTCCTGTCCGCGGAGGGGCGGTGGCCAGGCTCGCCGAACTCCTTCGCAGACTCAATACGTGGCGTTTGCCTGTTCATATCACACCTCCCGCCCGGGTTATGTTGCGGGCCATGGCCGCTTCCTTAAGCGGGGTGAGCAGCTTGCTGCCCAGGCTGTTGATGAGGCCCGCCCTGGCGGATATCATCCTCAGGCTGCTCGGTGAGCGCGGGCGCATATTCGATCCCCTGATTCACAACTCCGTGAGTCCCACGATTCTACAGGGAAGTGATAAGATTAACGTCATACCCGGCAGAGTCTCTGTGGAGCTCGATGGGCGGCTGCTGCCGGGTTTCCAATCGGAGGATTTGATCACCGAGCTGCGCTCCATCGTCGGCGAGGAAGTAGATCTGGACGTGGTGCAGTATGATCCCGGACCGGTGGAAACGGATATGGGATTGTTTGAGACCCTGGCTGACGTTTTACGGCAGGCGGATCCCGGCGGCGTGCCTGTGCCATTGCTGTTAAGCGGCGTCACGGACGCCCGGTTTTTCTCCCGCCTGGGGATTCAAAGCTACAGCTTCACGCCCATGGCTGTGCCGGAAGATTTCAGCTTCCTGGATACGATTCACGCGGCGGATGAGCGTATTCCGGTTGATGCGCTTGCGTTTGGCACAGATGCAATTTATGAACTCCTGGGCCGCTTTGGCGATTGATTGGGTATGCCACAGTGAAATTTAGAAACAAGACCTGATCAGCGTCGGAGCGAAAACCGGGAAAGAGAAGTGGATAGTAGGCTTGAGGCTTTAAATTTATTCGTAAGGAGATGAAAATGAAACCGAAAAAGATTGCAGAAGGCGTGCAGTGGATGGGCGCTGTGGATTGGGACCGGAGGTTGTTTGATGCCTTGATTCCCCTCCCGGACGGCACCAGTTACAATTCCTACCTTGTGCAGGGATCGGAAAAGACGGCGCTGATTGACACCGTGGACCCGGACAAATCGGATGTCTTATTGAACCAGTTAGAAGGTGTGGGTGAGATCGATTTCATCGTTTCCCAGCACTCCGAGCAAGACCATTCCGGGTCGATCCCTCTTCTTCTGGAAAAACATGATCAGGCCGTTGTCATCTGTTCCTCAAAAGCGGAGGATCTGCTGGTGAACCACCTGAGCATTCCCGCTGAACGCATCAAGATCGTGGAGGATGGTGAGGAGCTTTCTCTGGGCGACAAGACACTCCGTTTCCTGTATACGCCCTGGGTTCATTGGCCGGAAACCATGGTCACCTTCCTCCCGGAGGATCGGGTTCTGTTCACCTGTGATTTTTTTGGCTCGCACATCGCCATGACCGATCTCTATGCCGGAGAAGACGCCTATGTCATGGAAGCGGCAAAGCGGTATTACGCGGAAATCATGATGCCCTTCCGGAAAATCATTCAGAAAAATCTCAAAAAATTGGATGGGCTGGAATTCGATTTCATCGCCCCCAGCCACGGGCCTGTCTACGATCACCCGGAGAACATTCTCTCGGCTTACGAAGATTGGGCGTCGGACCAGGTCTCAAACCTCGTCGTCATCCCGTACATCTCCATGCACGGGAGCACAGGAAACATGGTGGATTACCTGGTCACAGAACTGGTTGACCGGGGCATCACGGTGCAAAAGTTTGAGCTGACGACCACGGACATCGGCAAACTGGCCATGGCTCTCGTGGATGCGGCGACGATCGTGATTGGCACGCCCGCGTTTTTGGTGGGCGCGCACCCGCATGTCATCTCGGCTGCAGCGCTGGTCAACGCCCTGCGTCCCAAGTTGAAGTACGCAGCGATCATCGGTTCCTACGGTTGGGGAAACCGGGCGGTGGACCAGATCTCTGATTTAATGTCTAATTTGAGGGTGGAGATGCTGGCTGCAGAGCTGTTTAAAGGTCTCCCGGATGAGGAGACATATGCGGCTTTGGATGGCCTTGTGGAATCCATTGAGGGGAAACACGCCGCGATCTGAAAAGTGCGGGCACTTTTGGGGGGATGCGAATGGCATCTCCCTTCTCAGAGGGGTTGGATGCTGGCGCCATCCAGGTTGGTTCGGGTCAAGGGAACCCTTGGCGCTTGATGCACGCTTATTCCATGGCGGTTGCCGGGATCCCCGGTTCTGATCTGGGATGCTATGGGGGATCGCCCGGGAAACGAAGCAGGTGACGACATGAAAAGGAAAGATTGGCTGTGGCTGCTCTTTTTCCCTGTGTATCTTATCCTGGGCACATTGCGCCATGAGGGCTTTCATGCTCTGGCTGCCGCAGCGGAAGGCGCAGAGATCCAGAGATTTGTCTTCTGGCCCAGCATTGGCCCCGGGGGTAAATTCTATTTTGGATATGTCT
Source organism: Anaerolineales bacterium (assembly GCA_018335275.1). GTDB lineage: Bacteria > Chloroflexota > Anaerolineae > Anaerolineales > UBA11858 > B10-G9. The sequence continues at coordinate 21,077 of JAGXKM010000013.1, read as the reverse complement.
CCTGGCGAGGGGGCACAACCTGGTTGACGACAGCGGCCCCTTATTTTGGTGACCTGCTCACGTTTCTAATGGGGGTATTAATTTGCACATCTTTTAATATTCAGCGCAGGGGATTGTGGGTCAATATCTTGATAATCACCATGCTTTCCCCACTCCTGAACAGCGCCTACAATTACGGAGCTGGGATGAGGAGGTTGAATGATATCGGGTCACTGCTTCAGGCCCTCCATCCCCTGGTAGTTCACTTATACTTTGCGTTGACAATGGCGCTGTATGCGTCCGGATTCTGGTTTTTTTTCAGAAGGAACACGGTACCTGACCGGTCCACATAAAAGGACTGCTGCCAGTGTGGATTTCTCTGCGGATCATGTCGTGCATGATATGTCTGATCGGGAAAATGGGTTTAAGGAAAGCCTTTTAGGTTTTTCACCCCACCCCCTGAAAATCAGATATAATCCAGCTAGTTGTGGAAAGAGTTTAAGGGGAAGAGTCGTTGAGAAAAACGCGTCGTGCGCTCATCATCTGGTCTGCATCTGTCCTGCTGGCTCTGGGGCTCATTCTGGGCTTCCTGTATTGGGGGGTGAACCGGATCCCATCCCTGGATGAGCAGTTTCCTGTTAACCAGGCTCCAATGAGCATAATGATTCACGCTCCGGAACATGGCTCCCAGTGGCCGGCGGATGCTTTCATCCCTGTCCGGGTCACCATTTCCCACAGATATAAACTTGACACGCTGGAGTTGTGGGTGGATGGAAGGCGGATTTCCAGCGCCGCCCTGGATGGAGGGAAGGCTCCCTACTCCGCGCACGTATTCCGGTGGATGCCGGTCGTCAATGGGTCCCACCGCCTCTTCGTGCGGGCCAGGGACGGTGAAGGAAATCTCGCTCAATCCCATACCCTGGCTGTCACCGCTACAGATCCGTCCGGGTTCGGGGTGGTTCCAGCTGATTCCCGGCCGGCGGATGGGGTGAGAAGAGTAGAGATTTTACCTGAGGAAGTCCGGAAAAGGCTAAATGACTCAAATGCCCCGCAAACGAGCAGCCCGCCGACCTCCCTTTCCGCTGTCCCGGAGCTGGAAGCGCCGGGTGACGTCTCGCTGTGGTTGAGCAGGAAGTTTTCGGTGGAAGAAGAACTGCCGCAGCCGCCTGAGCTGCAGGTAAGTTCTGCGGATTGTGATGTCGACCTCACCCTCACGGATAGGGGCGGGACGGAGCTGGGGTATTTCATCTATCGCTCCCAGCCGGGGAGCGATTCCTTTGTGCGAATCGCCGCTTTAGGGCCATTGGCTGCAGGAGAGCAGCTCACCTATCGGGATCAGGATCAAAAGGGCCCGCTGATTTATTACGCGGCATCTTTCAATACCCGTGGAGAATCACCGGGAGCGCCTGTACTGGTGAATTTCGCGGATGCCAATTGCCAGCATTTATCCATCAACCAGGGGATTGAGTGGAGTGAAGGGGCACTCTCCATAGCTGAAACCGTGGACCTGGCGTATGTGTATTACGCGTTCAACGGGGGCGGATTCAAACGTTTTCCGGAGGACCCCGATCAATTTTTGATACCGTCTGAGTTCACGGTTTCCGTGGACGAGATCGCCGATCAGCTTGTGGACCGTTCACCCGTGTCGGTGTATGAGATAGATCTGGTGCTCTGGGGGTGGGAAGCGGGATCGCTTGTCAATCTCGGATCCTGGTATTCCCGGGTGGAGCGTTCCGACTTAACCATATGCAATCTGGGCACGGGATGCACCGGGGATGCAGCCAGCCAGTTCCGGTCCACATATGGGGAGATCGGCGCCGGCGGGGAAGATCGGCTCCGGGAGTTTTATTGGTCCACCAACGCGCCGGGGACGACTGAGGTTTTGTGGCAGGTCTCATCTGAGCCGTTTCCGGAAAATCACCTGCTTGATCCCCCGGGTTTGATCGCCGCGGGCTGCGCCAAGGGGGGCAAAAGTGGGGCGTTTAGGGTGGACTTTGGAGATTTATCCGTCTATGATCCCCATGCCCTTCCCTGCGGAGGAGTGCAGTTTCAGGACCAGGAGGCGCCCTCGTTCAGCCTCGCGGGTCTTCCCCGGATCAGGACCACGTATTACGCCCGGTTTACGCCGCTGGCGGGAAATCAGCCTGCCGGGCCGCCCTCGAATGTGGTGGAGATCAGGGTCAAACTGGCTGAGGAAGTGTTTGAACCGGTCATTGAGGATCATCTGCCGGACATCTATGAGGTGGAGATTCTGGAATTCTCGGAGATCAAGCGCGCGGACCCGGAGTACTGGGGCTGCGTTTCCATCCTCGAGTTGGATTATGACCGGATCTGGCAGGATTTTCGAGATACATTTCCCCCCGCCATTTACGACCAGCAAATCACGGATATGGCCTCCGACCTATATGATCAACTGCTGTATGCCATGGACAATAATTTGTTGATCTGCCCCACCGATTATGATGCCCCGGAGGAATCCATCCTGGAGCAGTGGGCGGGCATGCTCGAGGAAGGGTTGAATAAGTTTTGGGATACGGTGACCGGCGCTTTCAACGCCTTGAAAGACGGGATCGTGGAGGCGGCCGCAGCGGTGATCAACGAGCTGGGCATCCCCTGTGACGCGGCCTGTAAAGCGGGCCTGAAAGCGGGCCTGGAGATCGGTATGACCTATTTCACCGGGATCCCGCCCACCCTGCCTGATTTTGACCAGTTGGCTGACCAGGGCATCGATTACGCTATTGAACTGGCGGTTGCTGAAGCCGGGATCCCCTGCCCGGAAGCCTGCCGGGATGCGCTTCGTTCGGAGCTTGAGGAGATCGTCGAGAACGTAGTTGACCAGCATGACCAGCCGGCCTGCGGGAACGCGAAGTGGGCTCATGCCCTGGGGAAGAACACGTTTTGTTTCCCGGACGGCGTGGACACGGAACCCGTGCCTGAAGGGTTGTCCAATCCAGCCCTGGCCCGGGTGCGGGTGACGAGGACGGGGGATGGACCACCTCCCCCATTTTCCTATCACGGATCGCCCTCGTATGTCCTCGACATGCGGGTATGGGGGACGAACACGAATTTGATCGGGCAAACCATCCCTTATTCCTATTCCTATTGGGGGGGAGAGCCCTACAAAGAAAACTTCACTATTTCTGTCAATCCCGGCGAGCTGCAGGGTCTTGTCTTTAAAGCGGAATCCATCCCCCTGCCCGCCATGGATCCCGGGGAATCGATCACGATCCCGGTCACGTTCCAGTGGACCTCCTATGCCATCCCGGGCCACCTCATGAAGTTAGCATCCGAGCTCGAAAAAAGAGGCATCGAGCTCAGTGATGTGGGAGGATTAGGGGGACGCCGGGGCGCAAATTTTGATTGGCGCTGCCTGTACGAGGGGGGAAGACTGGAGATTAAGGCCGAGGTGTCCTGTCTCAGCGTGCCCCCGGGTTTGGTGGGCAGCAGCACACCCACCGAGGATTCTACCCTTGTCCCCTGCGGCGCTGCGGACGGCCCTATTATCCATCAGGAGACACATGCTCCCTGTTATCCCTGAACGATTTTCTTCCCTGATACCCAGGCCGCTGGAGAGGTGGATCCAGCGCCTTCTGGTCGGGATGGCCCTGGTCCTGATCATGGCAGCGCCTGCCTGCGGGGAACTTGAGACGGATTCAAATTTGAGCCCCTCCCTGAAAGCCTGGGTGGACGCCCCGCTGGATGGCGCTGTATTGCCCCTGGCCCCGTATCGGGTGGTGATCCATGGGACGGATCCCGGCGGCATCTCCGCACTGGAGGTCCGTGTGAACGATGAGCTGCTGTCCACACTGCAGGATCCGGAACCTGATCGTTTATTGGTCTCGATGGAGCACACCTGGGCACCAGCAGGACCTGGCTCTTATCTCATCCAGGCCCGGGTGCAGAATACGGATGGCGTTTGGAGCGCTCCAGCCACCGTCACCATCAACATACGCCCTGAAACCATCACGCACACACCTACCTTCACCCCCCTGCCAACGCTCACAGCGGCAGCCACGGCTGCTCCTTTGCCGACATCCACCCCCTGTGCCCCATCGGTGGACGTGCAGGTGAATGCCAACTGCCGCGCCGGCCCTCACACGGGAAACACGGTCCTGGCTTATCTCGCGGAAGGGGACAGGTTGTCAGTGGAGGGTAGAAACCAGGATTGGACCTGGTGGAACGTGGCGCTTCCGGAGGATGACCTCAGGTGCTGGGTGTCCGATTCCGTGGTGGAGACCTCCTGCATACCGGAGGAACTGGCGTACCTCTCTTCTCCGCCTTACATCCAGCGCGTCACGCGGAGCACTGACGTCTTTTACTGGGGGGATTATCATCTCAGAGAGGTCACGATTTCAGCGGACATCGGTGGGGAATCCAGGGTCACCCAGGCCGTGATTTATTACCGCCTCCAGGGAGGAGAATCCTGGCAGAATCAGGCCATGGCCGCAGCAGCCGGCGGTCGCTGGGAAGTGTCGATTCATGCCCACGATGTCCCGGGGTATGAGGATGTGATCTCTGCTCCCCTGGAATATTTCCTGGAAGCCTGGAACGAGGACGGCTTGCGAACACGAACGCTCCAGCTGCGTGATATTCAGCTGGAGCAAAGCCCCTGATCTTTCTTATCCAGAAGCGTGGATGGTTGCTCCTGTTGTCTTCACAACCCACCTTTTCCCGCTTTATCGCTTCCCATCGTTGCTTTTCTCCCTGTTTGTGGGTGTGAATGGTCCGGTACCCGTTGGTAAGTTTATTTGGGGTGGGAAGTAGTTGCCAGCTGGCAGGAATAAGATTGAAAATTTTCCCCCGGAGAAAGCTTTCCCATATATAATAAGAGCTAATTAATCAATTATCGGTTCTTAATGTTTTCCCCCTTCAAACACACCGGGTACCCTGCCCGCCATATTTCTATGCTGCCTGGATGGAGGTAAGCCATGTTCCCTGTCCGAAAAAACGTATTGAAGATTGCTCCTGCAATCGCTCTCGTCTTTGCCATTTTGTCTTGTAACCTCCCGATCCCCGGGGGCAGCACGCCTCCTCCGCCCTGCTCGGTCGCTTTCCTGCGGACCGCGATCGATGATGCCAACAGCAATGGGACCGGCACGGATACCATTGATTTGGATCCCGGGTGTGTCTACGAACTGGGCACGGTCGAGGATACTACGGATGGCAACAACGGTCTGCCCTCCATTACCTCCTCCATAATCATCAACGGCAATGGGGCTACCGTCCGGCGCAGCACGGGCGCTCAAAAAGCTGCCATCCGCCTTTTCCATGTCTCTCCGGGGGGCGAGTTAGTGCTCAATGACATCATGCTGCTGGATGGGATGGGGATGGAACCCCCGGATGTCACGGATCCGCTCCCCAATTCAGGAGGCGCGGTGTTCAACGCCGGGACCCTCACCATCCAGGACAGCCTGATCACCGCGAATCATGCCAAAATGCGGGGTGGAGGGATTTTCAATGCGGGGACGATGACCCTCGTCGATTCTACCCTCCAGGATAACGGCGTGGACATCGGCGGGGAACCGGGTGAATCTGGAGGCGGGATTTACAACACCGGGGTGGCGACGGTCACCGGATGCACGATCGCCAACAACACCGCCAGCCAATCCGCAGGCGGGATCGCCAACAACGGCACCATGACGATCACCAACAGCACCCTCTCCGGGAATTCCACCACCCTGGCGGAGATCGCCAGCGGGGCTGCAGTCATCAATGCCGGCACCATGACCATCAGCTATACCACCGTCACCGGGAATATTGGGACCACCTCGGGAGCAGTCTTCTCGGCGCCGGATACCATTCAGATCAGCAATACCATCATCGCTGACAACGCACCTGCTGACTGCAGCTACCCGACTTCCAGCTCAATCTCGGGAGCGAACCTGGACAGCGACGGGACCTGCCACGGTTTCACGATCACGGATGATCCTCTGCTCGGTACCCTGGCAGATAACGGCGGCCCGACGGAAACCCACAGCATTGACCCCAACAGCCCGGCTGTGGGCGCCGCAGTGGGAAGCTGCCCTGCAGTTGACCAGCGAGGAGAAACCAGGCCCCAGGGGTCAGCCTGCGATCTGGGCGCCTTTGAGGTTACCGGCGGCTCTCCCCTGGGAGACCCTTCCCTTATTGAGGGACTTGTGGTCGATGACGCGAATGCGGACGGTGTCGCGGACCCCGGTGAACCCGGATTGGCAGGCGTGGAACTGGAACTCGGCAGCGGCGGGTGTCCAATCTCATCAGCGGGATGGACCGGAGTGACTGCCGCGGACGGCAGTTTCCAGATTGAGATCCCGCCGCCCACCGCGGGTAACTACTGCTTGAGCATTGACCCGCTTCAGCCCCCAAACGATACCATCCTCATCCCCGGAGAATTCACAGTTCCTCCTCAGGGCCAAATGGAGATCTCGCTTTCCGAAGGGGAGGACTTGGCGGATCTGCTTTTCGCCTGGGATTTCCAGTTTGCCGGCGCGCAAGGCCCGGACCTGGTGATCAGCAATGTCGACCTCTCCAGCATCAGCATCCAGGTGGATGAGTGGGTGGAGGTGGAGGTCACGGTGGAAAACCAGGGCTCGGATACCGCCTCGGGGTATGAGCTGGTGCTTATTCCCCATTACGGGGTGGGCCCGCCCAACCCGGCCGGGTATGAAACCCTGCCCGATCTGGCTCCCGGAGCTTCTCACACGGTGACTTTCTCGCCGGGTGTGCTTTACACCAACCAGGGCAGCCATACTCTGCGGGTGCTGGTCACAGATGACTGGTACGCCAGCGGAGATCCCGACTCAACCGGCACGGCCGGGGATGTTCAGGATTTCACGATCACGGTCAGCGGCCCGAATCTGGTGATCACCAACGTGGATCTCTCCAGCACCACCGTTCTGGTGGGAGGGTGGGTGGAGTTGGAGGTCACAGTGGAAAACCAGGGCACGATGGAAGCCTCCGGCTACGACGTGGTCCTCATTCCCTACTACGGGGTGGGCCCGCCCAACCCGGCTGGGTTTGAAAACATCCCGGACCTGCCCCCTGGCGGCTCCCACACGATAACCTTCTCGCCGGGTGTTCTTTACTCTAACCTGGGCAGCCACACCCTGCGGGTGCTGGTATCCAATACCTGGATGGATGTCGGTGATCCCGATTCCACCGGCCCGGGAGGGGACTATGAAGATACCACCATCAAGGTAACGGACCACTGCGGGATGTTCAATGAGATCGACATCTCTTTGGTGTTTCTTAAAGTAGATCCGGACAGCATGAACTTTACCATGTATTTCAAAATTCCCGGCGGCGTGCCGGGTCCCCGTGAGGGGGAACTTTGGGATTACCAGGCCCAGCTGGATAAGATTGAAGCGTTTGCGTGCGGCCTGGAAGGCTTTGAGGACCGGCTGTATTGCTACTTCCAGCTGCCGCTTGAAGCGGTCGGGGAGGAAAAAGATTTGAAGTTGTACACCGAGGGCTGCCCGGACCCGGTCTTCACAGTGGAGAACGTGACCATTCCCGCCCTGAAATGCAATAAGGAATTGGGTTCTAAGAAATGTGAAGCGGCGGGAGGCACGATGAGCGAAGGGGTCACCACGGCGCCGTATTGCATCTGTCCCTGAATCGTATTCAGCGCCATAATCCCTTTCGAGGGATGGGTCCCTAGGTGGGGTTGTGTGGAGATATACATGGGAATGTTTTCTTCGTGAAAAAGTGAGTCTGAAAGAAGGTTGAAGATGGAATGGTTTCCAGGGCTTGCGGTAGGTTGGTTGAACGGCTGGTTGCTGCTGGTTGCCTTTTACGGAGTATTTGGCGTGATGATGTGGGCCTTCCCCCGGGAGGTTGTGGCCCGCTTGTATGATAGAACCGGGTGGGGCCGAGAGGTGCAGGTCAATGCCGCGGCGGCCAAGGTGTTGGCCTTTGTCTTGTTTGGGCTGGCCTTTTTCACCCCGCTCCAGATAGGGACGACGGTCTTCTGGGTGGGTACGGGCCTTTATGGCATCGGGTTTGTCCTCATGGTTATTTCTTTGCTCAACTACCGGAACACGCCTTTCGGCGAGCCCGTTGTGGACGGGGCCTACCGATTTTCGAGAAATCCCCAGTGGGTGGCCCTGGTCTTGGTCGTGCTGGGCATTCCCCTGGCCATGGGATCAGGGATAGCGCTTCTTCTGGCGGTCGCGATCACGATCCTGGGCCACTTGCGGGTCATCGCGGAGGAAAAGGCCTGCCTGGAAGCCTACGGGGAATCCTACAGGGATTATATGGATGGGGTACCCCGCTACCTGGGGTTTTTCTGGGGGGAAGGGTTTGGGCTTTAAGAACCTTCGCTGTTGTGTTTTTCACTTGAGTAGTTCGGTCAGCGCTGGGTGAGTGGAAGTAAGGTGTTGAGCCAGGTGTTTCCAATGGGTGCCATCGACCCGTAAAAGATGAAGAGCTGTCTCAACCCTTCATGAGGTTGGTTTAGATCCCGCTTATTTGGACCACCGGCTTTCCTCAATTTTCCACTTACCATTCTCAGCGACCAAAATGACAATGGCCAGATTTCCCCGGTCATCGACCCAGGTCAGGGATGCAACCTCTTCATTGACAGTCAATGTGGGGTCTTCAGGAAATGACCGTGCCGGGTTTCCCTGTTTTTGTTCATATGTATTTATGGAATCATGCGTAAAACCACATACGCCGATGTTTTGAGTTTTTTGCTTGGCGCTCTCTGTGAGATGACCTTCTGCCTGGGATGGATCTTGACTTGAACAGGCGTCGTAGTAAGCCCAGTAGACATCATCGGGTTCGGTCAGATCCGTTGTTTCTGTTTGGGATCCACAAGCGGTCAGGGCGAGGGCAAGTGCCGTGCTGATGGAAACAATTAGTAAGATCTTCTTTTTCATAAATTTCCTTTCTTTACCAAAAAACAGTGGTTCCATAGTATGGCAGGCTGGTAAGTTTGTCAAGTTGGGAGCCGGGGGTGGATCATGTTTTCATTACAGGCTGGGTTTCTGACCCATGATCGATGATGATGGGGGATCCTGTGGGGGATAAAGACCGCTCCCGGCCGGTAGTCAAGACTGGTTTATAGATGGTCCTGGACATTTTTTTCTCTTGAAAAGCGATTTTGAGTCAAAATAGTCATGAAAAAGGCGCGGATTTTTAATATAATGTGTTTGACAATACTGTTAGATATATAGTATAATGTGCGACATGATACAAGAAAAACTACCCCATGATGTCTTTGATAAGCTCACTCAAGAACTCCGCCGCGGGATTCTGGTCCTTGCTGTGCTCAGCAGGTTGGATGAAGAGAGGTACGGATACGACCTCATCAGCCGCCTGGATGAGAAAGGGCTGGAGATTGAACAGGGGACTCTGTACCCGCTGCTGCGGCGCCTGGAAGACCAGGGGCTGCTGACCAGCGAGTGGAACGTGGAAGGATCCCGCCCCCGCCGCTACTACAGCCTCAGCCCTGAGGGGAGGACCGTGTTAAACGCGCTGGCAGGGGAGTGGCGGAGATTAGCACATGTGATGGATGAAATGCTGGAAGATATAACTCCAGAAGGAGGAGAAAATGAAATTAATTGATCGATACCTGCATGAAGTAAAGCGGCACCTGCCCCGGAAGAATCGGGAAGATATCCTCGCCGAGCTGCGTTCCTCGTTGGTGGATGCCCTGGAAAGCCAGGCCGGGGAGGATGCGAGCGAAGAGGAGGCCCGGGCTTTATTGAAAGAGTGGGGTCCGCCCCGCGAAGTGGCTGCTTCGTATCATCCCGAGGGCCAGTACCTGATCGGCCCTGCGCTTTACCCCCTATTTCGGATGGTGGTCGGGATCGCCCTGGCCGCGGTGATCGGGGCCCAGCTCCTGGCCTGGGCGCTGGCGATCGCCATTGGCCGGGAGCCGTTTGTCCTCTGGGATGCGTTGGCCAGTTTGTTAAACAGCATCCCCATGACCGTGGGAAGTGTGGCGATCGTGTTCATGATCCTGCAGCGGTTTGAGGTCCGGCCGGAGTTGGAAGAGGATTGGGATCCGAGCAGCCTGCCCCGGATCACGGACACGGAAGAGGTCAAGCGCGGAGAGTTGATCGCGGGGGTCGTGTTCAGCATCCTCGTTCTGGTCCTGCTGGTCGCCTTCCCGGAGTGGGTGGGATTTGTAACCTTGCCTGAAGGGAGGTTCTACGCCAACCCGGTCCTGGGCCGCTATCTGGGATGGATTGTGATCTCCTTGTTGGCAGGGATCGGCTTGAATATCTACCTGCTCTGGCAGGGACGGTGGGGTACGGTGACCCGCGTCCTCAAGGTCGCCGTCAACCTGCTCAGTATCGGGGTTCTGGCTTTGCTTGTCAGGGCGCATACCACCTGGCTGGCAGCGCGGGACGCGGAAGGGTTCCTGATGACTTTGGAGAAATTCCCCGAGCTGCTGGAAGAGGGCTTTCATTTGGTGGGCATGCACGCTTTTCGGCTGGCCTTTGGGGTGGCCTTGATCGTGACCAGTATTGAAACCGTGGTCTTGATTTACCGTCTCCTAAAAGCGCAGCTGGGGAAGGAATATTCCCCCCAGGGACTCAAGTCAGAAATCAATTGATCTGATCACGGAGGAGCATGAATGCCCCGGATAACGGCAGCACACGGGAGGCTTCACATCTTTGTGAAGCCTCCCGTGTCCATTTAACCAGGCCCTGGGGAGGCTGATGATCATCTCCGCGAATATATTGGCATTCAATGCGAGCCAGCACGGCGCGGAAGGGGCCCAGATCATCCGCCCGGAGTGGTAGAATTAAATCATCAGGCTTATACATCCTTTTAAGGAAGTAGTGATTTCAGGAGCGGACACGGATCATGAAAAGGAAGAAGAAAATGATCATTGGAATCGTCGTCTTGGTAATTATCATCCTGGTCGGGGTGGGAATCTGGATAAGCAGAGGGGTATCCGTGGGGGAGAGCCGCCTGCAGGTGACCCGGGAAGGACCCCACTTCCCGGTTGTGTCCGGATTCAATCTGGAGCGCCAGGAGTTTGAATTCCCGCGGGATTTTGAAGGGGAATTGAACCTGGTCATCGTCCCTTTTGAGATGCGCCAGCAGGAGGACGTCAACACCTGGGTCCCCACCGCCCAGGAGCTGGAGCGCTCCTTCCCGGAATTTGTGTATTACGAGCTTCCCACCATTTACAAACTGCCCACCCTGTCGCGGACTTTCATCAATGAGGGCATGCGGGCCGGGATCCCCGATCAAAAGGCGCGGGAGCGGACGATCACCCTCTATCTGGACAAGGAGGCCTTCAAAGAGGCCCTGGGGATCGAATCCGAGGAAGTCATCCATCTCTTCCTGGTCAATCAAGAGGGGGACATCCTCTGGGAGGGAGAAGGGGTGTATGCCGAGGATAAAGTGGAGGATTTGAAGTCCGCCGTCCAGGGAAATCTAGATTAACATTGGGCTTTTAGGGGCAGAAGTTTACCCCAGCACCTTTGACGCATTGATGGTGATTTCCCTCTGGACCAGGTGGGCCTGAAACGTCTCAAAATGCCTTGTTTTCCATTGTTAAGTATGCCATTTTATTGGGTTTAATTTCTTCTAGATTATTTACAAGGAAGCTTCACCTCAAGGGATATTTAGGTCATCTGGTGAAAACATCCTGATGAAATGAGTAGGTAATCTTATGAAAATCATCTCTGTCGCCATCATTGCTTTTCTTCTTCTAGAAATCATGAATGTGATTGCACTCTACTTTTTCCCCGGCTCAAAATATGCAAATGGTGTCGGTGTTTTCAAGGCTTGGGAAGAATCAAAGAATGACCCCGAAATTCATAACTTAATCAAATATCTGGTCAACTGGGTGGCGGGGACCAAGCTAATCTTTATTTTGTTACTGATTACTATACTGCTCACAGTTGATGCTCAAGATCATTATCTATTCGGAATCACGCTGGTAATCTCAATATCTACTTTCTTTTGGAGACTGTTCCCGCTAATTAGGAAGATGGATCTTGAGGACCAAATTGAACCAGAGAACTATTCAATTGTTTTGGGATTGATGATTATTTCAGTGATCATTTTATTTGTACTGGCGACGGTTATATCGAAAGTTTGATCTGACATGTGTGTGTGGGGGGTTTACGCTTTGTAGATATTGATGGTAACTAACCACCGCCGTATGGGGCTGGTCAGAAAACGCCCATACGGCGGAGGTCAGACGCGATTTTAGGCAAAAGTTGGTTTCAGGACTCCTGATCCGGAATTGCCAAACCGGCTGCAGGTGCCCGGTGGACCAGGGTAAATCACCTGGCAGGATGCTTCGCTCCCCTGTCGGGGCCTCCATGAAGCTTTTATGTTAGTAAAATTAAAGAAGGAACCAACATGTTCAACTAAATCAAAAACAAGCGGACTATTATCTTTACCGCTTGATAGAGCTCACTCCCGCAGGTCAGCTAACCGGGCCCGATCAAGTTTTATGACTTATGGGTTCTGAAACGTAAGAATAGAGATACGAGCTGCCATCTGAGTGGGATGATGGAAATCGAGGGTTGAATATGGCAATTCGTTTCTCTGATCGTTTTAAGGTTCAATCAGATTGTCCATTAGCCTCAAGGCCAGGTCAAAGAAGATGATAAAAAAACTCCTGGGAGAAAAACTCCATTTCGATCGAAAAATTGTCTGGCTCACTGTGGTCAGCACGCTGCTGATCTTGATAGCGTATTATTACCGCATTACCCCTTTCCCCCATTGGGAGAGTGTAATCCTTTATTTCGGGATACCGATGCTGATCATTATAGTGGTCTTCCGAGAACATCCCAGGGAGTATGGATTGCGACTGGGGGATTGGAAAGCGGGGCTGGTCATCACCTTTCTGGGAATCTCCCTGATGGGTCCTGTTATCTGGGCGCTGGGTCGCTATAACACAGGAATGCAGGGGTATTATCACCGAGCTGTGGATGGCCTAGTGTGGAAGAATGCGCTGGCGCTGGCTGCCTGGGAATTCCTCTTCCGGGGCTGGCTGCTATTCGGATATGCGGAAAAATACGGGACGGATGCCCTCTGGCTGCAGGCCGTCCCTTTTTCAATCGCGCACCTCAGCAAGCCTGATCTGGAAACCCTTTCGACTATTTTTGGCGGTTTTGCTTTTGGCTGGGTTGCATGGCGAACGAAATCTGTTCTATATCCATTTCTTATTCACTGGTTTATCGCCACGGCGATCATCATTGTTGCCTCTGGAAGCCATTAATTCACTTTCCCTACCAGGTAGAAAACGCGGGAGGGAAAGATAGAGAAACTTTTAAAGGGTTCCGCAGGCCGGGAGGGGGTCCGGGAGAAATATGCAGGAGGAAGTTTGCTGGCAATTATTTCTCGTGTTAGGATAAGTCCATCGTTATTCTAACAGACGCCATTTCATTAGAATATGAATTCAGTTATTCTATTTAACTTGGAAGGGAAAGACTGAGGGGGTTATTTTGTGAGGAGGTGAGGGGGGGACTGGGTGAGGGAGAAAGGGGAGAGAGAAAAAGGGGGTGACAGGGTGAAGGGGCGAGTTGGAAGGTTGGAACACAGAAGCGTTACAAGGGGTGAAAAAGGCTTATCGACCAATCCGGCAGCGGGTGACCTTTTACGTTGAGCGCCTTAAGAAATTAATGCAAGATCTACCATGGAGAATAAAATATGTACATTGAAGAACATGGAGCAGCAAACGGCACACCGGTCATATTCCTGCATGGAGCAATGGCAGCTGGTTGGATGTGACAGGGACAGGTTGAGGTTCTGACTCGTTACCGCTGTCTGCTGCCGGACTTTCCTGGAATGGGTCAGAGTGCTAACGAACAATGGATCGGTTTCGCTGACACAGCCGATAAAATTGCAGACGAGATTCGTGCCCGCTGCGCCTGAATGAGCAAAGCCCATGCGGCGGAGGGAAGCGGCGGTAAAGAGCAAACTAATCCCCTGGACGGCCGCCGCTAGAGGTAAAATTTATGGCACATGCACTTTTACGTTGGGCAAGAATATGCTTATGATCCACTACCAATCTCTTGATCCTTCTGACCTTGACGACCTCTCCGACATCGATAGGCGCGATCAATCAAGCTCGTGGTGTGTCATCCGTGATGGAGAACTCGTTAAAGAGGAGCGGGACTTCAAACATCCTGGCTTCTCGTCAGCGCAATGGGAGGACATTATTCAAAGTTGGAAGTACAAACTGATACAACATGAAAAGCTGCTGATTGGCGCGTATGATGAGAACGTGCCAATCGGAGTGGCAGGTCTCGATATTGACCAGAAATGTGGATGCAACAAAGACCTGTTCAACTTTGGCCCATTGTGGATTAGCCCGGGGTATCGGGGTCGGGGCATTGGGAGGCGCCTTTTTGACTTGATTCGGGAGGAGGCTGAAAAGCTTGATATCCAGGGTATGTATGTCAGCGCCACGCCAGTGCCCAGGACTGTAGGTTTCTATAAGGCTATGGGCTGCAGGCTTCTGACCTGCCCCGATCCACAACTCTATGCTGAAGAACCTGAAGACATTCACATGCAGATTCGATTTGCCCCACAAGACGCTTGAGCGAAGGCGTTGATGCCCGTCTCACAGCTTTTAATTTGGAAAGCAATCACAGGGAATTATGAAATAGATATTGGAGCATATTATGCGAGACATCCTGACAAACATTTTGGCCCTGGGTCTGGTAGTTGGAATGATTGGCTTCGGTGTTTATTTCTTTGCCTTTGGCCAGACCTATGAAGGCGAGATTGGCTTATCATCAGAAAACGTTCAAGCCCCCAATATTGGCAGATTGACTTTTCAGTCCCGTTTTACGAACAGGCGCTTCCTTACTCACTCCATGTTTCTGGACCTGGCTCAAGACACCCCGACAACATATAAAGGGGCAAGCATGGATGCACAAGATGCAGTCGAACGATACTCCGGTGCCAAGATGGACGCGCGCGTCCGATACCGGGAAGAAAAATCCGGATGGGGCTATGTGGTCAGCTCATGACAAAGGCAGCACGGCAGCCCATGAACTTTTACCTCGGGCTGCCTTTACCCTTAACCAGGGTAGGAGGCACTTCTTTTCGAACGTTTTTAGTGGTAAAGTACATATGAGCTAATGTAATACAAGAAGCTATTCATCTCATCAGGTTTATCTAAAAAAGGAGGCATGGAATATGTTGAATCAGGTATTTTTGGTCGGTCTGGTGATCTTTGCCCTTTCAAGTATATATTTCTACTTTGAGGGCAAAAAGAAAGGCCTCAACTCAGCTTTTCTCGTCAGTTTTATCACATTGATCTCTTATGTGCTCATGTGGCAGGGGGATCTCACCGTTGTAACAGGAGCCGGGCAGCCGATCTTTTGGACGCGATGGCTCTTTTACGCGTTGAGCTGCACGCTGTTGATGGTTGAAATCGCGAAGCTGAAAGGTATCCAGGGCGGCGGGCTGGTGGAACTTCTGTATTTGACCGCTATCGTGATGTTTACCGGCTTTCTCGCTGCGCGTGATCTTTCTGCCGTAAGGTGGGTTCACTTTGTCATCAGTTGTGTAGCTTATACATTACTTATCATCAAAGTCCTGTTGGGTAAAATCGCAGAATCACAATGGGTGAACAGCTATATATTTTTCGGTTGGACAGTTTTCCCGATTGTCTTTTTGCTTGCCCCCACCGGCTTAAGCCTGATCGGTGCAGGTTTGGCGAACCTTCTCTATCTGACTCTTGACTTTTATACCAAGATTGTTTTCTATATCCAGTCGGCCAGGTCTGCTGAATAGAAACTCTCTGCACAGCGTATCGGGTCCAACGCTCTTAACCACAGGCAAGATCCAAGGGGTGGCAGCCCAATTCAACATCAGGCTGACAGGGCTGTCGCCCCGCGGGTATAATGTGTATTTTGGCGAAGGGATTAACGCTATCTAAGGCTTAAAGCCCCGCAGCTTATCTGAATCTCCAGGAGGCTCACAAAAAGCTAAGCAGATCGGGGAATTGTCCTTGTATAAATTTTCTGTACCAATAAGTGACATCAAGAAGGAATGAGTTATGTCAAGAGATAATGAATCTTCCAGGCAAGAATCGCATAGACAATTTGCTGTGGATCTGTTCAACCTTGTTTGGGAATTAATGGACCAGGAAGTAAGAACCGAAGATGAGAACATCAGGATGCTTCACGCAGCACACGCATCTCGTTTCCATTGGGGTGAAATTGGGACACCACTTGAGCTCGAACGTGGGGAGTGGCAGGTTTCACGTGTTTATTCGATATTGAACCATCCACAGTCTGCTATCTACCATGCTGAACTTTGTTTAGATATCTGTAAAACCAACGGCATTGGCGACTTTGATCTCGCCTTTGCATATGAAGCTTTGTCCAGAGCGTATGCAGTTGCAGGTGATTTCAAAAAATGCCAGGAATACCTCGAGCTCGGTAAGCAAGCAGGCAAACAGATCACAGACGACGAAAATCAGGAATATTTCTTTCGTGAATTGCAGTCTGTCGGTGAATGATTAGCGTGAAGGTAACTTTGTCCACTTTAAGCTATACACTCTTTCAATTCATATATGAAACGCGGCCTAACCCCGCTGCCTGTCGCAGGCAGTACCAATGCGGCGGCATATCAGCTTATATCTTAGATGCTTTTCAAGGCTGTGGAAGTCCGGGAGGAAAAATATCCAAATGAACAATAAACCGATCTCTACTTCCAAGAGTACAAATAAAAGCATATGGCAGGAATATCTCATCTACAACGATCGCATTGAATTTAACACGCTGTTCGGAAAAATGACAGTTCCTTTTGATCACATTGAGCGAGTCAACGTCGCTGAGTCCGATTTAAAAAGACTCTTGACAAGATGTGATTTACAACTAAAGAACTTTCGACCTGCTTTGAAATTAGATTGGGCCAACTTTTTAGAACATGTTGTTCTAGACAAAAGCGAAGGTAAAATTCGACGAATACTCTTCACGCCTGATGACCCTGAAGCCTTCATCAGGGCTTTAGAAAAAGCGCTTTCAGGTTACCGGTCCAGGCAAGCCAAGAAAAACGTTTGAGCGGCCGCATCCGCTAATGAATTGCACCATCAATGTTATTTGAAACATTCGTCGAAACAATTATTGTTCCGCTCAAAAAGGATCATCTCACCGACAAAAAACTGCTGTTTTGAGGGACGTAAAGTTTAGAGGAAACCGCCAACCTCCGGAATCCCGGGACCCCGGAGGTTAATTCTTATTAAGGGCTGGGGGCGGTGAAATTTACCACCCGGGTCTCGCACAGGCCGCCCAATTTTTCTTGGGAGCAGATCTTGATCGTGGCCTGAAAAGGTTCCCCGCGGGGATTGTAGCTTGGGTCGTCAATTTGAGCCGACATGAAATATCCGGTGGAACCGGTTGGGATGCTATCCTGATCGGTATCATCCAGGCAGCCGTTCCAGGTCATAAAAGCGTTCTTGGTCCGGGGACCGAAGGTCTCTCCGGAGTCCCGATCCTCCAAGGTGACGGTGAAAGATTCCAGGGGCAGGTCCCCTGTGTTGTCGACGGTGAATTCCATCCAGGGAGCCACGCAGGCGTCCATTTCCCGGAAGTCAACCACCAGCTCAACCCCCGGGGTGGGGGTGGGCGGCGGGGTGTAGACAGGTAGTCTGTCCGTGGGTCCTTCTGGTGTGGCGTAGCGTCCCCCGATCCAGCAGTTCCCGGATGCGTCCGGGTTGGTGATGTACCAGAATGTGCCGGTGGGGTCCTTAGCAATGATTTCAGATTCTTGATCGGTGTTGAGTATTCCCTTACCTTCATATACTATCCCCGGTCCGGTGCGGCAGAAGGTATCGCCGGAAACGCTGACCCGGACGATCTCAGGTGTTGCAGTCAGGGTCGCAGTGGGCGACAGGGTTGGTGAGGGAGTGCTGCTGGGGGTTTCCGTCAATGTCCCGGTAGGGTTCTCACTCGGCGAGGGAGTCTCCTCACCCGTTGATTCCTCTGCGGCGGTTTCGGCGGCCATGGTTTCTGCCACGCGGGTTTCCACTGCCCCTTCAGGTGCTTCAGTGGGCTGGCTGAGACCGGGTATGCTGCAGGCCAGCGTGAGTCCCAGGATGGTTGCGGCTATTATCATCAGTCGAGTGGATTTCTTGTTGATCCAACTTTGTTTCATGTTCTCTGGAATAATTGCTTTCATTAAAATCCTCCTTTTTGCGTGATCGGAGATTCATCTCACAGCTTGTTCACTGATTGGTACTCAGGGATGTGATCAACTATTAAAATGATTCGCTGTAAAAATGTATCTCCTTTGGCTTAGGATAATATTATAGGTTTCCAATCGCGGGAGGAGAGCAGGAAGGGTGAAAATAGATAGAAAGATGTATCGATAAATCGGAACTGAGATCGAACAGCGAAGGGGTGGTGGGATCACCCCTCTCCCTCAAGAGAAAGTTGTCATTTTCGCTCCTTCAGGTTGGGAAGAACGTTCGCTGGAAAAAAATTGTATAATCTAATAAGGTTTTCTTTCTGGCTCCCGCAGCAGTGGGCTACCTGGCGGCGGAGCGGAAAGCCATAAGGAGCTTGAGAATGCCCTCGCTGTCTCTGAACCAGGGGTGCTCAACATTTATTGTCTGTGGTGGAGCATTGGAGAACAAATCCTGGATAAGGCACTGGTTGAGGAATGCTTGCAGGCGGTTGAATCCTATCTGGCATCCGGGCAGGTAGAATGGAAAACCCTGCCTGAAATGTATGAAGCTTACCGGCAGTGGGAACAACACCACAGCGAAGGGGCGCCTTAACCTCTTTGATGGCTGATTTAAGAAGCAAACGTACGATTACCTTCCCGAAAAAAGGAGTGCACAATGAACCCGTGGTATGAAAACCTTCAAAAACCACCGCTCACACCCCCTGGTTGGGTATTTGGACCGGTTTGGACGGTGCTCTATCTGATGATCGCCCTCTCAATTTTCCTGTTTCTGAGGAGCAGCCGGGGGAATGTCGAGGTTTGGATCTACATTATCCTGGGGGTCCATATGATTGCGAATTTTGCCTGGTCAGGCCTGTTCTTTGGCCTTGAATCCCTGCCCTGGGCTCTGGTGGATATCCTCATCCTCGACGCGACCCTGTTGATTTTGGTTGTGAATTTCTGGGGAGTTAACAAGGCGTCTTCCATACTCCTCTGGCCGTACACCTTGTGGGTCCTGTTTGCCACCTATTTGAACGCTGCTTACGTCGTCTTAAATTAAGGTTGAAATGATATGCTGGTGGGATGGCAAACTTGACCGGGATATGAAAGGTTGTGAGCTGAAAGGCTGGCAGGAATTGATCCGCAGCTTTCCCCGTTCGGGTGGCGGCGGTACGTAAGATAGTTAAGATTGGAGGTAGGCGTGAAGCAGAATCCTAAGGAGATGCTGCAGGATTTTGTCGATTTGTATCACCATCATACCCAGAAGGGTAATAACTGGGCTGTGAACTTTGATCTTCAACCTGATGGTGGGGTATGGCATGTGGTTTTTGGCGGAGAAGAAATGCCGGAAACGCAGGAGGGGCCCCACGCGGAGGCCCGTTTCACCTTCGTTCTCTCCCTGGAAACACTGGTCCGGCTTTACAGAGGTGATCTGTCCCCGCTTACCGCGGCGGGGCGGGAGCATATCTCCAAACCAGCGCCCCTGGATTTCCGCCTGGGCGAGGGAGTTGAGATGACCCCCGATGTGTACCGGGAAATGATCCTCTTTATGCAGCGGTTTTTCAATCCTTCCTCTCCTGAGAAAATCATCTTTGGAGAGGGATACACCCGGAAGGTCCACGGGGGCCATGCGGCAGCTATGTTTTATGATCAAGGATTTCGAAGCGCTTGGTACCTGCTTGAGGAAGGGGATCGCTTGAATGAGCCGGGGGACACAAACCCATTTCCCCAGGCGTTTGTTTTTTTGTCCGGGCAAGGGCGAGCCAGGATTGGAAAGGACATGGTGAACGTGCAGGCCGGGGAAGCGTACTATATTCCACCCCAGTCGGAACATATCGTCTGGAACGAACGCGAAGAGCCCCTAACCTTAATCTTCCTAGCCTGGGGGGAAGGGGCTTGAAAGGGAAATTCACGTAAAGGAATTGCATTTTTCGATTCGTAGTATTGGAGAGTCGTTCCTTGCTTCCCTTTCTGAACACGCTGGACCCGCTGACGAGGATTGTCATCTGGGAAAAAATCCATAATATAATATATTTACTCCGCTGTAAATCAAGTCGTGAAGTGGCAGGATAAGAAGATCTGTTTTTTAGTTTTCCACTTGATACTCAATACCCGGTTTGGGTTCTCTCTATTAGGAGTGGAAGGAGGAACGGGAGTGGTATCCCGCCTCTGGATCAGAAAAACCTTCAAACGCTTAGTCCCTTTTTGCCGATGTGCTCTCCCCCCAGGGGAGGTTTTTTGGACTGGAAATCATCAAAAAGGAGTGGATATACTTATGGCCATACTAAAAAAGTCTGCTTTTGTGCTGGTGATCCCAGCATTGGCGATGGTGCTGTCAGCCTGTATGTTGTCATCCATAAGGGGCCCCGAACTGGAATCTGGACCGGATATTGAAGAAGGAGATGAGGAAGTCTCCCCCCAGGCTCAGGGGAATGGGTCAGAGGAAGAGGTGATAGAGCCCGCGTTTGAGGGTGAGACATTGCCCTGTCCTCCCAAAGGCAGCACCCTCTATTTGGGTTTCGACCATGCTTTAACCATTAACTACTCAGAAACTTCGCTGACACACTTTCTCCACCAGGGGTGGCTGCAGTTGGAGGTAGTCGACGACCAGGGGGCGATCGCGCCGTTGGAGTCACCACCTTTGACCTATTCCATGGAAGGGGTGATGAGTGAGGATTGTTCCCTGACCGGTGAGGGAACCATGAAACCCACTGCCCACGGCCGCTGTGAAAATGGTGTGGTCAGCCTTACGATTGAAGAAAACTGGCTGGCTTACAAGGGTGAAATGGAGTGCATTGATAGGGATGGGAATGTCGTTATCATACCTATGAATATCCCCCCCATGGGCATCCAGACGCACACTGGGAAGAATGGGGAAGGGGAGGTTTTCTACCTGGTGGATAGCCCGGAAGGCTATTCATCGATGAGGCCCTTTGCTGCGGGAAGTGGGTATCACACCTGGACTCTGTATACAGAAGATATACCTCTCGCCCCTTTGGTGCCGGAAGAGTAAG
>JAGXKM010000012.1 GCA_018335275.1 Anaerolineales bacterium | reverse complement strand
TTCTACCTGGTGGATAGCCCGGAAGGCTATTCATCGATGAGGCCCTTTGCTGCGGGAAGTGGGTATCACACCTGGACTCTGTATACAGAAGATATACCTCTCGCCCCTTTGGTGCCGGAAGAGTAAGGGTTTAAAAGTGGTTGTTAAATGTCAAATTAACTCAGGGGGTTAAATCTCTTTAAATCAAACGAAGGAAGCCCGCTCACTCGGATGGGTGCTGAATTCCCAGGTTGGAGGAGGGCTTCCTTCTCACAAAGTTTAGTCTGCTTTCTATCGCCTGGTCCCCTCTCAAGCCGCCTGGTAGCGCTGCTTGAGGGAACGGCCGGAGGTGATCAAAAAGTCCGCTATGTTATCGACGAAAATGCTCTGGAAGGAAACTTTACGCTGCAGCTGGGAAAACAAACGCTGAGTTTGGGCGCGGCGGAGGTGATCCTCTTGCACGGACTGGGCGTAAAAAAGGCTCATGGTGGGGGTAAACATGTTTTTCTCCTTTAAGAATTTTGAATGCTTATTTTCAAATTATTTAGTGTTTTTCTCATATTCTGACTAAATTATATCAATATTTTTTAGTTTGTCAAGTGTTTTATTAAAGAAATTTGATAATTTATTCAATTTTTAATATTTCTTCCTTGATTTTATTGAAAAACCATCTGAGTGGCTGCGTTTTACTCCGATTTTTCCTCAACCTAGAGGGTGAGATAGGGAAAAATGGACCTGAAATGGGGGTCAATTGGAGGAAATGGGAGAGAAAGCAGGGGATCTATTTCGGAAATTCATCCAAAACAGCAAGGTTTAGAAGGTGAAGATTACAAAAAAGTGGGTTCTAAATCGTGTTCTGTGCTGAGTTCGTTTAGAATAGATAGTAAGAAAGGGTTGACATTCATGAGGAGAACCTATGGCTGAAAAGGGTGAAAAGAGAGGGGTTGAGATCGTGCGTTGGGCGGGAAGGATCTCAGCCGGGCTCGCGGCAGGGTTGATTTTGTTCATTTTTATCGGAGAGGGCATCGCGGAGGGGTTCGCCCCCTTTCTCCAGATGACATCCCGGGAGACCCTGATGATGGTTGCCTTCGCTGTGATGTGGTTGGGATTGGTCCTGAGTTGGAAGTGGGAGCTGACCGGCGCGCTGCTTACCATCGCCGCAGCGGTGGCTTTTTATCTATTGGACTACCTCTTTTCTGGCACCTTTCCCAGGGGGCCGTATTTTTTGATCTTTTCCTCCCCTTCTTTGATTTTTCTTTATTACGGGCTGCGGAGCAGGCAGGCGGAAGAATAATTAACAAAACAGAAAGGTGTGCCCTCTCTGCTTTTGTTTACAATGAAAGCAGATGAAGAAATGGACAATCCTCCTAAAATAAAATGTCCTTCTTCGATATTTCTTAAGAAAGGAGCCCTGTATTGCCAGGTACAGGGCTCCTTTTCTTTGCAAAATATTCGTAATTTATTTCTCTTCTTAGATTCAACTACGAACTGCAACTTTGGTGTCGTAAAAAGAGGTAAGCTGTAGTAGGATAGAATACCTCTCCAGCGACTAAACTAAAGGAGCATTCGTGACCTACAAACAGCTTACCCAGTGTCAACGATATCAGATTAAGGTACTTTTGAAAAGTGGCAAAACCCAAACAGAAATCGCTGAAGCCATCGGCGTCCATAAATCGACCATCAGTCGTGAGCTGAAAAGAAACAAAGGGAAGCGTGGATATCGTCCCAAACAAGCCCATCGTAAAGCGACGAGCAGACGCAAGCAGAATCAGAAGCGTATCCAGCCCCAAACGTGGTCCTGGATCGAGGAAAAGATCCGGGAGGATTGGAGCCCGGAACAAATTACGCTCTGGATGAACGAGCACAGAGATGACAGCGTCAGTCATGAATGGATTTACCTGTATATCTACGCGGACAAGAGAGCTGGCGGCAAGCTGCACAAACATCTGCGGTGCCAGAAAAAGCGCCGAAAACGGTACGGAAGTAACGATCGTCGAGGGAAAATACCCGACAGAGTGAGTATCGAAGAGCGTCCAGCCGTGGTTGAGGAGAGAAAACGTCTGGGAGATTGGGAAGCTGATACCATGCTTGGGAAGAAAAATTCATATGCGTTAGTTACCCTGGTTGAACGGAAGTCACGCTTCACCTTATTGAAGAAAATCGACAACCGCACAGCTGAAGCTGCTAAGAATGCAATTGTTCAAATGTTGAAGCCATATCCTACAAAAACGCTGACCATTACCTGTGACAACGGGAAGGAATTCGCTGATCATCAAGAGATTGCTGAAGAGCTGGATACTGATGTTTATTTTGCCCATGCCTATGCCTCTTGGGAGAGAGGAACCAACGAGAACACAAATGGGCTGGTCCGCCAGTATTTTCCGAAGGGAAGTGATTTTTCAAAGATCACGGATGAAGATACACAGTTTGCGAAAAACCGGCTAAACACCAGGCCAAGAAAGTGTCTCGATATCATGACACCAGAAATGGTGTTCTTCAAATCAAGTGCTGTTGCAGTTGGTACTTGAATCCAAGCTTATATTGTTTGTAAAAGGAGGCAAAACAGGGAGTCATGCGGCTGCCTTCGTTTCATGCTTCTAGAGCAGCAAACGGGCGACCTCTCTCTCCTTCCAGTCAATGACCACTTCTCCATGGATGTAAAACGTCGGTGTAGTCAAATTGCCCCCTGTCCATTCCTTGACCTGGGCAGCTGCCTGCGGGTTTCGGCTGACATCGACTTCTATGTAATCGATGTTGTGCTTCGCCAGCCAGATGCGGGCTCTGCGGCAGCCCGGGCACCACTGATTGCAAAACAGCATCACCCCATCCAGCTGCAGCTTATCTTCTTGTCCCTCTTTATTATCGGAAACAGCAGGCTGAACTTCGGGCTGGATGCGTTTGATCTCCTCAAAAAGGACCTCATTACTGGGTTGGTCATCAATGTCATGGACGTCGATGTAGCGGATGATCCCCTCTTTATCGATGATGAAGATTGCCCTTTCAGAATAACCGTCCGCTTTCCTGAACACGTGGTATTTTTTGATCACCTCGCCGTGGGGCCAGAAGTCACTCAAGAGTGGAAACGAAACGCCGCCTATGTCTTCCGCCCAGGCTTTCAAAACGGGGATGTGATCAACGCTGATGCCCAGAACCTGGACATTTAATTCCGCGAATGAAGCGTATTCGGCTTCATAAGACGGAATTTGAGCCGTTCAAACGGGGGTGAAAGCCTGGGGGAAGAAAGCCAGCACCACCGTCTGGCCCCTGAACTCCTCCAGGGTCACCTTCTTATCCAGATGACTCATAAGTGTGAAGTCTGGCGCTCGATCGCCTGTCTGTAATTTCATTGACTATCTCCATTTGCTTTTTATTGTTATCTGTCTTTATCGCTTTCTATACTATACCTTAAAGGTGGACTGTTTGTTCTTAGGTGGTGAGGAATTAATACGAGTATTACAAATCTTAGAATAGATTATAGGTCAATCACCCCCGACAGCCCTGGCCTTCCCGGGTCATGTGGGATAGTGGTCTGGAGCTGGCTTCTGAAAAGATGTTTCCCTAATCCATGCTTTCCCCTTTTTGTGTCTTTCAATGGAAAAACGTATCGAAAAAGTTTCGTTTTCCAAGTCCCCGATTTTTACTGAGGTAAGAATCAGTATTTCGTAGTAAAAGCCCTTGATTATTGATAACAACTCGCCTGATCGTTTCCGTACTTAACCCCATGCAGGGTTGACTTACATATGGGTTACTTGATATCGACAATGATTCTACGACATGGAATGCCCATTTTATGTGGATCGCTGCTTTTCTGGGTACAATGATTGTGGTTCTCGGAAGGATTTTATGTCAGTGGAATGGAGGGTCCCCTTCTGGAAGGGGAATTAGAAAGAGCAGCTCAATGGGTAACGGGGATTTTGGAAAATAATGAAGAAAGGGTATAGAGGCAAGCATCAGGATAGGAGTCCGGAGTTGATGGACGGAAAAATCATCTTTCTCAACGGCGCCTCCAGTGCCGGCAAAAGTTCCATCGCCCGCGCCTTGCAGGCGGTCATGGAGGAACCCTGTTTTCATCTCTGTATTGATGAGTATCTGGCAGCGTACCAGGATGGGTTGTGGGAGCGGGAGGATATCGTCCGCAGGACGTGGCCACGGATCATCCGGGGCTTTCATGCTGCAGGGGCGGCCGTGGCCCGTGCCGGGAACCTGGTGATCATGGATGATGTACTGGAATCTGACCCGCCCTGGGTGGAGAGTGTCCTGTCTTTGTTTGAAGGCCTGGAAGTGATCTTCGTCGGCATTCATTGCCCTGTGGAGGAACTTGAGAGACGCGAGCGGAACCGTGGTAACCGGAAAGAAGGCATGGCGCGGAAACAATTTGAGGAGGTTCACGCTCAAGCCATTTACGATCTGGAATTGGATACCTCCTCACTCAGCCCGGAAGAAGGGGCAGCGGAGATCCTTTCCTTCCTTCAATCCAAAGAACCAGCCACGGCCTTTAAGGAATTGCGGGAGATGGTTGGCCCTTCGGAAGGGTAGTCAAAGGCTTTAGGGCGCATCCCCGGGAGCGGGTTGGATGAAATCTCAGACATCGTTCAAAGATGTGAACTTCTCTCCATTTCAAATGGTTACGGGGTGTGTGGGAGGGATATCCTGGGGTCGTGATCGTACTGTTCTCTGATCGAGATTGCTAAAAGTGGATGAGGCGCGCCAGGGTTCCGCTCCCTGGAGCTGGGATATAATGAAAGGTGGTTGACCTGGTGCGGCTGAAGAGAAAAGGGAAAGACGTATGAGTGCAAAAAAAAGCCCCGGTTTTGGAACCTACCCGCTGCGCTACCTGGCGCTGGGGCTGCTGATGAAAGGCCCTGACCATGGATACCAGCTCGATCAAACGCTGGAAGAGGACTTCCAGATGATCTGGAAAGCGGGCCAGACGAAACTCTATGTCACCCTTTCCCGACTGGAAGAAGCAGGCCTTTTGGGTTCCGAATTGGAGCCGCAGGAAAACCGGCCCGACCGCAAGGTATATCACCTCACCGATCAGGGGCGTCAAGAGTTCCTGTCCTGGGTCAGATCACCTGTCCCCTCCATGCGCGCTGTGCGCGTGGAACTGATCGCCAAACTGCGGTTTTTCAATCTCCTGGACCTCCCCCGGGTAGAGGATTTGATCCACGCTCAGCAGAAGGTGTTCCAGGACATGATCCAGGAGTGGGCTGAGGATCAAGAGGGGGAATCGGACCCTTTTCTCAAGGAGGTGTATGAGTTTCGCATTCGCCAGGCGTCCTTTATCAATGCCTGGCTGGACACTTATCTGGAAAGGTTTGCCTGACGGACTTTACAGGGGACATGACGGGAATTGGGATTGAGATGTGTTTTTTTATATACCTATTTACAAACTAAATAGTTTCTGATTAAATACTTTTGAGTGAGAGAATGATTCGGGGTGCCCTACATGATGAGCCGAGATCTTTATTATTATTCCACGCGTGATTTATTGATGATGGCGGCCCTGGCTGCTCTGGGGGGGATTGCCAGCACGTACATCAACTTCATCGGGGATTTCTTCCAATCCATCCTGGGGTTTGCGGGGACAACCCAGTGGGCGGCGGGATTTCATGTCCTGTGGTTGATCCTCGCCGCGGGGCTTACCAAGAAGCAAGGCGCTGGAACCATCACCGGGGTCCTGAAAGGGGCGGTTGAACTTTTCTCCGGGAACACCCATGGACTATTGGTGGTGCTCGTGGATATCGCCGCCGGGATCTTGGTCGATCTGGGCCTCCTGGCTTTCCGTAAGCGGCACCATTGGCTGGCTTACGCTGTCGCTGGAGGAATTGCCTCCGCCTCCAATGTCTTTGTATTTCAACTTTTTGCCGCGGTTCCCGCGGATGTCCTGGCCTACAGTGTGATCGGCTTGATCGCTTTGGTGGCTTTCCTTTCCGGGGTGATATTTGCGGGCTTACTGGGCTATGCTCTGATTAATACCTTGCGAGAATCCGGCGTGGTCAAGGACCAGGAACCGCAGCCGATGCGGCCGCGGTTGCTGCGGGTATTCTTTGTGGGAAGCCTCCTCTTAGCGCTGAGCCTTTTCGGATATCTAAAGGTCGCCCGATCAGGGTCCGGTGAAGTGGCGGTTAATGGTGCCGTTTCCACCCCTTACGAATTCAACGCCGCACAAACCGACCTTGAAGAAAAGACTGTGGAGGTCTCCCAGGGAGATGTGTCCATGTCCTACCGGGGCTTTCTCCTGCAGGAGATCCTCCAAAAAGCCGGACCGGAACCCGGTTTTGACCTCGTGCTGCTTCAGGCATCGGATGGCTATGAGTTTTTTATCACCCAAACCGAGTTAGAGGAAAACCCGGGATTGCTATTACAAACCCAGGGAAGTGGAAAGAATCTGGTTTACAACATGGTGGGACCGTCCACGAAGAAGGCCTGGGTGAACGGGGTGGTGGAAATCACGCTGGTTGAATCTGCACCTCTGGTCTTGGAGGTGGAAGGGAAGGATTCGCGGGTATTTCAACCCGGGGATTGGATCCAGGAGATGGACAGCACACAACTGGATCTGGGTTATGGTTCTAACAAGTATCAGGGGGTACCTTTGAAATCCCTTTTCTCTTCCCATTTGGAAGAAAATTCCTTTGAAGAGGTAGTACTGGTGGGTGTGGAGGATGGGGGTGTCACCCTGCCGGTCGATGATATTGCAGCGGATGAGGGGATCCGGGTCTTCGTTGTCCTTGAAGAGGGCGCTGTCTCTTATGCTGTAGGGCACATGAATGGAGAGGTGTACCTGTTGGATGTGGGGGTTATCAAACTCCGATGATCCGCCTGAAAGATTTCAGCTACAGGTACAGAGGAAGAGAGGATTTCGCGCTCCAGAGCATCAATCTGGAAATTGCATCCGGGGAATTCACCCTGCTCACCGGTCCATCCGGCTGCGGCAAGTCCACCCTGGCTCTGGCTGTCGCCGGGGTCCTGTTTTCCCAGTTTGACGGGGAGGTGGAGGGGACGGTGGCGGTGGCAGGGATGGATGTGCAGGAAAAATCCATCTACCAGATCGCGGATGTCGTGGGACTTGTCCAGCAAAATCCGGAATCACAATTTTGCACCTTGAGAGTGGAGGATGAGATCGTATTTGGATTGGAAAATCGAAAATATACCCGGGAGAAGATTGACAGTCTGCTGACCTGGTCGCTGGAGATGACAGGCATAGAACACCTGCGGGGTCGGGACCTGGGAACGCTCTCGGGAGGGGAAAAACAAAAGGTGGCCCTGGCCTCCATTCTGGCCTCCCAACCGGAGGTGATCCTCTTTGATGAACCCACCTCCAACCTGGATCCTCCTTCCACGGAGGAGATCTTTGACGTAATTTTAAATCTGCAGCGGGAGACCGGTCTCACGGTGCTGGTCATTGAGCATAAATTGGACTTTTTGAGCCGGGTGAAGCCCCGGATCATTGAGATGGGGATGGGATGTATTTTGGAACCGGATCGAAAGACTTATCCAGCCCCTGAGATTAAAGTAAAAAAACCCGCCTTTAAAGGGAGCACTGAACACCCTCTCCTCGAGGTCAAGCGCCTTCGTTTGGGGTATCAGAACCAGTCGGTATTGAAGGAGATTTCCTTCCGCCTGGAGCCCGGGGAATGGGTCAGCTTAATGGGGGATAACGGATCCGGAAAGAGCACGCTGTTGTTGAGTTTGTTGGGGTTGGTGGAAAAGAGCGCGGGTGATGTGTGGGTCTTGGGTGAAAATGTGGATCAAGTTCCCAGCTCCACGCTGGGGAAGAATGTGGGACTGGTATTTCAGAATCCTGACCACCAGTTATTCGCCTCCACGGTTTGGGACGAGGCGGTATTTGGAGCCCGGAATTTTAAACTTGAGGAGTCAGAATTTACGGGATTTACCCGGTCCCTTTTGGAACGGGCCGGCCTGGGAGACCGCGTGAAGGAACACCCTTACCGGTTAAGCTATGGGGAAAAACGCCGTTTGAACTTGATCTCTGTCCTGTCCTACAAGCCGGACGTGCTGCTTTTGGACGAAATTTTCATCGGACAGGATCGTGAGAACGCGGAGTTTTTGTTGACCTTGTTAAGCGAATTTGTGGAGAATGGAGGCAGCGTGATCATGGTCAACCACAATCCCGCTTATTACCCCGAGGTGGTGTCCCGGATCTTCTTTTTAGCGGGAGGAAAGTTGGTCGTCGACGCTCCGCTGCGGGAGGCTATGCAGGACTTGGCCCGGATCGGCATGGATGCATATCTCCCTGGAGGTGGGTGGTGAAGCGGAAAATCGCTTACCAGGCGGGACGGTCTTTTCTGCACAGATATCATCCTCTGGTGAAGTTTGCCTGGCTGGTGGCGCTGACGGTATTGGTGTTTTTGTTCCAGGACCCATATCTCAATGCCTCCTTTACAGTGCTGCTGCTAGCTGTGTTTCCCAGTGCGGGGTTGAAATTCAGGGAACTGCGCGGTGTGAAGGTGCTGGGGATTTCGGCGCTGATGATCGCTCTGCTGCAGGTCCTGTTCGTGGACAGCGGCCCGGTATTGGGGCAGCTCGGTCCTGTGGCGGTAACGCAAGATGGTCTCGAGCGGGGGCTCTACCTGGCCTCCCGCTTTTTGGCAGTGATCTTTTTGAGTTATCTGTTTGTGCTTACTACGTCTCCCAATGAACTGGCTTATGCCTTGATGCGCGCTGGCCTGCCTTACCGATTTGGTTTCACGCTGGTGACTGCCCTGCGTTTAATTCCCCTTTTTGAGCAGGAAACTTTGACCGTGTATCGAGCTCAGTTGGTCCGCGGATCGACTTATGACCGCAAAAACCTGCGCGGTTTGCTTCAATACTTGCGAACACTCTTGCTGCCTATGCTGGTTTCAGCGATGAGCAAAGTGGATGCCCTTTCCGTTTCCATGGAGGGGCGCTGCTTCGGTAGGTACCCCACCCGTACATATTACCGGAAGCGGGAGATGACCCGGTGGGATTGGGTTGCTGCGGGAGGATTGGTCTTTGTATTGATAAGTGCTGTCATGGTTACATTTTGGGAGGGTTGATGTTCGACGGAAAACGCTGGAAAAAAATCATCATGGGTGTCGGGTTATTCTTCAGTGCACTTTTCCTCATCGTGGGCTGCTTTTTAGCCGGCAGAAGGAATGGGCTGCCTGTAGGTTTGGTCTCTCACTATTCAGCAGGCATGCTCTGGGAAGAGGCGGTGACCATGAATGAGTGCGCGGAGTGTCATGAAGCGGAAGCATATCATAGCTGTTCGGACTGCCATGATGACCATGGAGCGGTGGAATTCGCGGAACTTCCTTTCTACGCCCTGATAGCCTTTACGGGGGATGTCCCTGATCCGGGATATATCGAGGTCCATGACGTCCTCCCTTATCAGGATCACCCTAACACGCACCTTCCCTTATTGGAATTATTGGAGCGGCAGGGTGTGGATGATTTTGACCGGGTGGCCATGACGTCAAGGGATGGGGGGTTGGTCACCATCCAAAAGGAGGATCTGAATCAGAGTGCACTGCTGATGCCGTACGCGGACGGCGTCCGGTTTGCCTCCGAAGACCTGCATGTCTCCACCTGGTTGAAAGGGCTGAACAGGATCATCGTGGTTGGCAGGGAGCGTCCTCTGACCATCCAGGAACGGGAGACGTCCGTAGGCCGTTTGCTGTTAGGGCCGACCCGGGAAGTGACCGTGGAGCAGGCCAAAGTGATGTACGCCAGCGAGGAAGATGGAAAGGTGCGCGAAGCGAAAACAGCCTCGCGGATCCTGGGCGCCTCCCTCGCGGACCTGTTGGAAGGTAAGTCTTATGAAGTGGTGATCGTCACTGACCGCAGCGAGGAAACGTACGAGTTTCAGGCTCAGGACATCGAGAACGCTGTATTGTCACCCCTTTCCTCCGGGGTCACGTTGGTGTTTCCGGATCGGGGCCGGTCGCAGTGGATCGAGCATGTTATCGAGATCAAAACGGAGTAAATGATGGCTAAGAGGATTCGCGATTTCGTGGTCGGGGGATTTCTGATCACCGTCCTGATGCTGGGAGGATGCGCTTCAGAGTGGGACGTTTCTCTGGAAGGCCCTGCGGGAGAAGAGATTCGACTCAGCCATGGGACCTGGAAGGCGTATGCAGACTTTGCCGGGGAACGCGGGTTTCCCCTGGAAAAGGTATTGTACGGACACGGCTATCAGGTGATTGAAACACTGCAGATTACCGATCGGGATGGAGAAGAACTCACCTACGCCTGGGCGGATACCGCAGGAGGCACCTGGCTGGAGGAGGATGGGACCCTTGTTGTACATGACCGGGTAATCCATCCCAGGGCAATCGCCGTTGAACAATCTCCCTGGGTGTCAAGAATTGAGGCCTCGATCACGGATATTGCCCCCAGCGCAGCCAGCGCGTTGGGTATTCCGGCGCCCGAGATCGCTGCGGGCCGCTCTCTCACCGACCAGACCGCTTACCAGGTTCTGCTTTTGTTCTTGGATGGATTTGGGTATTTGCGTTACGAAGAAGCCCTGGAGGCGGGCTTGATCCCGGAATTGGCCCAATTGGACCCACCCCTGGTGGGTGTTACCACCTACCCGCCTATCACCACAGTGTCCACGGCTTCCCTGCTCACTGGCGCGAAGCCCCCGGTCCACGGCGTGGATAAGCGCGGGATCCGAAAAACGGATCACGAAACCCTGTTGGAGGTTGCCCGGCAGGCAGGACTGAGGGTCTCGGCCGTGGAGGGGGAAGCCCTGGCTTTTCAACTCAAAGGAGCGGATTTCCAGCTCTCAGGAGACCGGGATGGGGATGGGGGGACGGATGACAATGTTCTGGCCCATGCCCTCTCCGTTTTAGAACGAGGAATGCCGGACCTCTTCTTGGTCCATTTCCACGGCATTGATGATCTGGGGCACGAAGTGGGACCAGGGGCGCCTTTAGAGGGGGAGAAGATCCGCGAGGTGGACCAGGCGGTAGGGAGAATCCTGAGCATGATGCCTCCCGATACATTGGTGGTGATCTTTGCAGATCACGGTATGCACCGCGTTGAAGGACAGGAGAGATCAGGAAACCATGGGCATTTGATTGAACGAGACATGCTGATTCCGATTTGGATTACGTATTTAGATTAAGTGCTGTTTTTAAAAAGGAGAAAGGTATGAAGAGAAGAAGAGGTACGCTGTTCCTGATCCTGGCCGCCTTGCTGTTGCTTTTGACAGCCTGCGGCGGGGCGCCCAATGTGGATTGGGAGCTTACGATCAGTGGAGATGTGGAGGATCCCACGACCTTTACTTACAAAGAACTGGCCAAGATGGAGCAGGTCAGTCTGGATGAGATCCTGATGGAAAAATCGACCGGGGAAGATGAAATTCGGTCCTGGAGCGGTGTGGAGCTCTCGGAGCTGCTCGATGAGGCCGGCGCCGGAGAGTTTTCCACCATCACCGCCCTGGCCGCGGATGGGTACGCCATTGAGGTCACGGAGGACGAGTTGGAAAGCGCCATAGTGGCTCTAAAAGATCATGAGGATTGGATTGCCAACACCACCCCGGATAAAGGACCCATTCGCCTGGTCACCCCGGAAACCCCAGCCAACCGCTGGGTCTTTCAATTGACGGAAATTCAAGTTAATCAATAAGAATTGCGATATAGCGAAGGAGAGGTTTATGAAGAAACATATCCCTGTCTTGCTTGCTGTCCTGGCAGTATTTGTCCTGCTCCTGGCGGGTTGTGGTGAAGAGGCCCCAGAACCCGCGGAGAGCGGAAGGGGGGATGCTGCCCTCACGGTTTCAGGCGCTGTCGACCAGGAATTCTCTCTGTCCATGGATGATCTCCAGAGCATGGAGACTGTGGACGTGGAGTACACTGGCAAAGACGGTGAGACGGAAGCCTATACCGGTGCCCCTGTCAATGACCTTCTTTCAGAAGCGGGCCTGGGCGGGGATGCGTCCGCTGTCGTGTTCGTGGCCTCAGACGGCTATGAGGCAGAACTCCCTCTCAGCGACCTGGAAGGCTGCAGCGACTGCGTGGTGGCCTTTGACGGCGACGAGCTCCGCATGGTCCTGCCCGGTTTCTCCGGGAAAGTTCAGGTGAAAGGCGTGGTTGAAATCCAGGTAAAGTAAAGTTGCCCTGTTGTATTGCAGGTGAGTTGGCCACACAGGGGGATAAAGGTCACTTGCCTGCATGTTTTTAATTTCACCTGAGGTTTTCTTTTTTTTATTCCGGCAGGAGACCAGGAGGATAAATTTGTCAGCTCAGCTGCATGAGCCACTCAGATGGGTCATATGAAAGTCTTCTTGCCTCCTTTTTTGCATCTTATCCTTATCTTTCCTTAAGCGGGTTTTCTCTGTATGAGTGTAAATATTCACATGTACCTAAACGTTTGATTAGAAAAACCATGGGATCATTGCTATTTTTGTTTTCTATGATATATTTCTTAAAATTTAATAGTTGAGACGATTAAACATGGGACCGGCTGATGTTATAAGTGCTGCGTACCGATTTCGGTCACGGAGTATGTGGTCCGAAAACGGCAAGAACCCGGCCTGGTATCTCCTCAACTCCAACAATCCATTTGATCCAACCTATATGCCCCCGGGGGCTCAATGAATATCCCTGGAAAAAGGGATATTGAGGAGTTCATATGTTTAAAAAAGCGATAATGAAAGGACAGGTCTCCCGAATTTTTTGGTCTTTGTCCAAACTGTTCTATGCGTTGAGTGCGATTCTGGTCGCATTTGCTGTGACCCTCAGCGCGGGCATTGTGCCCGTGGGAGCTTCTCCACCCCTGGCAGAGAACCAGCAGGAGAGGATTTTCTGCAACTTTGATGAATATGAGGGGACGGTCCTAAAGGTGGAGGACCAAACCTCCCCGTGGGAGTTTACACTGACAGGGCCTGGATATATTTCCGTTGTCGGCATTAAAGCGGCTACAGAGTGTGCCCAGATTTTCACTGCTGACGGGACCAGCACCTGTTATGGTGTGAGCGGGATAGGCACAAATTCTGTGACGGTGTGGGATCTGGAGGATGCTCCTAGTTCCTGTCGGGAAATTTCCCACCTGGAAATTGTGGTGATTGATCCTGTTCCCACCGAGACTCCGGAGCTGACCAGCACACCGGTGGATCCCACCGAAACTTC
Organism: Anaerolineales bacterium; assembly: GCA_018335275.1. Taxonomy (GTDB): domain Bacteria; phylum Chloroflexota; class Anaerolineae; order Anaerolineales; family UBA11858; genus B10-G9. Next base: position 23,756 of record JAGXKM010000012.1, on the reverse strand, counting down.
GGAGCCGACCAGCACACCTGTAGACCCCACCGAGACCCCGGAGCCGACCAGCACACCCGTGGACCCAACCGAAACCCCGGAACCGACCAGCACGCCGGTGGATCCCACGGAAACTCCAGAACCGACGGTCACACCTGAAAACCCAACCTCGACGCCCGATCCGACGGACCCGCCTGAAGAACCGACCGGCACCCCGGAAGCCACAGCGACCCCTGTGGGAAACCCGACACAGACGCCAGTATCCACCCTTCCTCCCCCTGAGGTCGATGATGAAGGATTGCTGATACCTGTAACCGGACGTGAAGCACCTTTTTCTGGAGCAGATGTGGATACAAAACAGGCATTCTTATCTAGGATCAGCGCCCAATCTGGTTTGTTGGTGTTTGGCTTGGGCTTGATTTTCCATGGTGTTTCGCTGTTGCAGAAAAAGAGGGAAATATAAGGGTCTTCAGAAATATGAAAGCTTTTGGAATTCGGGAAGGGCGCTTGGCCCCTTATGCTGTATTCATCATGGCGATGGGGTTTGTGATGGTCTTTTTCGGTGTCAGGAATGTATCCCGGGAATATCGACGTATCCACTCTCCCCTCGACCGGGTAACGGAAGGTCGAGAGAAAAGCCAGCAGGAGGCCTCTAACCGGGCTGACCAGGTACTTACTCCAGGACAAGATGATGAATTTTTACCCTTGTACTCCCCTGCTGGGGATGATCAATCAACTTCTGCTCCGGATGTTAATATAAACAGAGAGCCGGCGAAATTCTCCTTGTTGGTAGCAGCGGATCCGCCGGTCAAGCAGGGGAGTGCCTTACCTGAAAGTTTATCCAGGACCCCTGCCGCTGAACCGGAACGGTTGATGATCCCTTCTCTTGGGGTCGAGGCTTTTGTGGTCCCTGTTTCTTCACGTGAGGTGGAATATCTGGGAGATACTTACCAGCAGTGGTTAGCCCCGCGTTCCGGTGATTTGGGTTGGCACAGCGGCTCCGCGAAACTTGGCCGTGAGGGGAACACAGTTATTAACGGACACAGCAGCGGCTACGGCGAGATTTTTCGGGACCTGGAAAAACTCAAGAATGGGGACGAAATCCTCCTCCAGGCGGGTCATTTTCAGTATAGCTATGTGGTGGCCAACAAGATCATCCTCAAGGAGCGTTGGGAGCCCATCGAAGTCAGGATGGCGAATGCCCGGTGGATCCATCCTTCTGAAGATGAACGGTTGACGCTGATTTCCTGCTGGCCGTATCCAAGCAACACACACCGGGTTGTGGTCGTGGCCACCCCGGTCAATGTGGAAGTTCTCCCCTCGCCGCCGGAGATTTCGAGTCCGGTGTTCCTTCCTGACTGATTTCCGGGGATGAAGACTCTTCCACTCAAAATATAAATTAAAACTGGCTGTTTTTACGGCAGCCAGTTTTTTCTTTAAGAAACGTGAAGTGGATTTATCTCTTTATCGGTGATTAATAAGGATTGATCTGCTTGTATGTAGGGAGGTAAGATTCGAGGATAAGTTCATCACCCACAGGATTCGTGATCACAAACCATCTCCCCCAATTTTTTAGGCCATTCCTGGATAAGCAGGTTTGAAGTACCAGCCGGTCGCCCGCCCCGTATATATCCAGAAATAATTCTCCGGCAGTGTAATGGGCACCGTCTTCGAGATCAATGAATGCTGAGTAAGCGCTGTTTGGGGAAAGGGCTTTAAATTTCCTGATGGATTGGACTTGGTAGTGAATAGGTTCCTGATCGTGACGGAATAATGTGACTTGGGTCCCGATTTCAAACTCTGAAAATATGGGTCCGACTTGGGTGTTGTGTGCCATAAGGCCGATCGTCCCGTATCGTTCTGCCAATAAAAAGTGGGTGAACGTTCCAGGCTTGTTAGAGACAAAGGCCGGGTTGTCTTTCGGTTGCTCGATGATGGTATAGGAATGCTTACCGGAAATTTCTACCCTGGATATGCGGTCATTTTGGGATGGAATGTCATCCTGCGTATCTCTCTGGTATGTGTGCTCGGACGGAACCCCCGGGAAGTCAATCTGCTGGGGAGCAGGAAGGGAAAAAAAGGGGATCAGTATCAGGACTGGGGCGAGAAAGTTTAACCATCCAAGGGTCATTTTTATGATCCATTGTTCTTTTGGCATCCAGATGTAATATAGAGATTAGCACAGCCTTGAAACTATCGGGGAAATATGTATGCTCTAGAACCTAGTTCTAACAGGACTGCAAATTCTGGGCGTTTCTATAACCTGAACCCTAAAATTTTTGTTAGGAGCCCTGATATAAGTGGGAAATCACCGTGTTAAATGAAAGGTTTTAAATTCTTTCGGGTGGGCTTGAGTCAGGTTACCTTCCTCTATGATGCAAGAACTTTTCATCCACATTTGTCCTTGGAAGGGGAGATTTTGTGTTCTGTTTTATGGCATAATATTTTTAGTTTGGACTTTGTGAATGTACGGGGATATGAACACAGGAACTGAGACCTAGATAAGAAATAGATATTCAGGTTGGGGAGCTTCTATTAGTGAATGATGGAGTAAATGAGAGCATGGAGAAATCTGAGACCCGCATGCCAAAAGAGAACAGAGACCCCGCTGGTTTTGGGCCCGGATTGCCGGATAGCCCGCTCCCTGCCAAAGTGATTTCGGGACAGTCAAAAACCGATTGGTGTGTAGAAGACCGGATGGAACGTTTTCACGTCCCGGCTGTGTCTGCTGCCGTTGTCCGGGATATGGAGATCGCTTGGTCCCAGGCCTGGGGCGTGCTTGAGGAGGGAGGAGCAGCGCAAGCAACCCCATGTTCCCTTTTCCAGACGGCGTCCATCAGCAAGTTCGTCACCGCGGTGGGGGCACTGCATCTGGTTCGCGAAGGTTTGTTATCACTGGATGAAGATGTAAAAACCTACCTTGAGGCGTGGCATCTTCCCCGGGGGGGCCACAGAGGGGAAGTCACCCTGCGCCGTTTGTTGTCCCATTCGGCCGGGGTCAGCACGCTGGGTTTTGAAGGCTACGGGATGGATGATGAGCTTCCGGATCTCCGCCAGGTTCTGGAGGGAGCGGAGATCGTCAATTCCCCTCCGGTTAAGGTCATCAAGCCGCCCGGGGAAGGTTTCCGCTATTCGGGAGGGGGCTATCTCGTGGTCCAGAAAGTGATCGAAGAAGTCATGGGCGAACCTTTCCCTGAGGTCATGCGGGAGCGAGTCTTTTCGCCATTGGGCATGCAGAACAGCATCTATGCGCCCCTGGACCCGGAATTTGAAGGCCGGGCTGCCAGCGGTCATTCCAACGGTCAGCCCATCCCCGGGAAGGGACCTATTCATGTCGAATCGGGAGCGGGAGGGTTGTGGAGCACACCTTCTGATTTGCTGAGATTGACCCTGGACATCATGCGCGCCTACCACGGCGAAGAAGGGGAGGTCCTGAGCCCGGATTTGGTTCAAGCAATGCTTGAGACCCACTTCTGGGATTTTGGCCTCGGCGTGCGCGTCCTGGGAGAGGGTCTTAATCTCCGCTTTAATCACGGCGGAGCCACCCGGGGCTGGCAGGGCCAGGTCATCGCCTATCCGGAACGCAGGGAAAGCATCGCTGTCCTCACCAACGGGGCTAATGGCTATGTGGTCTGGCCTGAGGTGGAGCGGGGCATCGCCTCTTTTCTGGGCTGGCCGGGATGGGAACCGGAGGTGGTGACCCCTGTCCGGTTAGACAGGGGGGATCTTGAAGCCTATCAAGGGACATACGAAATGCCGGGCGTGAAGTTAGAATTGGGATGGAAATCGGTTGAGGATCATCCTTGGGACCCTATTTTACGAATCGAATATGAGTTTGAAGATCTGATCATGTCCGCAGTACCCACGGAGCGAGACCTCTTTGAACTTCTGGAGTTTGAGGGGCAGGTCATCTTTGCCCGAAACCAGGAGGGAGCAGTCGAGGGGCTCGAACTGTGGTTTGGACTGCCCGATTGGTCGCCCTACCGGCGCTGGAATTTTGAAAAGACCTAACCTTGGATACCATAAAATGAGGCCTTTTTTCATATTGATTTGCTTCGGATAGTTCTCAAAGCCTCTCCGGAATCCACCCTTTTATGGATCCAAGCTAACACAAAATTTTAAGGAAAAACTGGGCTAGATTTTTTTCCTTTTGTTGACGGAGGGGGAAGAGGTTGCTAGAATACAGGAAATGAATTCTGTTGAGGCTTGCGGATTTCTCAAAGACGGGTTTAACCATTGGGGGTATGGATAGGGTCCGCGCTCAGCACCATATTCACTCTAATCCCAAAGGAGGATCCATCATGCATATTCGGAAACGATTCACCAGATTGATGGCGATCTTATTTGTGCTGGCCTTGTTGCTTCCCAGCACGGGCATCGCCCAGGCGGGTAAACCCGGGGGAGGTTTGAAGGACCACTATATCGTGGTCTTTAAAGAGGGAGTAAATATCAATGCTTCAGCCCCTGACATGGAGGCCAATTATGGATTGACGGTATCCCATGTTTACCGGCACGCGTTGAAAGGGATGGCAGCCTACATCCCGGAAGGCCGTTTAACAGCGTTTGAGCATGATCCCCGCGTGGCCTATGTGGTGGAAGATATGCTCCGCACCGTGGGTGCGCAGACCGTCCCCACCGGCGTGCAGCGTATATTCGCAGATGAAAATGGGAATATCGATATTGACGGGACGGACGACTACCGGCTGGATGTGGATGTGGCCATCATCGATACCGGGATTGACCTGGAGCACACGGACCTCAACGTGGTCAGCAGCACCAGCTGCATGAACACCAGCGGCGGCGGTCCCCCCTGGTCGCGAGAATATTACTGCGGCGAGGGCGGGGATGATGACCATTACCATGGCACCCATGTGGCCGGTTCAGTGGCCGCTCTGGATAACGGCTTCGGCGTAGTGGGCGTGGCGCCGGGCGCCCGCCTGTGGGCGGTCAAGGTCTGTGACGGCCAGGGCAGCTGCCCCAGCTCGGCGATCATCGCCGGCATCGACTACGTGGCTGCCAATGCTGCTGACATTGAAGTGGCTAACATGAGCCTGGGTGGGAGCGGATTCAGCCAGGCGGAATACGATGCCATCCAGGGCGCAGTGGACGCGGGAGTCGCTTTCGCGGTGGCAGCTGGGAACGATAATGACGACGCCAGCAATTACAGCCCGGCCGCGTTCGACAATGCTTTGACAGTGAGCGCGCTGGCGGATTTCGACGGCGAACCCGGAGGATTGGGCAGCCCCACCTGCTATGATGATCAGGACGACACGTTAGCGGATTTCAGCAACTGGGGTTCGGCGGTGGACATCGCAGCCCCGGGGGCGTGCATTTATTCCACCTTCCCCATCGAAGAGGGGGAATACGGCACGATCAGCGGCACGAGCATGGCCAGCCCCCACGCCGCGGGAGCCCTGGCACTGCTGGCCAGCGCCAACAACCCTGCAAATGCCACGGATGTCTACAACCTCTACGACCAGGTCATCAACGCCGGGAACTTCGACTGGACGGACGACAGCGGGGACGGGATCCAGGAACCGCTCCTGGATGTGAGTGACACCTCGCTCTTTGCTCCGGTTTTAATTGAAACGGGCGGTACCACGGACAGTCCGCCCAGCGTGAGCATCACCAGCCCGGCTGACGGGGCCTCGTTCGACTCAGGTGCATCCATTGACTTCGCTGGATCTGCTACTGACAACGAAGACGGCGATCTGACAAGCGAACTGGTCTGGACATCGGATTTGGATGGGCAAATCGGCACGGGTGGGTCTTTCACTGCGGTGCTCAGCGATGGCACCCACACCATCACGGCCGAAGTGACCGACTCCGGGGACAACACCGGAAGCGACAGCATCACAATCACCGTGGGAGGCGGCAGCGGCGGCGATTTCACTCTCAGTGTAAGCGCTTATAAGGTCCGGGGGACGCAGTATGCGGACCTGACCTGGAGCGGGGCCACGTCAACCAACGTGGACATCTATCGCGACGGGTCCGTTGTTGCCACTACGGAGAATGATGGGGCCCATACTGACACCACCGGTCAGAAAGGGGGCGGCTCCGCCATCTACCAGGTCTGTGAGGCAGGCACGAGCACCTGCTCCAACGAAGTTACCGCCACCTGGTAACCAACCTAGAAACCCTTGAGGGGCTGTGAAAACGGCCCCTCAATTTTTTCTGATGACAGGAACTAAATCACCACCTTATGACCAAATGAATTGTATGTTCATGCAAAGTAGAGGTTTTATTTCACCTCTGCTTTTTCATTTTGATGGATATTTTCATCCTGTGGTTCCAAAAACTCTATGGCATAATACATTTCAATACGTACAAGTAAAGGAAAGAGCATGAAACCCTTTCGCAAACATGTTGCGTTGGCAGTGGATGGGGGAGGTATTCGGGGGGTGATTGTGACCCGGGCTTTGTCCATCTTGGAAGATCATCTGGGTAAACCATCCTATGAGATTTTCCGGCTTCTGGCCGGGACCTCCACCGGGTCCATCATCTCCGCGGGGATCGCTTCGGGGTTGTTCGGGATGGAGCTCCACCGCCTGTATCTGGAATTTGGGACGACCATTTTTCAAAAAAGGCTGCGCTCAGTCCTCTGGCCCCTGACCCGCTACCGCTACCCCCAGGAACCGCTCCGAACCGCATTGAAAACGGTCCTGGGAGATCGGGTGGTGGGTGACTTGTGGGAATCCGAATTTCCTATGGATGTGATCATCACCACCTTTGACCTGGTGGAGAACCGTACGCGCTTTATCAAGCCTTTCAAGGAAGCTTATCAGGATTGGTCCCTTGTCAAAGCGGTGCTGGCTTCTTCCGCAGCCCCGACCTTTTTCCCTGCCGTGGACGGAAGGTTCGTGGACGGCGGAGTGGGTTCCTACCATAATCCTGCTTACCTGGCGGCCTATGAAGCCAGTTTTGTGCTGGGTTGGGATCCGGCGGAAACCACCCTGATCAGCCTGGGCACCGGGCGGGTTCCTCACCACCTGCAGCCTGATCAGGTGAAATCGTTTTTCGCCTGGGATTGGATCCAGCCCATATTAGGGGCTTTCATGCAGTCTTCCGATGACCAGCAAATTCACCTGGTGGATACCTTTTTTGAGGAAATCGATTTCCGGCGCTTTCAGGTGGACTTGAAGGAGCCCGTTGGCATGGATGAGGCAGAAAAAATGGAAGAATTGACCGCGTATGGTGAGGAACTGGGACAAAAAATCCTTTCTGATGAGATGGATGAAACACTCGAAATCCAAGCCAAACGTGCCCCACAAGTGGAATGGTGAGTTTCTTTCTTTGAAACGTATTCTGCTTAACTTTGTCACCTGACATCCGTATTCTTCCCGTATTTAAACTGAATATCTTGGTAATTGGATTAAAGAGTCCCTATTATGGTCCTTTCTTTGCCCATGGTAAAATACAGGGACTGTTTGAATACATGATGCCTTGTCTTAAAGGAAAGTAAAGATTTGTATGGCATGGAAAACGCAATTAAAGAGAGTGGGATTGTCTCTCCTCATTCTAATCTTATTGTTTTTGCCACTCCGCGGCGCCACCATCGACCGCTCTTACCTGGAGAAAGGGGTCAGGGATTTTACGCGGCCCCTGGAGTTTAACTTTTCCTCCTGGACCATATCGGCCCTGTGGGGCAAAGCAAAACACTCCAGTTTGGGTGCAGAACATTATATATCCCCTGCTGATACCCGGGCATTGGTCTTGGATTACCTCCAGCTCAGGGCTGATGTCAACGCGCTTGAGGAGGAGTTGAAAAACATCATCGCTGATCCGGACGTGGAAAACCCCGATGAGGCTTCTGCTGCTGTGAGGGAGAGGTTAGCTGGTAAACGTTCCCGGGCCCAGGATCTAGCCCCGTTTGTACAGGAGGTCCTCCAGCGTCAAATTAACACCAGTCTGGCGGATCTTGATCTCACCTGGGGCGGAAAGGCTGTCCCCCCTGTTTTATACCGCGCTGAACCTGATTCTCATGCTCTGGTGGTGTCCCCCCGGGATGTCATCCGCCAAGAGGCAAATGTGATGCTGGTCTCGGGCCTGACCTTGGATGAGAAAATTGCCCTGGAACGCAAACTTGAAGAAGAATTGGACCTTTCCGCTCTGGTAGTGGGTATCGGAGGGGTGGGGATGTATCCAGCCATGATCATTGAATCCAGTAATTTGAATTGGATGGTGGAGGTCATTGGCCATGAATGGACTCATAACTACCTGACTTTACACCCGCTTGGTTTGCAGTATTTTTCAAGTCCCGAGATGCGGACCATTAACGAGACGGTGGCGGAATTGGCGGGAAGGGAGATCTATCGGGCTGTGTTCACCCGGTATTACCCGGATCGGCTGCCACCTGAGGATAATAGTCCAGGAGGAAACGTTCCAGAGAATCAGAAAACCGAAAGAGAACGGCTTCAGGAAGTGATCGGACCGATCCCCTTTGATTTTCGATATGAAATGTACAAAACACGGCTCACGGTGGACCGCTTGTTGGAGGAGGGGAAAGTTTCGGAAGCGGAGGCGTACATGGAAGAACGCCGCCAGGTTTTCTGGGATCACGGCTACCGGATCCGGAAACTAAATCAGGCTTACTTCGCTTTTCATGGTTCTTATGCCGCCCAGCCGGGAGGGGCGGGAGGGGCAGAGGAGAATCGTCTGGGGCAAAACCTGCGTGAGCTAAAAGAAACCCTACCATCCTTCTCTGACTTCATGAGAAAAGTGGCCTGGATGTGGCGCCTGGATCAATTTCAAAGAGTTTTTGAATCGGAATTGAATAATTAAAGACTGAAAGGTTGATCAATGAAAGGAAAGCAGAAGTTTGATTGGGCTTCAGGGATTCAATTTACGGGCAGTCTTTTCATGATCCTGTTATTGGCCGGGATCTCTTTAGGGGGGATTGGGTTTGTGGCTTTGTCGAGTAGGAGCTTATCGGTCCCTGTCCCTGCAGTGCAAACAACGACGTTACTCCTGTTCTTTTCCAGCCTGGGGTTTGTTGGGTTTTTATTGCTGCCTTCTATGTTGTACGCTGCGAAAAGCTTATTTGGATTGTCTACAGGAGAAGAAAAAACATGGCGGGGAGCAGACTGGTTGATTGCCCTTTATCCCATTCTCCTGGGAGTTGGCTATCTTGCGGAGTGGGAGACCGGCGGAGGTCGTTTTCTTCTCGTCTTGGCTCATGTCCTGGCCAATGGGGTTGCCGTGTTTTGGATCCTCCACTTAAGTCAGAAGGGTTTGCCTGAAGGATCACCACAGCGTTTCTGGGGTGCGTTTGGGAGTGGATTGACCCTGGCACCGGCGCTGGTGCTGCTGCTTGAACTGCTCTTATTGATCCTGATCGGAGGGATGTGGTATCTTTACTTGCTGGAGCATCCAGCGTTGAAAGCCCAGATTACCCGTGTATTGGAGCGCTTACCCCAGTCTGTTGCCTCTCCTGTGATCTTGGAACGGATGGCCAGTAAATATCTTTTCCTCCCCGGGATTGTGACTTCCGTATTTACTTATGTAGCTGTCTTAATTCCTTTGGTGGAGGAGCTCATCAAGCCCCTTGGTGTGTGGCTGCTGATTAAAAAGAAAATTACCCCTGCCCAAGGGTATAAATGGGGGATGGTTAGCGGAGCGGGATATGCGTTATTTGAAAATCTGGCCCTGTCCGCAAACGCAGGTACGTGGACGATTGCGATGATCAGTCGTTTTGGGACCACTGCGGTGCATATGTTGACGGCTGCGTATGTGGGCTGGGGGCTGGCGTCCAGCTGGACAGAAGAAAACTTTATGCGCCTCGCAAAGGCGTTTTTCGTGTCTGTCCTCTTTCATGGCGTGTGGAATGGATTGAATATCCTGAGTGCCTTAGGGCAATTTTCAGGTGCCCGGGAGTTCTTTGGCCCCTTTGGATATGGTGCGGCACAGGTTGCGCCTGTGGGGATTTTTCTTCTCGCCCTCGGGGCTATTTACGGCCTGATAAGGTCCCGGTGGGTCCTTGGGCTCTCTGTCACTTCCAGTGTTGAAAATGAATGACCCAGCCTGAGCGGGGGGGGGCACCCATCCTGCCGGTAAAAATTAACCGGTGATAGGTTTTACTGGATGAAAAACTCGCTCCCCCTGGTTTTCTTTGTCATTCGGGGGATTACCCAAAAGGCACCGGTCGATGAGGAAGGGAAAGGTTAAAACCCCATCGTCATTCCCCGTACCCTACGACAACAGCGACTGCCATCTCCCTGGAATGGCTTAGACTGACTGACCAGTTCGTAATTCCCCTGGCCCGGCTGATGTTCAGAGCGGAGCCGTGCAGCCGCAGGTGTGGTTCACCGGATGGGTGAGAATAGACTTCAACATCTTTCCAGGAAATAATCCCGATCCCTGTGCCCAAAGCTTTGGATGCCGCTTCTTTGGCAGCAAAACGGACGGCAAGTTCGGGGGGATTCCTTTTCGATTGTTCGATTTCATTGGGGGTGTAGATGCGCTGCAGGAAGCGTTCACCATGACGCTTGAAGACGCGGTCAACGCGTTCGATTTCTACCAGGTCGACTCCCGTTTTTATGTTCATGTGCTAGGGTCCCGCGGTGGCGATCCCCAAACGCTGCAGGTCAAGGTAGGCATTCGCCACCCGGAAGGCGTCTTGGGGGGTGACCTCCCGAACCATTTCCTCATAACGGTGGAAGTAATCCAAACCTAATTGGTATCGTTCTATGTTGAGCAAGGACCCGGCGACACCGGCGTTTGACTCCAGCGCCAGGGGCAGCTTCCCGATGTAACTGGACTGGCTGTCCGCAAATTCCTCCTCCGGCACCGGTTGGTCGAGGAAGCGTTTAATTTCTTGTTTGATCAACTGGATGGCCTGCTCGGTGTGATCCGGATCGACACCAGCTGATACAGTCCAGGGCCCAGGTCCCATGGAACTGCTCACGGAGCTGTAAGCGTAGTAAGCCAACCCCGCTTTATTGCGCACAGCTTCGCCGATCCATCCCATCATCCCGAATTGACCTAAGACGCTGTTGCCTATTTTCGCCGCATAAAAATCGGGGGACAGTCGGGAAGGTCCAGCGACCCCAAGGACAATATCCGTTTGACTTTTATCAGGGATCGTGTAATGGCGTCTCTCTGTTTTTTCCAGCGGGGGAGCAGGGGGGACCGTTTGCACAGCCGGTTGGTCGGGGTTGTGCCAGTCTCCCAAGCTGTTGGAGATGGTCTCCAGGGCTTTGTCTGGTTCAACTGCACCGGCAACGGCGATTACCATTTCCCGGGGGCCGTAATGTTCTCTGTGAAAACCGATCAAGTCATCGCGGGTAATGGTGGAGGCTGTTTCTGGCGTTCCATCCTCCGGATATTGATAAGGATGGCCTTTATAAACGATCTCATCAAAGGCCAGGGAGGCCATCTCGCTGGTGTTTTGGGCCCGGAGGTCCAGGGATGTCAGCAGCTGGGAGCGCACACGCTCCACGTGATCCCCCGGGAATGTGGGACGGCGGAGCGTTTCCCCGATGGTTTCGATCAGAAGATCCAAATCGGCTCCCAATGATTTTCCTGAAAAACCTGCAGTGTGGGTTCCCCCGCTGAAACTCAAGCTGGCTCCAATGGATTCCAGGCGATTGTAAATTTCCTGAAAAGAATGATCTTTTGTACCCCTCATTAAGGTGGAGGAGACAAAGTTTGCAAGTCCCATCTTGGGCAGGGGTTCGTATAAACTTCCCGCCATCAGATAGCCGGAAACCGTGACAGAGAGGGTGTTGAAGTTGGGCCGGATGAGGAGCGTGATGCCGTTCTCCATCTCGCGCCTTGTGATGTCGTCGGGTCCCGGGAGGGAAGATTTGCGTAAGGATGCCAGGGGCTGTGTACTTGTCATCTTATCGTCCATTTCTCTGGGGTAGATATGTGCCAATGATCCGGTTTTGGGGTTGGAGATACTTCATCGCTGCGCGCTGGACATCCTCTGGGGCGACATCCGCTAGTCTCTCGACATAGGACCTGACCCATTCGTACTCCGCGAACATCTCTGCGAAACCTAACCAAAAAGCCTGGTTGGTGATGCTCTCACTCCCATACGCGAAAAGGGCCTGGGCCTGTTTCATGGCCCGCTGGAGCTCCTCTCTGGCAGGGGGAGTTTCCTGCATCCGGGTAATCTCCTCATCCAAGATGGCCAAAGCTTCATCCACCGAGGTCTGGGGGTGCACGATGAAGTGGAGGCTGTAGAGAAATGGGTCAATGGTCGCCGGTAATCCGCCGTGGATATCGATCGCCACCTCATTTTCCTCCACCATGCTCCTGTACAGTCTAGACGTTTTGTTGGAAACACCGCCTCCGCCGAAGAGGTTTAATCCCCTGGGGCCGGAAAGCAGGCTGTCCATGATCAGGAGGGGGAAGAAATCAGGGTCAGAGGCAGGCGGGGTGTGATAAGCGACCTCAACGATGGTGGTATCCCCTGGTCCTTCCACGTTCAGACGATGTTCCCCTCTTTGAGCTGGTTCTGGACGCGCGCGACGGGGAATTTCCTCACCGGGGGAAAGATCTCCGTATAATTCTTTGATCCTCTCCAGCATGGAGTCGGTTTGAAAATCGCCTGCCACGGCCACCAGAGCGTTATTGGGGCGGTAATAAGTCTGGTAGTGCTCGTAGAGATCCGCGCGCTGCATGGTTTTTAAATCTGCCATATCGCCGATGATCTCGTGGTGGTAAGGGTGAACCCGAAAGGCTGCCGCCCGGAGAGCTTCTTTCAATTGAAATCCTGGGCTGTTTTCCCTTCCTTTCCTTTCAGAGATCACCACCGTGCGTTCTCTGGCGACCTCCTGGGGGTCAAACGAGCCGTTGGTCATCCGATCGGCCTCTAATTCCAGGGCGAGGTCGATTTTGTCCACGGGCATGGTTTCAAAGTAAGTCGTCCAATCCAGGTATGTGAGAGCATTCCAGATACCCCCTGTGCGGGAAATATTCCGCTCCAGTTCCTCAGCTGGAAACCGGGGTGTACCTTTGAAAAGCATATGTTCCACCCAGTGGGAAACCCCCGTCTTTCCAGGGATTTCGTCCCGGGATCCTACCCGGTACCAGACCCAGTGGCTGACCAAAGGGGCCGTGTGGATCTCTTTTAACATCACTGTCAAGCCGTTTTCCAGCCGGACGGGTTGAACTTTTTCCAATAACGTTTGTTCTTTCATGACGGGTTTTAAAGGAACTCCATTCTCCCTTTGGGTAATGGGAGGTGTAAGTGAACGATTCCGCGGGGTTTCATCGAGTTAAGGCCGCGACAAGCAGATCTAAGGCCAATTCTTGGTCCAATTGTCCGGTTTTCATGGCTGCGTCCATGTCGGACAATTGGTGGTATATCCTTTCCAACTGGGGAAGCGTGAAGCGTCTGGTTTGGGGGATGATTTTTTTGATGGGGTAGGGATGGATATCCAGCTGGTTGGCGATGCTGAAGCGATCCCGGTCTGGGTCCTGATCCAGAATCTCTTTGACTTGGATCAGGAGGCGGAATTGGCGGACGATCATCCCGAAGAGGGGGAGGGGGGATTTTTCTTGTAATTGGCGGCGGAGCATGCGCATGGCGGTTTCCCCGTCCCCCACGCTGATTGCGTCTACCATGGCGAAAATATCCCCTTGCCGCACATCAGCTGTCAGAGTCCGAACATCCTCCTCTGTGACCTTGCGCTCAAAATTCGTATAGGTGATTAATTTTTCTATTTCCTGGGAGGCCAGACGCGGGTCCTCGCTGACATAATTAGCCAGGAGGTGAGCGGCCTGATGGGAAAATTCTCCCCCGTGGGCCTGAGCCCTGTTCTGAATCCAGCTGGTCATGTTTTGTCCCTTGGGCAGCGGGAGAGATTTCTGCCAAGTCAGCGAAGGATGGTTCTGGGCCCATTGCAGCAGCCAATGGTCTTTTTCCAGGTGTTTATTGATCTTCAGTATGCAGGCGGTGGTCTCCGGAATCCCTTCCAGGAGGGATAAGAATTTTTTCCGATTTTCTGCCTTTTTCCCCAGCGGCAAAGGATGGGAAAGGATGACCATGCGGCGCTCGGTGAGGAAGGGCATGGCGTGGGTTTCTGATTCCAGTGCGCTTGGGGTAATCTCTTTGCCGTCCAATGTGGTGATGTTCATTTCCGCATTGGCGGAGTCCCCCATCAGGGGTTTCAGTTTTTGGTTGATGAGTTCCTGAATGGCAAATTCATCTTCCCCGTGCAGAATGTAGATTGTAGGAGAAACGTTGCTCATGCTTTAACCCTGAGTTTGGACACGGTGGGCAGTGAGTTGGCCCTGTTGGTGGGTGAGGACTTTTCGAATTTGCAGGCTCCCGGGGTCTCCGCTGGTGGTGACGTGTTTTTGGAGAAACCGTCCCAGCGGGCGAGAAAGCACCAGACCGATCGTCGCCAGGCTGATGATGAGAGGGATCCGGCTGAGTTTTTGGCGGCGTTTGTCCCCGACGCCGATCAAAGCCGCTGCTCCAGCGAGGCCGGCCAGCATTCCGGAGGTGAGCAGGTTGGTGCCGCAGTTGTCGTGTAAGGCTAAATTCTGCCTTCCTGATTGGAGTTGCTCTAAGGCGTCTTTGACGACTTCCGTGAGCTGCGGTGCAGTGATCTCCCCCACAATCCAGAAACCACCAAGATCAGAATGTCCGGCAAAGGGCCGTTGGGGGTAGCGGGCGTGAAGCAAATTTAATGTGGCGTGTTCCAAACCGTGATTTCTTTGGATTCGAGAAAGGATGTCTTTAAACATAAGGTCTTCTCTGTTGTGATTAGAATTAGATCCCGCTTGATGAATTTTCGCCAATGGGTCGGACATAGTTCGCCCAAGAGGTTCACTTAGTGGGGCTTTTACTCATGATAACAAATGCTGGTGGCGTCTGGTTTCCTGGCATAAAACCCATGGAAAACTGTTTTAAGATCCATTCCCTCATCCTTTTCATTCCCCAATGGGTTTACACAGAGCCAGAGGACTGCTTATAATATGCGCCCGAGGTGATGATGAAGGATAACCTCGCTGACCATGTATTGTACTAAATGATGGTCATTTATTCTACGGGATCTGGGATGAATCTTAATTCATTTTCATCCGGGGCGTGCTATAATTTGGAGGCTTTGACTAGTGAGAGGATCGTTCGTTAATCGATGAAAGTGTTAATTACTGGAGCAGCCGGGTTTTTAGGGTCTGCCCTTGGCGCGCATTTAATAAGACAAGGCCACGAAGTCCGGGGTCTGGACGACCTGTCCACGGGTAAAGAGGAGGCAGTACATGAAGATGTGCTCTTCACCCGGGGGGATGTCATGGACAGGCCTAAGTTGTGGACGCTGCTGCAGGATGTGGAGTGTGTCTTCCATCTGGCTGCCCGCGTCTCTGTCCAGGAATCCATCCTCTATCCGCGGGAGTACAACGAGACCAATGTGGGAGGGACGGTGAGTCTCATGGAGGCGATGCGCGACGTGGGGGTAAGGCGCGTGGTTTTCACTTCTTCCGGCGCGGTATATGGATCCCAGAAAAAGCAGCCTCTCTCTGAAGATCTTCGTCCTCATCCGGACTCCCCTTATGCGGTTTCCAAATTGTCGGCCGAGTATTATGTGCGGACCATCGGGAAATTATGGGAGATCGAAACGGTCACCCTGCGGATCTTCAACGCCTACGGTCAGGGTCAGCATTTGCCGCCTGCCCACCCTCCGGTGATTCCAAATTATCTGAAACAAGCTGTGCAGGAGGGGACCCTGGTCATCCACAACAGCGGAGATCAAACGCGGGATTTTGTGTATGTGGATGATGTCGTCCGGGCCATGTCCAGAGCAGCGAGCGCTGATGAAGTGGACGGGGAGATCATCAATGTGGGAAGCGGGACCGAAGTGAGCGTCACCGAACTTGCTGATCTGGTTCTCGAGGTCACGGACGGGGAGCCTGAAGTTGTGCACAATCCCAAATCAGATGGGGGCGTGAAACGCATGCGGGCTGATATCACAAGGGCTCGAGAATTATTGGATTATGAACCGCAGATTTCCCTCCGGGAAGGGTTGAGGCTAACCCTGAAGCGCGACCCCCGTTTTTAATAGGAACCAAACAGTTTTACAGCACGTCCACGTCATGCACCCCTGATTCCTGTTTGCCGGCTGGGGTGATCTGAATAAATTCTGCTTTTTCCCAGAAAGAGGGGATGTTATCTGCCCCAGCATAACTCATACCAGAGCGCAAACCGCCGAGTAATTGGTGCAGGATATCTGCCGCGGATCCGCGGTAAGGGACCACGGCTTCCACACCTTCCGGCACCACTTCTCCGTAATCGATCTCTTCTTCTTCGTTATCCGGGTCCATGGTCTTGCGGTCGACGTTTGCGGAGAGTGAGGCCATCCCGCGCACGACCTTCTGCTGCTGCCCATCGCGGATGACTGTGGCCCCGGGGCTTTCGTCTGTGCCCGCCAGCAAGCTGCCCAGCATAACTGTGCTTGCCCCGGCCGCGATGGCTTTTGAGATATCTCCCGATTTGCGAATGCCCCCGTCAGCGATGATCGGTACGCCCAGTTTTTGGGCTTCCTCCGCGCAGTCCGCAATGGCTGTCAGCTGGGGGACGCCAAAACCGGTCACCACCCGCGTGATGCAAATGGAACCTGCTCCAACGCCCACTTTGACTGCATCTGCCCCCGCTTCAACCAGATCTCGGACGCCGGCCGCTGTGGCCACGTTGCCGGCGATAACGGGGATGGCGTGCCGTTTTTTGAGGCTTTTCACCATCTCGATGGTGTGGTCGGCATGCCCGTGGGCGACATCGACGACCAAGACGTCCGCTCCTGCTTCGATGCAGGCTTGGGCCCGGTGGTGGTCTTCTGATCTTACGCCCACCGCGACGCCGACGATCAGCTGACCCTTATCATCCTTTGTCGCCTGGGGGTGCTTCTGGAGTTTAACGATGTCCTGAGCGGTGATTAACCCCTGTACTATATCCTGTTCATCCACCAGGGGAAGCTTTTCAATGCGGTGTTTGTGGAGTGTTTTCCGGGCGTCTTTAATGGGCTCCTGCGTGGAAGCAACCACAACTTCGGATCGGGGCGTCATGACTTCTCCCACCTGCAGGGATCCTTCAGGAGCTAAAAGCAAATCCCGGGATGTGACTACTCCAAGCAAGTGTCCGTCCTTGTCGGTTACCACCAAGCCCCCGATGTCCGACCGGGACATGATCTCTTTCGCTTCCGCTATGTCGTCGTCGGGTTGGATCGTGATGGGGTTTTCGACGACAAAACTCTCTGAACGTTTGACTTTCCGAACTTCTTCTGCCTGCTCTTCGATGGGTAGAAAACGGTGGATAATGCCCAAACCCCCTGCATGCGCCATGGCGATGGCCATCTCCGATTCCGTGACCGTGTCCATGTTGGAGCTGATGACCGGGATGGCCAGTTTAATCCCCGGGACAAGGAGGGTGGAAATGTCAACGTTGGCCCGACTGCGGATATGAGACCGCTGGGGCACCAATAAAACGTCATCAAATGTCAATCCAGGTTGGGAGCGTACGTTCATGGTTCTCATCCTTCTTATCTGGTACTGGTGATTGATCTCGTTTGCTTGCCATGCTTATTGTACAATATCTATATGCCAGAATCGAACCGTTTGCCAAGATCTTTTTTTGCGCGGCACACTGTAGATGTGGCGCGCGACCTGTTGGGTGCCCGGTTGGTCCGACTCGAGGAGGGGGGAAAGCGGGTCTCGGGGATGATCGTGGAAACGGAAGCTTACCGGGGAGAAGATGACCAGGGGTGTCATTGTCGGGCCGGGCCTACAGAGCGCACCGCAGTGATGTACGGCCCACCGGGAGTGGCTTATGTGTATTTTATCTACGGCATGCACTGGTTATTGAACGTGGTCACCGAAGATGAGGGTTTTCCAGGCGCGGTGCTCATCCGGGGGTTGGAACCCGAGGAAGGTTTAGATCTCATGGGAGAGAGGAGGGATGGGCAGCTCAAAGAGCATTGGACGGACGGCCCGGCAAAGCTCTGTCAAGCCTTGAGGGTGGATGGCCGTTTTAACGGTGAGGATACCTGCAGCCCAGAATCTGCGCTTTTCCTGGAACGCGGGATTGATATTCCTGAGCGCCGGGTCCATGCAACCCCCCGGATCGGCTTAAACTCCGTCCCTGAACCGTGGAAAAGCGTCCCCTGGCGGTTTGCGGTCCAGGAGTGAACTTTTATTTCAGCCCGTTTATTTAAAAAAACTTAGAATTATCGCGGGGTACCTATGTTTAAGAAAAAAGAGGAATCATCACAAAAGCTTGAAGCGTCTTCCGACCAAAAGCGCGTGACTTCTGTGCTGGGTCCGGATATGAGTTGGAAAGGAGAGCTGTCGGGAGAAGGAGGGGTGCGCGTGGAAGGGGCATTCGAGGGATCAATGCAGATTGACGGCCTGATTGTCGTGGATCGGAAGGGCCGCATCACAAGCGAAGGCATTCAGGCGCATACTGTGATCATCGCCGGAGCTGTCCGCAGCGACATCAAAGCCGACCGGGTGGAGATCCGGAGCACGGGACGCGTCTGGGGAAATGTGGTCACATCTTCTTTCTCCACGGAGGAGGGGGCTTACCTGCGGGGTAAAATTGAGATGGAGGAGGAATCCGGGGAGGCAGCGGAAGAAGAATCTGACGAGGATCAGAGCGCCGCGAATGATCAAGAAGCTGAATGAGTGGGCCTTTCTCCGCCAATGGGGATTTAATAAGTAATCACTTGTTTGACAGAAGAAGAGGCCGGCAAGGGTACAGGCCGTTCCAGAGACCCTGCGGTCAGGGAAGAATCTCCATCTTCATGGATTCTTTTCTGGTATTCACCAGGTACTAAATGCTGTTTCTCAAGCAATAGTTGAGCTTACCGCTGAGACGAGGAAAATTTAGGAGAGGAAAATGAAGCTGCCCGATATGAAAGACTTTATGAATATGAGTTGGGAGGAGATAGAACCGATCTACGAAGCATTGAAAACACGTGATCTCAATCACAGGAATGTGGAGAAATGGTTGAAGGATTGGTCTTCACTCCGGGAGTTGATCAGCGAACGGTATGCTCGACTGCAGTTAGCGACGAGCCTTGACACCCAGGATGAAGAGGCAGAAGAGGACTTTCATATCTACCTGGATGAAGTGTTTCCACCGGCGGAAGCGGCTGATCAGGTATTGAAGGAAAAATTATTGGCAAGCGGGTTGAGGCCGGATGGCATGGAAATTCCCCTCAAAAAAATGCGGGTAAAAGCAGAGCTTTTCCGAGAAGAGAACCTGCCTTTGCTTACAGAAGAGTACAAGCTCGGCCTGCAATATAACAAAGTTTTCGGCGCCCAGTCTGTGGAGTGGAAAGGCGAGGAACGAACCCTCGTGCAGTTGAAATCAAAACTGCAAACGCCTGAACGAAAAACACGGGAAGAATTATGGCGTTTGCTGTCTGACAGGCAGTTGGAAGATCGAGAAAAGGTCAATGAGATCTGGGGGAAGCTCATGGAGGTCCGTCTGCAGTTGGCGGAAAACGCGGATAAAGAAGACTACCGGGACTTCAGCTGGCAGAAGCGGACCCGCCTGGATTACGAACCGGCGGACAGTTTGCAGTTCGTGGACGCTGTTGAGGAGGTGGTCGTCCCTGCCGCAGCCCGGGTGTACGATCGATATCAGGAGCGAATGGGGCTGGAAAGGCTCCGGCCTTGGGATGTGATTAATAACCGCTCCACGATGGATTTTCCGGTCTTAAAGGCCTTTGAAACCGAGGATGAATTTACCTCGCGGGTATCGGGCATCTACAGAAAATTGGATCCCAAGCTGGGAAAGTATTTTGATTTAATGCGGGAGGAAAACCTGCTTGACTTGGTCAACCGCCAGGGAAAGGGTCCCGGCGCGTTCTGCACGTCTTTTCCGACCCAAAAACGGCCCTTTATCTTCATGAACGCAGTGGGCCTGGCCACGGATGTGCGCACGTTATTCCACGAAAGCGGACACGCCTTCCATGTCTTTGAGAGAACCCAGTTGCCGTACATTCACCAATGGCATACGGGTCTGGAATTTGGAGAAGTGGCTTCTACAGCGATGGAGCTGTTAACGTCGCGTTACATCCCTGAAGGAGAAGGGGGGTTTTTCACGGAGGAGGAGAGCGCTCGTTATCGCCGTGGTCATTTGGAAAACAAACTGCTTTTCTGGCCCTACATGGCGGTTGTGGTCGCTTTTCAACACTGGGTGTATCAACATCACCAACAAGCCTCTGACCCAGCATCTTGTGATCAGAAATGGTCAGAGCTGGTTGACCGTTTCCTGCCCGCCATTGACTGGGATGACCTGCAGGATGTAAAAGAGACCGGTTGGCAGCGAAAACTGCACATCCATCGCGCTCCATTTTATTACATCGAATACGGGTTATCCTTGCTGGGGGCAGTTCAGCTGTGGGAAAACGCTCTGAATGATGAGCGGGATGCGCTGCGCAAGTATCGCCAATCCTTGGGGTTGGGAGGAACGGCCTCTTTGCCGGATTTGTATGCTGCAGCGGGTGTGAAATTCGCTTTTGACGCCGAAACCCTGGGGTCCGCTATAGACCTCATCGAAGGGAAACTCCAGGAATTTGAAGCTGTAATCTGAGGTGGACAGAGTATCGGTGATCATGACCAGATGGAATCGGACTGCTTTCCAGGTCCCGGTTAAGCATTTTGTCAGTACCTGGGATGACCTGGCTCAGGTATAATGATTGTCCAAAGTTTTTGATTGTTATGGAGGGGAAAGAGAAATTATGTCAGAGACATTAAAGATCGTAATTCCGATGGCTGGGTTAGGCACTCGCCTCCGGCCTCAAACCTGGAGCCGACCAAAACAGATCATGCGCATGGCAGATAAGAGCGTGATAGGGCATGTTTTGAACATGTTCAATACACTGCCGGATTCGACCCTTGTGGAATATGTTTTCATCGTGGGCTATCTGGGTGATAAGATCAAAACCTTCATGGACGAAGAATACCCTGATCTCAAGGTGGATTATGTCAGGCAGGAGGAAATGTTAGGGCAGTCTCATGCCCTTTATCTGGCGCGAGAACACCTTCAGGGGCCGATGCTGATGGTATTTGCGGATACCCTGCTCGAAACAGATCTTTCTTTTCTGGAAGGGGAAGAGTCCGATATCGTCGCCTGGGTGAAGCCTGTTCCTGATCCGCGTCGATTCGGGGTGGCAGAAGTCGGCGAGGATGGGATGGTGTCCCGCTTGATTGAGAAACCAAAATCGATGGACAATAATTTGGCCGTTGTCGGATTTTACTATTTCTCGCAAGGTGAACTTCTGGTGGAGGCGATCGAAGAGCAAATCGAAAAAGACATCAAACTAAAGGGCGAATATTTTTTGGCAGATGCTATCAATATTATGCTCGACGAATATGATTTAAGGATGCGCACTGAAAAGGTCAGCGTGTGGCTGGATGCGGGCACCCCGGAGGCTTTATTAGAGACGAATCGGTACCTGCTGGACCACGGCCATGACAATTCCGAAGCAGCTGCTCAAAGAGAGGGTGTTGAGATGATCCCACCCGTTTACATTCATCCTGAGGCCGAGGTGGATGCAAGCGTGCTTGGACCCCATGTCGCCATCGGACCGGGCTGCGTCATCCAGGGTTGTGTGATCCAAAATTCGGTTATCGAGAAGAACAGCCAGGTCATCCATGCTGCGCTTGAGGGTTCGTTGATCGGTCAAAACGCGAAGGTCAATGGAGAAGCCTCCTCGATAAATATCGGAGATGACTGTCTCATTGATGTTTGAGCTGGGAGTCTGACGCTCGGGCTGGAGAAGAGCATCTATCAAGGAGAAAAGATGAGCAAAAAGTACCTTGCCCAGAACGTAGCCAACTTGAAGCCCTCCGGTATTCGCGAGTTCTTCGATATCGTGGCTACGATGGATGACGTGATCTCTTTAGGGATCGGTGAACCCGATTTCATCACCCCTGAACCCATTTTGCAGGCGGGCATCCGGGCGCTGGAGGAGGGGGAAACCCATTACACCTCCAATGCGGGAATCTTTGAACTCCGGGAAGCGATCGCTTCCTATCTGACGGATACGTATGACGTGATTTACGACCCGGTCAAAGAAGTCTTGGTGACCGTTGGGGTCTCAGAAGCCCTTTATTTGGCATTGACAGCGATCATTGAACCCGGGGATGAGGTCATCATCCCCACCCCGTGCTTTGTTTCCTATCAGGCGGAAGTCATCCTGGCAGGGGGAACGCCTGTGGAGGTCCCGGGCAAGTTTGAGGATCAGTTCCAACCTGACCCTCAGGCGATAGAGGAAGCGGTCACATCTCAAACGAAAGCGATTTTCATCGGATATCCGAATAACCCTACCGGCGTGGTGGCGTCCAGGGAAACCCTGGTGGAGATCAGTGACATCGCGGAAAGATACGATCTGGTAGTCATCTCGGATGAAATTTATGAGACCCTGGTTTATGATGTTGAACATGTTTGCTTTGCTTCCCTGCCGGGAATGAAAGAGCGGACGATCACGTTGGGTGGTTTTTCTAAAAGTTTTGCCATGACCGGATGGCGCGTGGGATACGCAGCTGCTCCTGAGGAAATCCTGCAGGGCCTGCTGCGCATTCACCAGTACACGATCATGTCCGCGCCGACCATGTCGCAGATCGCCGCTCTGGAAGCTTTAACAGCGGGTCAAGAGTACGCAGAGGAAATGCGTGCGGAATATAACCGGCGGCGGAAACTGATTGTAAACGGGTTAAACGCGATTGGTCTGGAGACCTTTGAACCCCATGGCGCATTTTATGCCTTCCCGGAAGTGTCCGTCAGCGGGATGGATGAAATCATGTTTGCCCGGAAGCTGCTGGAGGAGGAGAAAGTGGCTGTGGTCCCTGGATCAGCTTTTGGTGCCGGAGGTGAAGGATTTGTGCGCTGTTCCTACGCTACGTCCTATGAGGAAATCGAGAAAGCCGTGCACTGTATGGGTCGCTTTCTCAATAACCATTCTTGAGGCTGGAAATGAGTGGGATCCTCGCGCTGTCTCTTGTGATATAAGTCACATGTCCGCGGTTGGGAAGTCACTTGCTTGGTGAAATGACCCATGATAGGATGTTGAGTGTATAGTATGAAGAATCATGAGAGGTGTGCTGTGAAATGTCCAGCGCCAAGCAGCGATCTTAGTATAGGTGACGGGTGCCGGTACCGGGCACCCGCCTGTCGTTTAAATAATCATGAAGGAGATCAAATAAATGGCTGAACAAATTAACGCTTATAAAATGGCTCAGGCCCAATTCGACCATGTGGCTGAACTTCTGGACCTGGACCCGCAGGTTTGTTCCATGCTCCGCTGTCCGATGCGAGAGTTCAGATTTCAAATCCCGGTCCGCATGGATGATGGGTCCATCAAAGTCTTTTATGGTTTCCGTGTTCAGCACAACGATGCCCGGGGACCGTCGAAAGGCGGCATCCGGTTCCATCCCTCTGAGACCCTGGACACAGTCCGGGCCCTGGCCATGTGGATGACGTGGAAGTGCGCAGTAGCGGACATCCCCCTGGGAGGAGGAAAGGGTGGGGTGGCGGTAGATACATCTACGCTTTCCGTCACGGAGCAAGAACGGCTGTGCCGGGGCTGGATCGATAAAATTTACCGCAACATCGGCCCCCGCCAGGATGTACCCGCTCCGGATGTGGGGACCAATCCCCGCATGATGGGCTGGATGATGGATCAATATTCAAAGCTGACCGGCGAGTACACCCCGGGGGTGATTACCGGGAAGCCGGTCGGAGGGGGAGGATCCCTGGGTCGGACAGAAGCCACCGGGTTTGGAGTGATTTACACCGTGCGGGAGGCCATGGACCATCTGGG
>JAGXKM010000107.1 GCA_018335275.1 Anaerolineales bacterium | reverse complement strand
CCCAACACAAAAAGCGCCTCATCGGGCACATCCCACTCGCCCTCATACACCGGGGGAGCGTTGAGGTAGGGTTCGGACACCTCCTGGCCGTTGACGTACACCTTCTGGTCTTCGATCTGCACATGATCACCAGGAAGGCCGATCACCCGTTTGATATATTCCTGGGTAATATTGCGGGGATAATCAAAGACCACGATATCGCCCCGCTGCGGCTCTCCAAAGCGATAATTCAATTTACTGACGATGATAAATTCGCCGTGTTGCAGCGTAGGTTCCATGCTGGACCCGTCAATTTTAATCCGGGCAGACACGGCATTGATGATCAAAAAAAGGATCACCGAGAGAAGCAGCGTCTCCAGGATATCAACCACGGCGTTAAGGAAGCCGGGTCGTTTCTCCTTTTCATCGGTCTCTTCAGCAGGCAGCCTGTAATCTGGTTCCATAGCAAAAGTTTTTCTCGCTCAACGTAAAACGATTATATATTGGGAAAGGGCGGGGGGCAAGGGTCGTAACTCCGCCGCCAATCCCCCGAGTATCAGCCCGGAGAGGCATCCGGACCGCATTCCGGGGCAGTTCCAGGGACCCGGCTTCAGCTGGCGCGCATTTTAATCCGGATCGGGGTGCCCAGAAAGGGGGTATGTTCCCGGATTTGATTCTCAATGTAGCGCAGGTAGGAAAAATGAGCCCAGTCCGGGTCATTGACATGCAGCAGGATCAGGGGCGGGTCCGTTTTGACCTGGGTGCCGTAAAAGATCCTGAGATGGTTGCCGGATTTAGATGGGGCGGGATGCCTATCCTGGGCCCGCTGTAAAATGCGGTTGAGCTGTGATGTAGGCATACGGTAAGTGCGCTGGTCGAAGACTTCCAGGGCGGTGGGCAGGATCTGATCCACCCGCTGCCCCGTTTTCGCAGAGGTAAAGAGGATGGGCACATAATCCATGAAGCTCAATCTATAACGCACAAATTCCCTGTATTCGGACATGGTGTGAGTGTCTTTGTGCACCAGATCCCATTTGTTGACGATGACCACCACGCTCTTCCATTCTTCCAGGATCCGCCCGGCGATGTGGGCATCCTGGGACCTGACTCCCTCATAGCCGTCAATCACCAGCAGGCAGACATCGGACCGCTCGATGGCTTTGAAAGCGCGGATGACGCTGAACTTTTCCACGCCGGGTTCGACGCTGCCCCGCTTGCGGATGCCGGCCGTATCGATGAGCGTGATCGGGGTTTGATCGTATACCAAGCGGGTATCAATGGAATCCCGGGTCGTCCCCGGGATGGGGCTGACGATGACCCGCTCCTCCCCCAGGATCCGGTTCAACAAACTGGACTTGCCCACATTGGGTTTGCCGACAATCGAAAAATGAACGGAAGCATCCGGCTCTTCTTCTCCACGTTCAGGAAATGCCTCCACAACGGCATCCAGGAGATCACCCACACCCGTGCCGTGAATGGCCGATACGGCGTGCAGTTTTTCAAAACCCAGCTCGTAAAATTGGACCGCATTGTCCCGCGCAGGTTGGCTTTCGCACTTATTGGCCACCAAAATCACGGGGGGAAACGGTTCCCCGCCGCGGTCTTCCTGCCGCTTCCGCAGCACATCGGCAATTTCGCGGTCCGCTGCCGTAGCCCCGTCCTGGCCGTCGACCACAAAGAGCACCACATCCGCCTCGCGGATGGCGATGTCCGCCTGACCCCGGATATGCTCTATGTACTGATGCGAGCCCACCGAAAGGGGTTCTTTGCGCTTCCCGAACCCCGCCTGGGTGGGATCGATCCCTCCGGTGTCAATGATGTCAAAATATACCCCCGCCCATTCCGCTTCCGCGAGCAGCCGGTCCCGCGTGGTGCCCGGGACCTCATCCACAATGGCCAGGCGGCGTTCTGCAAAACGGTTAAAAAGGGTGCTCTTCCCTACGTTGGGACGTCCAACAATGGCGACAACTGGTTTTCTCATAATTCGTTTCGGGGAATAAACGGGTGCTGAGTAAGCTACCCTTCCGGGGTTGGCCCGTTGGAAGGTTCAATGGTGACTTCGACGGTTCCGGGCAGGATGGTCTCCATGCTGACATCGCTCGGCAGGATCTCCACCTCGGGGGTGACTTTGTGGACCCCCTCTTCAAGATCACTTAGATCCACAATCACCCGCACATCCCGCTGGGTCAAATTGTCCAATGTGGGCACAGGACCATAGATCCCGACATCAACATTGGGAGGTGAAACCTCCGCCTTGAGTCCGGGCAAAAGGCCAATGACCTCAACCTCTCTGGTGATCGTCATGTTCGTCTTGATGGTGGTCACGTTGACCTGCACGAGCACGGTGGGATCGCCCACCACGGTGACCCCTTCCGGCAGATCCAGTTCCAGGATGGTCTCCATGTAATCATCCACCCCGGTTAAATCCAGCGGCTCGGTATTCACGTACCCGGGAAGCTCCTCCACCAACTGGGGGTTCTCAGAAAAGGTCATCACAGTGGGAGGGTTAGGCGTGATGCTGGTGAACCGGTAGCCCGCCGCCACCTTTCCTTGGGTGACCACGTTGACCGCCACATTTCGATATCCCCCCTGGAGGACAATCTGCTGTTCGACTTCCACGGATGTGGGTTCCAGGTCGATCTCCACCACCCGCTTTCCCTCGCTGTCATAAGGGACAAGAGGGATCTCTTTATTGATGGTTTCATCTGCGTCCGAAATGTCCAGTTCAGCCTTGACCGTATCGATTTTCTGCACCTGGGTTTCACGTCCCGAGACAGTGACCGTCTCGGAGGACCAATTCACAGGGCCCACCTTATACCCCACTGCGGGTTTTCCGTTGATCTCCGTGGCAATGGGTACCTCCCGCCTGACCAGGTTATCCAATGTGACCTGAATCTGTTCGGGGTTTTTATCCATGATCCGGATTGGACGAAGTTCATCGGGGACCTCTATTGACACGGTCACATTGTAGGTCCCCGCTTCCAGTCCAGAGAGGTTCACTCTGCCCATCAGGATC
This sequence comes from Anaerolineales bacterium, assembly GCA_018335275.1. Classification (GTDB taxonomy): domain Bacteria; phylum Chloroflexota; class Anaerolineae; order Anaerolineales; family UBA11858; genus B10-G9. The sequence continues at coordinate 3,643 of JAGXKM010000107.1, read as the reverse complement.
TGCTCGTCCCTGATCTCTTCAATCACGCTCTGAGGGGCGTAGACGGTAATCGTCACCTGCTCGGGAATCGGATCGACTATCACGGTATTGGGGGGCTGCTCTACCACTTCAAGCGGAATGGAAAGATCGTTCTCCTGGTTGGGGTTGGCGGAGACCACCGCTGACCCCCAAACCACGAGGGCAAAAAGGAAAGAGAGCAGGAGGGTGGACCAATTTTTTCTCAACCAGCGAAAGATATTCATTCACTCATCCCTTTGGAAAATCGAAGCTACCTGTTTGAATAAAGGCCTTCCGGATGGTTCGGTGGTGAAGAACTCCGCAAGGCGCTCCTCCAATTCATCGGCGGGGACATAGCGGTCGATATTGCCTTCATAGGCCAGAGATATGACCCCGGTTTCTTCCGAAATCACAACCGCTACAGCATCGGTCTCTTCCGCGATCCCCAGCGCTGCCCGGTGCCGAAGCCCCATCGAGCGTTCCGGGGATTCTTCAAGCACGCCGCTGGATGACAGGGGGAGGACGCAGCTGGCGGCAATCAGCGTATCGTCCGCCATGATTACCGCCCCATCATGGAGGGGTGTTTTGGGATGAAATATCTGGATCAGAAGTTCCGCCGTGACTTCGGCATTCAAGACCACGCCCGTTTCCACGTATTCCTGCAAAGGATCCAGGCGCCGGAAAACGACCAGCCCGCCTTCCTTGCTCTCGGAGAGCGTCTTCCCCGCCTGGGTGACGGCATGGATGCTTTTCTCTATTTCCGTGGAAAAGCCTTCCCTTGAAAAAAAGGAACCCGTCCGCCCAATGCGCTCCAGCCCCCGCCGGATTTCAGGAGCGAAGACGACCGGGATTGCCAGGAGCAAGGCGGGCAGGGTGTTGGAGACCAGCCAGGAAAACGCGGGCAGGACCCGCAGGCTGGTCAATAAACTGACCGCCACGATCAGGAAAAGGATCCCGCGTAAATAGACCAGGGCTTTGGTATCCCGCAGCACATAGAGGATGAGGAAGAAAACGATGGTGACGAGAAAGACATCCACCACGCTGAGCCAGTTGGCCCGTTCAAATAAAAAAATTAGATAATTAAAAAAATTTCTGATCACCAGTTCATCCTATTCTTCAAACCCCGGTGAGATTACTGCATGGGGCGCAAGATGCGATCTTCTCGAAGCTGTTTGAAAAGGAGCACCGTGCCCGGCGGCATGGATTCCATGACCGCGTTCTGCCAGGCCCGGACGCCCAGGTCTTTCACCGTTCGGGCCCGGTATCCCAGGGAATGCCATACACCTTCATGTTGGGCAAGCAAGGGGGGAAGGAACAACAAGGCTGCCTCGCTCTGCAGCTCCCGTGACGCCTCCTCCACATATTTCAATAAGGCCTGGAGTCCCCGCTGGAAATTCACGCCTTCCTTGATCATCACATCATCAACCCGGGTGATCAGGTTTTCCACCTGCCAGCCGAGCAGCCCGACAATCTCCTCGCCTGACAAGAGCAGCATATACGCCTTTTCCCCAAAAGCGGCCATGACATCGGAGCGGGTCATATGCTTCCGGCCCTTCGTGTGTTTGTTGATGAACCCGGCAATTTGATCCGTCTGCTCCGGCGTGGCCCGCTGGATGTCCAAATCGCCAAAGGCTTTTTTGGGGATCCGTTTGTACTCAGGTTCCGCCTGGGTGATGTCTTCCCAGGCATCCAGGACCTGGTTCCAGGTTTTTTCAAATGAGGCGTCATTCTCAATGATCACATCCGCTTTCTTCACCTTCTCCGAAGTGGGAGGCTGGGATTCAATGCGGCGCTGCGCCTCCTCTTTGCTTATCTCACGTTTTTCAATAAGACGTTTCAGCTGAATCGACGGGGCTGCCCGGGTGACCCAAATTTGATCGCACATGGTATGCAAATCGGTTTCCAGGAGTTTAATGGCTTCGATGACCACAATCCGCTGCTCAGAACGTTCAACCAGAATATGCAAAGCTTTGCGCACAAGGGGATGCACGATCTCTTCCAGTTTGGCCATGGCCTCCGGGTCCGCAAAAACCAGCCGGCCCAGCTTCCGGCGGTCGATCTCCCCGTTCTCCCCCAAAACCCATTTCCCAAAGGTATCGATCACATTCTGATATCCAGGCGCGCCTTCAGAAATCGCCCGATGAGATAACACATCCGCATCAATCCCATAGGCGCCCAGGTGTTCCAGCATTTTACGCACCACACTCTTTCCAGTGGCGATATTTCCGGTCAAGCCTATGGCGTATTTTCCTCGCCAGGCGCTCATGTTCCCTCCCTCACCTATCAGATCAGCAGGCAATGGTTATCCTTCATTGTAGTCTGGGGTGGAAAGAATGTCAATTAACAACCGCGGGAAATGAACCAGGACTCCCGTTGAACCCCCTTCGGAGAGAGTCCAGTCTGCTCCCTTCAGTCCATGAACCTTTCCGCAAAATGGCAGGCCACAGTGTGGCCCGGTGCCAGCTCCCGGAGCTCGGGTTCGTCCACAGCACAGCGTGATTCCGCGATCGGGCAGCGGGGATGAAAGCGGCATCCCGGCGGCGGGTTAAGCGGGCTGGGCACATCCCCGGAGAGGATGATCCGCTCCCGCTTCTTGGTCGGGTCAGGAAGGGGGATAGCCGACATCAAAGCCTGGGTGTAAGGATGCAGCGGGTGATCGAAGAGATCCTCCCGATCAGCCAGCTCGACAATTTTTCCCAGGTACATCACCGCCACGCGGTCGGAGATGTGCTCCACCACCGCCAGGTTATGGGCTATGAACAAATACGTCAGCCCATAATCTTCCTGCAAATTATTGAGGATATTCAACACCTGGGCCTGAATGGACACATCCAGCGCTGACACCGGCTCATCCAGAACGATGAATCTGGGATTCAAAGCCAGGGCTCTGGCGATGCCGATCCGCTGCCGCTGCCCTCCCGAAAATTCGTGCGGGTAGCGGTGAGCGTGATAATCTTCCAGACCGACGTTTTTGAGGGCTTCCAGGACTTTATCCACCCGGTCCTGGTTCGTGCCCACCCGGTGGATCTTCAGCCCTTCGGCGATCGATTCGCCCACCGGAAGGCGGGGATCCAGGGAAGCATAGGGGTCCTGGAACACGATCTGGATTTCCCGCCGGATGGTTTTCAGCTCTTGTCCGCTGAGGGCAAATATATCCCGCTTGTCAAAAATCATCGAACCGCTGGTCGGTTCCCGGAGTTTGAGCATGGTGTGTCCCACCGTGGTTTTCCCGCAGCCCGATTCTCCGACCAGGCCGAGGGTTTCGCCCTCCTTGATCGAGAAGCTGACGTCATCCACCGCCTGAACCTGATTCACCTCCTGGCGGAAAACACCTCCAAACACCGGATAATATTTCACTAAATGTTCTACTCGAACGATATCTTTATCCATGGATTCTGTCCTGCTTGATGTCATCTCAACGCTCCCGTCCTGGGATGGCCGTCCTCTTCCTGATAAAGCCAGCACCGCACCGTGTGCCCGGAGCTCAGCTCCATTAAATCGGGCTCTTTTTCGGTGCAAATCTCCAGGTCGTTCTCTACCCGGGCGCGGCAGCGGGGAGCAAATTTACAGCCTTCCGGGAGATCAATCAGGTTGGGCACTGATCCGGGGATGACCTCCAGCTCTTCTTTGACCTGGCCCAGGATGG
>JAGXKM010000106.1 GCA_018335275.1 Anaerolineales bacterium | reverse complement strand
ACCTGCCGAATGTCCAGCATTACGAAGTGCCCCCGGAATTCTTCCAAATGGTGCTTGGAAAACGCCTGAAATACAGCTGCTGTTTTTGGCCGGAAGGAGTGATGTCGCTCGATGAAGCGGAAGAGGCCATGCTGGATCTCACCTGCTGCAGGGCGGGATTAGAAAACGGGATGAGTGTGCTGGATCTGGGCTGCGGGTGGGGATCCCTCACCTTGTGGATCGCGGAGCATTATCCGGACTGCAAGGTTACTGCAGTCTCGAATTCCCGGGACCAGATCGGGTTCATCCGCGACCGTGCAGGGGAAAAAGGGTTCGATAACGTCAAGGGGATCGTGGCGGATGTCAATCAGCTGGAATTAGACCATCAGTTTGACCGTGTGTTCTCCATCGAAATGTTTGAGCATATGAAGAATTACCGCCATTTGTTGGGAGAAATCAACCGGATATTGAAACCGGGGGGGCGGCTTTTTGTGCACATTTTCAGCCACCGCCTTTTTGCTTACGAATATGAGTTGGGTGACGATTCAAACTGGATGGCGCAAACCTTTTTCACGGGCGGGACGATGCCCTCAGATGACCTTTTGCTCCATTATCAGCAGGATCTATATCTGGTTGATCATTGGCGCCTTTCCGGGCTGCACTACCAGAAAACCCTCCGCAGTTGGTTGGAAAAAATGGACCGCAGAAAAGCGCGGGTCCAGGAGATTTTAGCCGGGGCCTATGGACCTGATCAGGTCAGGCGCTGGTGGGTCAATTGGCGGTTGTTTTTCATGGCATGTGAAGAGACCTGGGCCAGCCGTGGAGGGCGGGAATATATCGTTTCCCATTACCTCTTTCAAAAACGCTGACCAGATCTGATTCTGACAGCTTACCCGGATAATGAATCATGATCTGTGGGGGGGAGGACCAATGGGATGATCTTCGTCTGGCCCCTTCCAGTCAGGCTCCTGATTTTGTTTCCCCTCTTTTTGGCTTGATAAAATCATCTCTTCGGTCAGGGTCTTCAAGCTCAGGATATGGATGGTGACGCCCAAGGCGATCATCAATAGGAGCCCACGGAGGAGCCATGAATCCAAAACGCCGAAGGCTGTGTAACTGATGGTACCCCATAACAAGATCAGGGTCCCTATCTTGGCGCGCAGTGTGACAGCTTTGAATTCCCGGTAATTGCGGATGTAAGGTCCGAACCATTTATGGTTGATAAGCCACCGGTATAATCCCTTTGAACTGCGGATGAAGCAGGCAGCTGCCAACAACAAGAAAGGGGTCGTGGGTAGAATGGGAAGAAAGATACCCAGCACACCTAACCCCACAGACAGAAGTCCTGCGGTTATCAGCAGCCATTTGCGCCAGATTGAATCACGCATCTACGTCTAAAAACTCCAGATTCAAAAGAAGAATTCTTTTCATATTTGGGGGTTCACTTCTCCTCTGAAGCGGGTTGGAAGATGAGATTTATAAAATAATCCCGCTGTCCTGTGAACCCGCGGTTGGGAACCATCTTTCCCCTTTGGACATCCTCCAGGCGAAAGCCGTATTTCCCGACGCTTAAACCCTTTATGGAAGCATCGTCTGAATTGTAAGGGATGGGTCCGGAGGGAACCGTGTCAGGGTGCCAGTGGGCGAAAATGTCGCCTTTTTCCACGGGCAAAGGAGGGTTGAACTGGAAAGTGTCGATGCCTGCCTGTGCCCCAGGATGGTCATCGGCCGGTAAAGGGAGGCTGTGGATGATCTTCCAACCTTCGGGTCTCGGCCGCAGGATAAGCAGTCTGACGCTTTCCGGGGTTTCATCGGCGTCTTCTAAACATATTGTCCCAGTGACCAGGCCCTCGCCGGGCATCGGGTAATTGTGTAGAAAAAGGTGTTTTTGGGCGTTTCCGTCTCCTTGGGGGTGATCGAGCATCCGGTGGGTGAGATCAAAGCCAACCGCTGTGGCTCGCTGAGCTTTTTTCTGATCAGGCTTGAAGGCCGGAAGAATTTTGCAGGAAAGGGACACGGCAATAAGGGTTAGAGCGAGAAGGAAAATGAGTCCCGAATGTCTTTTCTTGCCAGCCATGATTTGTCCTCCTTTCCCAGCCTTATTTTCTTAAGATGTAGGACCCTGGTGGAGGGCTGAGAACTGGATAAATTGGTCGACGAACCGTTCAAACACCGGCTTAAAGTCCTTGTCCACCAATCTCCCCGTTTCATCGAATTTGTGCTGCATTTCGCCAACCAGCAGCATCTGGGGTTGGGGGTAAGCGAAGATGGAGAGGATGATCCGCTGCACATGATACGCGGCCCTCACCCCGCCTTTGCTTCCCGTTGAGCCGGTGGCGACCCCGATGGGTTTCCCCCGGAATCCGTCTTTTGCAAAGACATCGATAAAATTTTTCAACCCCGAGGAAATGCTGCCGTTGTATTCCGGGGTCAGGAAGATCATCCCGTCAGATGCCTTGAGGGTTTCCATGATCCTCTCCCAGTTTTCGGGCTGTTCGGGATGGCGGTGGTATCGCGCTGTAAATCGCGGCAATTTTACCTCTGCCAGATCGATGATTTTCGCTTCTTGCCCTTTTCCATTTAAGGAGCGTTCTAAGGCTAGGGCAATGCGGTGGCTGACCCTACCGATCCGGGTGCTGGTGGAAACGATGGTGATTTTCATCTCTGTCCTCCTTTATCCCCTATCATACCCCAAGGCAGGTGGCCGGCCATCAGCCCCGCGGGTTAGACTGCGTATAGCCAATAATAAGCTTTAGAAAAGGCTTCCTGAATTCGTTGAGTGGGGATCCTTGATGCAGTGGATTGCCTTGATGGGTTTGAACGAAGGGGAACTGTTATTCCTTTTCAACTCCCCATTTTCTTTATCCAGCCCCAGAGTGCAGCTGCAGTGCCGATACCCAGAATCAGAAAACTGCTCCCGATAAAGGCCCATTTCACGAGCGTAAGGATCGGCGCTAAAAAGGCGGCACCTGCAGTTTGGCTTGGGTAACGGAACATGACCAGGGAAGTGGATATGTTTTCCAGGTAATCAAATCCCGCTCCCAGGAGAGGGGTTAGATTGATCCGCATCCAGAAGCTTTCTGATGGAAAGACTTTTTTATAGACCCAGCTGATTGCTGTGGTCAGAAATATGGCATATACCAGGGGGAAGATCAAATCGAAGGTGAATCGCGTCCGGATATATGCTTTCCTGCCTTTTGGCCCGTATTCACCTGCTAATTGATATAATTTTTCCGGAGTATAGTAAAGGGAAGTGTCGGGGGACCCCGCACCTCCTGTTTCTTTTTCAGACCTCGCGGACTGGGCTGGGAGAACGAAAATGGAAAAAAGCAAAAAACCCAATAGGGCGGACAAAGCCACCCAGCCTTTTGAAAATTCAACTATCCAGGTAGAAAGACGTTTTAGCATGCTTCGCTCCGGGACTCGATTGATTATAGCGATGTTTCCCTAGATCCCAGGGGGAAAAGGCCCCTCCTGTTGAAAGACTGCCTTCTTCTTAATCCTTTTTGAGTGAAAGTCTACTGCTCAAAAACATATCGCATACAGCGTGGAATGATTCTCTGTTTGTCCACATCAGGGGATGTTCTTCGCCGTAGGGATGATCCGCTGTGCTGGTTAGATAGAGGCTGCAGTCGGGGATAATGCCCGATAATCTGGCGAAATCCTGGGCGATACCTGGCATAAGCACATTCTGCAGGCTTCCAGTCAGCAGGACTGGACAGGGGATAGCGTTGAGCACGAAGTCGTGTACTTTGTATCCACCCCGGTCCGCGAGCTGCCGCAGGAGGGCGGTGTCCGCGTCCACCACGTCCCGCCAGTCATCCCCGTGCTGCTTTTCCAGTGATTTTGCATTGCGAACGTAGAAATGCTCCCGGACGTCGAGGGCGCGGTGCAGGGTCCGGGGCTTCAGGTCGCTCAGGAAGCTGTCCGCGATCACGCAGGTGGGCGTTATCCGGTGCAGCGCGGCCTGTTTTCCAGCAAAATGGAGAGCAGGCAGTGCTCCGAATCCGGATCCCATCACACCGCATTCTTCAATACCCAGTTCCATCAGCAAATGGCAGGCGAAATCCGCCCAATAATTCCAGAGGTCATACTCTTGTTCGTCCAGATATTTGACATCCCGGGTCGATTTCCCTTTTCCGGGATAATCATAGGAAAGGACATGAAATTGACCGCTGAAGTGGTCCAGATCCTTCGCATAGCCCTCAGAAGAATGCAGATTGTCCGGGAAAATCAGCATCGCGGGGCCCGAGCCTTTCTCTGTATAATAAGTATCTTGTTCAGCGATATCAATCTTGGTCATCAATTTTCTCCTTGTGAAATATACTTTGTGATCCAGCGTCTAAAGGGAGGGATGGGAACATGCTCCTTATTCACGATTGTTCATTTTCTGGGGAGGACTATCATCGTTACCATATTTCTTTGTCAAGGTGTCCCAGTCCCTGCGTTTTCAGATACCGGACCCCTTGATGCCCCTTTACCTGGATAAGGGAAGGGGGTCTTTCCCAGGAACCTGTATATCGTACCACCCATTTAGCCCAATTTGGATATATTTCCCCCTCAGTTTGCCCCTTACGATTAACCTCCTCAATGCTGGAAATCTTCGCCCGCCCTGCAATCTTTCCCCGGTGGATCAGGTAGATGTAATCACCGGGTTCCGCTTGTCTGGGTTGGAAGGTGAGGGGTATAAAATGGTCCGCTTGCGAGAGTATATTGGTCACGAAACTTTCTTGCTTGTCTTTAGGAATTGTGCGCGTAAAGCTGGACATCGCTATTTTCTTCCTTCCCTATCAAGCCCTGGGGCTTGAGGTTGAGTACACAGCTTGGTCCGGGGGATGAAGTTAACTGTTCAGGCTGATTGTTCTGAGTTCACTCTGGATAACGGATGACCGGCAGAGTGACGACTTCCAGGCTCACCGGTTGACCCAATTCCGTACCTAAGGCAGCAGCGATCTCTTCTACCGCATCCGGGTTGATGTCGTGGGTGGAACGTATGGTCACGACTACTGAAAGGGACTCGTTTTCTGTTCGGTATTCAAAGTCAACCATATCCCAGGGACGGTCAGTTATCTGCTCCTGCAGCACCTCGCGGACAGCTTGCTGTCGGGCAGTGTCTTTCACAACGCTGCTCATGATCGTACCCAGCGGGATGGTGACCACAATCAGCAACAGGGTAAATCCGATGAGTCCCCTGCGCATGCGCTGCCTTGATTCCAGCTGCCAGGTCTGGGGGCGAACCCCCAGGACCATGAAGACAAGTACGCCTGCCAGGCTGATAGCGGCGATATTGGTGATGAAGAGTAGGAAGGCTCCGCCCACCACTTCTGGTCTTCCGAAAGCAAGTCCCAGGCCCAATACACCCAGAGGAGGCATCAACGCCGCAGCGATCGCCACACCGGGTAAAGCAGCCCCGACCTCCTTCCGGGCCAGGGCATACGCTCCCGCTATGCCTGAAGCGAGGGCCACCACCAGATCGAGTAAGGTTGGCTGGATTCGAGATAAGATCTCGTTTGTTAGTTCTTTGAAGGGGGAAAGCACACCGGTGAAGACAGCAATTACCACAGCCAGAGCCACGCCCTTAAAGACAGCCTCAATTGAAAGGCGTATCATTCTGATATCTCCCAGCACCATCCCCAGGGATAATCCCATGATGGGTGACATGAGAGGGGCCACCAGCATGGCGCCGATGACCACTGCTGAGCTGTCCAACAGCAGTCCCAGGGAGGCGATGACGCTGGAGAGGGTGATGAGGACGAAATAATTAATACCCGGACGAGCGCTGTCACTCATCGTTTCCCGGAGATCCAGCTGCTCCTCGATATTTAGTCTGGGAAGCAGGCGGAAAAAGTTGTTGATTAATCTCTGGATCCAGATTTGAGTCGGGCCTGTAGTGTGCTTGACGATCACAGCTGTCCTTTGAACCCTAGCAGCGATCTTCTGGGGAATGGATCCGAAGGCAAATTGGTCGAATAAACCTTCTTCTGAAGCTCCCAGGAGGACCAGATCATACTCTTGGGCTTCTCTGACGATGCCGTCCACTACGCTGTCCGCGACGACGACTTTTTGTTCAGGTGGGCGGCTGAATTCAAGTCCTTCAAGGGTTTTGTTAATCAGATACCGGTTTTTTTTCATTCGCTGCGGTGTGGCCCGACCTTGTTGGACATATAAGGCTGTGACCTGGGAATCAAAGACTTCGGAAAGCAGCCAGGCAAGGCGGGCAGAGATAGGGGCGTTTGGACCCCCGGATGTTGGGATGAGAATTTTTTTCGCCTTGGACCACTCCGCTCCCTTGGCAACTGTAACATCACAGGGAGCGTTGCGCATCACAGGGTCTATGATCGGTCCCATGGAAGCACCAGCAGAGCGTGTGTACCCCCGCCATCCTAAAACTATTAAGTCCACATCTTCTTCACGGGCAGTATCAATAATGCCTTCTGCAACATTGTGGGACACGCGTGTCATGGTCTGAAGGACAAAGTTTTCCTCTTTGGCCTGATTTAAAGCCTGCTCCAGAATGACCCGACCGGCTTCTGCCCTGCGGCGTCCTTCTTCCAGCGGCACCTGGTCGGGAACCGTCACGACTTGCAGGGCAAGCACTTCCCCGTTTTGTTGTCGGGCGAGAACGCCCGCAAGACGGATAAGTGCCCCTGCGGTGGCTGGGT
>JAGXKM010000011.1 GCA_018335275.1 Anaerolineales bacterium | reverse complement strand
TTTCCTCCGGGCGTTCAATGGTCAGGCGTTCCTGTAAAAAGTCCCGGAAGAGATGGTTGTAACGCAGCCATGTGCCTTCGTTTTCCAAGGGTTGTACGAAGAGGTTGTATTGCATGACTTTGGCGATCAAACTGGACCATGTTTCGCCTTCCGGAGGATCGCCAAGAACCGCTTCACATAGAGAGGCATTAAATTCTTCCAGAAGGGAGGATCGCAGCAGGAAGGAACGAAACTCTGGCAGTTGTTGATCCAGCACCTGTTGAGCCAGGTAATCGTATAAATCGACCCCTGAGGCCTGGGTCACACGGGCATGCCCTGTCAGTCCTTTCCACATGGTTTCTGCGGAAAGCAGCAGGCCGGTGATCCAGCCATCGGTACGCTCTGCAATGTTCTGGGCTTGTTTTTCAGAGATAACCTGGTGATATTTTTCTTGCATTAGGGTTTGGATCTCTTGAGGGCGGAAAGCCAACTCTTCAAAACTGAGACCTTTGACCTGGGATCTGCCTACCATAAGCGGCAAATCAGGCAAGTTGAGTAAGGTCCGGGAGGAGATGATCTGGTGATAGTTCTCATCCATCTCTTTAATTAATCGGTTCAAAAAGAGATTGATGTCGTCATTGTCCTCTACCAGGTGATAATCGTCCAGAACCATCGTGAAGTGCTCATCAATGTGTTCAAAGGCGTCATTGACGATTGTCCTCACAAGGCGGCTGCGGTCGTTTTTACTGAGGGATGCGTTTTCCAAGACAGAAAGCGAGTTATGTCCAAAATCTGGAAACCGGTGTTGGATTGCAGAAATGAAATGGGCCAGAAATCGTTGGAAGTCCTGATCTAGAGAGTCCAGAGAATACCAACATACGGGATATTCAACCTGGTGGGCGAGATCCACTAACAGGGATGTCTTGCCGTACCCCGCGGGTGCGGAAACCAGAATTAATTTATACTCAAGCAAATCATCCAGCATTTCCAACAATCGTTCCCTGGAGACCAGATCTGGACGCCTCCGGGGGAGGATGATTCGGGTGCGGGTAACAGGAATACTCATCTTTGCATGAACACTAATCTATACAGATGATCCTTATCTTATGGGATACCTCATACCCAAATTATTATAGGTTATTTTAACACCTTTTGCAGATGTTATGATTAGGTTAGATTGAAGATATCCAGGGGATCTTTGATTTGAGTACTTCATCGGCTTATAAATCGCAGGTTGGGAGGTGAAAACATGAAGCCTTCTGACCAAAGGGGAGCTTATCAAGAGATTAATTGTTGGTCCAGCTGCTTCTGGCAAATCTGAATTTGTCCTGGAATATGCCCGTGATTTCGCCCGGGGCTTAAATTATACCCCGCACGTCATCGTTCCTACACGTTTACAGGAAAATTTTTGGGAGAAAAGGGCAGCCCAGGCGGGGGGCGCTTTAGGTATATATGTGGGGACATTCGATGATTTATACACGGATGTCTTGTTCCAGGCTGGATCTGTAAGCATTAAGTTGTCAGAACCAGTACAAAAGCGTGTCTTGAAAAGCCTTGTGGGGGATACTTCTCTGTGTTACTACCAACACATCCGTCTCAAACCGGGTTTCATTCAAAAGGTGACGGAAGTCATTCAGGAGTTAAAGGCAGGTGGAATATCGCCTGAGATATTTCAATCCGCAATTAATAAGATGGAAAGCGGACCACGGCTGATGGAGATTGGGGAAATATACCTGGATTATGAAAGGTACTTAGAAGAAGAGGATTTAGTAGATTATCTAGGAGCCGCCTGGTCAGCATTAATTTCGATGCAGGAAGGAACCCTGATCCCAGATCGCTGGTCCCCATTGATTGTGGATGGTTTTGATGATTTCACGCCGGTACAGATCCGAATTTTGAGTCAAGCAGCGGCTCAGATCCCAGAGCTGACCATCACGCTCACGGGAGAACCGGATGACCGCGTAAGGCCAATGGTCCATAAGCGGTTCCTGCGCACCAGAAAAGAGTTGAAGGACGCGATAACATTCGATGAGGAAATCTACCTGGACCCATCCCCAAGGGGATTTCTAACTCCATCGATTAGAGATTTGGAAAGGGAATTATTCGAAAAGGACGTCCGAAAAAATAGTGGCGATGATGCTCTTTCCCTGGTCGCTGCCCCCGATAGGGAGGGAGAGGTTCGAAATGCACTGAGATGGTTGAAGAAATGGATCGTAAGGAAGAATTGGGAACCTCATCAAACAGCCGTTTTATTTCGAGATATAGAGCCTTACAGGTCCTTTCTTTATCAAACAGCGGAGGAGTATGGTCTTCCGATTTATCTGGAAGAAGGCCGCCCCCTCATAGAAAATCCTGCAGTGGCTGCCCTGATCAATGTTCTGCAAATCGCAAGTCCCGGGGACGAATATCTGGCCTGGCGAGAGGTAATCGAGGCCTGGAGATCACCTTATTTTGCCTGGAAAGAAGCCTTTCACAATCAGGACGCAAAAACCCCCATAGGCATTGAAGCATCCGATGCGGAAACCTTGAACTGGATCGCCCGGTGGGGAAATGTGATCCAGGGCAGTGATCAATGGGAAGAAGCCTTTCGTGTTTTACTTTCCCATGAAAGGGAAGAAGTTCAAGAGGATCTCCGGACTGCATTCCCTGGCACGACAACCAGCAGAAAAGAAATCGAGGGTATGAGGCGCAAATTTCGGCGTTTTGTTCACAGACTCCAGCCGCCAGAAGGGAAAAAAACTTACCGGACGTTGGTCGCCTGGGTGGAAGGGGTCATTGGCAATCGAAGCCTGGAAGAGGGCCGGAAAACGGATTTGAACATGGTGCGTCGCGTTACAAATGGCCCCGAGGTGTTTAAGGAGCGTGATCTTGAGGCGTTAATCAAGCTGAAACAGGTGCTGCGTGGGTTTGTGTGGGCTGAGAGGACAGTTGAAACATCTTCAGTCTCGTATCGAACTTTTATCCAGGAATTAAGACAGAGCATTGAAGAAGAAAGATATCATCCCTCACAGTGGAAAAAAGAACAGGGGATTCTGGCAGCTGATGTGGTGGCGGCAAGAGGACTTCACTTTAAAGCCGTAGCTGTCCTTGGATTAGGGGAAGGAGAATTTCCAGCTACTGTAGATGAAGACCCTTTTTTAAGGGACAATGAACGGAAAGAATTACAGGATGAATTCGACCTCCCGGTTCCCATTTCCGCCCGGAGTTGGGAAGCCGAGTATTTTTATGAAACAATAACCAGGGCCAGCCAGCATTTGCTGTTCACGAGGTCCAGGATTGCGGATAACGGCGCCTTATGGCAGCCCTCTCCGTACTGGGAGGAGATCCGCAGGCATGTTAATGTGGAGCCAGAGATATTGTCCACACAGAATAGGCCTGCTGTTAAGGATTCTGCCTCCTGGGGAGAAGTTTCCAGAACGCTGGCTTCTTATCCTGACGCGAAAGAATTGTGGCGAGAATTTAAAGACAGGAAACCGGAGCTCGCGGATTCCATAAAAATCACAAGCGATATCTTTTGTCAGCGATACCATTGCTCTCAATATGAAATAGAACTGCATGATGGGAATTTGAAGAACAAAGGCACAGAATTCAGTGAGCTTTTTGATAGTGAACATATCTGGAGTGCAAGCCGCTTAGAAAGTTATAAAAAGTGTCCTTTCTTATTTTTTACAATTCATGTTTTATTGTTAGAACAACGTCAGCTTCCGCAAGAAGGGTTAGACGCTCGACAATTGGGCAATATTTATCATCATATCTTTGAAGCGTTATATCGATCTGCTGGTGAAGATCCTACTTTGGATCATCTGCTGGAGAACTTGCCCCGAATCGCGGATTCTGTTCTGGATGCGGCTCCCCAACGGGAAGGATTTCGGGAGACAGGCTGGTGGGAGCAAACCCGGGAGGAGATCAAAGATAATGTCGCCCGTTCGGTTTCTGTCTTAGAAACCATGGATCCTTCTTTTGGGTTTTACCGAGCAGAACAAACCTTTGGGATACCAGGAAGGGAGGGTCCGGCACTGGTAGTGGAGGGTCCTGGGGATGATTACTTTCAGCTTCGGGGATATATCGATCGTGTGGATCGGGATTCGAAAGGCAGGGTGCGGATCATCGATTATAAAACCAGCGCTCCTTATGGATTTCGCAATCAAGCCGTACGAGAGGGACATAAACTACAGCTTCCCCTTTACGCAATGGCCGCGGAGCAGGCATTAAATGTGGGTCCGGTCAGGGATGGATTTTATTTTCATGTCCGGCATGCGGAAGCGAGCAGGTTGCGGCTAAGGAGTTTTCATCATCAAGGAAAGAAAGGCCCGCGGGAAGCGATCAAGGTTTCCACGCAGGAAGCTTGGAAAGCCATTTATGGAGCTCGTCAGGGACATTTTATCCCTCGTGTACCCGATATGAACTGCCCTTCATACTGCCCTGCAGCTGACTACTGTTGGCATTATTCACCTCGAAACTGGTAAGGATATCCCTTTCATGAAGAGAGATGCTCACCCTATCTTAAAACAAATGGAACCCAGCCAGGAACAATGGGATCCTATTTTGTCACGCGGGAGTGATGTGGTGGTAACGGCTGGTGCTGGGACAGGTAAAACGCGAACACTTGTGGCCCGGTATTTATCCCTGCTTGTGGAGGGATTACCACTGCGCTCTATTGTAGCGATCACTTTTACGAAAAAAGCTGCCCGGGAAATGCGAAACAGGATTCGGGAAGAGATCCGAAAATACCTGGAGCGTGAAGATTTGGATGAAATGCAGGCAAAAAAATGGTATGGGTTGTACGATAACCTGGACGCGGCCCGGATCAGCACCATTCATACCCTGTCCGCAAGCATTCTCCGGCATCATCCTGCGGAAAGTGTTGTCGATCCAACCTTTGAAATGCTGGAGGAAGGGGAAATGGCATTGTTGCGGTCCCGAGCAGTCGAGGAAGCCATGGGATGGGCTGTGGATGACCCACAAACGGTTACTTTATTTACCGAATTTGGCGCTCGAGAGCTGCGAAATATTTTACGTTCCTTGATAGACAAAAGATTGGACCTGAATCAGATTTTGAGTGAGGGAATTCATGATTTATGGCCAGTCTGGAAAAACACTCTCCTTGAACCTGTAAAAAGTTTTTTAGAAGATCCTGTGGTGCTCGAAAACTTTCATAGACTCAGCCAATTAAAATTGGATGGGACACTTCAGAACGCAAAAGCATCGGGAGACAATCTTGCTCCCATTTTGGAACAGGCGTTAGATTATTGGAATCGAATTCAAAAGGCGAAAGATAATCACGACTGGGACAGTGTATCCTGGTATTTAGCGCCGTTGCAGGAATCGTTAAAGCAGAAGGGGCGCAAGGAAAATTGGGCCCCCGCTCACCCCAAGAAATGGATCGGACAGATTCAGGAGGTTTATGAACAAAACCTGGAATCGCTGGTAGGTAAGGGAATGGATTTGAGCCTGGATCGCAGAATGGCTCAAGAAATCCTTCCCGCTTTATTCCGGCTGTATCGAAAAACGTTAAATGTATACACAGAAAAAAAGGTGCAAAATGGAGCCCTGGATTTTGACGATTTAGAGGAAAAAGTTTTATCTCTGTTGAGGGAAAATAGGGAGGTGCGTTCCTACTGGCAGAATGAGGTTCAAGCGCTGCTTGTTGATGAATTTCAGGACACCAATCACAGGCAGCGTGACCTGCTTGACTTGCTCAATGGCGATCAAGGAAAATTGTTTATTGTAGGTGATGGTAAACAATCCATTTATCGATTCAGAGGGGCTGATGTGGGTGTTTTTTACAATGAAAAGGAAAGGGTGCACAGCCTGGGTGAGGGATTCCATCTGGCGACTTCCTATCGAGCTCACGAAGGGTTGATCACAGCTTTAAATAAAATTCTAAAACCCGTTTTGGAGGGATCCGAATCGGACCATGCCGTTGTCGCGCCTTTTGAGCCCCTAAAGCCTTATAGGAAGCAGCCCAGACCGGGCATTAAACCTCCTTTTATTGAATTTCATCTCAGTGTGGGAAGCAAGGCAGAAGGGGCTTTGGAGCGATCAGCAGGAGCAATCGCTGAACGCTTGAGGATTTTAGTGGAAGGAGATGGTGAAAAGTTATCCTCAAAAAATCGGTCAGGGTTGGGGTATGGGGATATGGCTGTATTGTGTCGTGCATCAGGTTCTTTCCCAGCCTATGAGAGCGCCTTTGAAAGCGCCGGCATTCCCTTTCTCACGGTGTCTGGGAAGGGGTTTTATGAAAGGCCTGAGGTTCGGGACCTGCTGAACGCTTTGAGGGCTTTCGCTGATCCTTACGATGATCTCGCCCTTGCGGGTTTATTGCGTTCTCCAGTATCTGGATTATCGGATTTCGCTCTATATGTATTGCGAAAAAATCAGCATCAAAGGGGACATCAGGCGTTATATGATCTCTTGAAACAGGAAAAGCTTTCTTTTTTAGGGAAGGAAGAAGATCGAGCATATCGGATCAGATCCATGCTGCATACTTTCCATGAGCAGATCGGTCGGCTAACTGTGGCCCAGGTTTTGAAGCGTTATTTAGACCGCAGTCATTATTTGGCTGCTTTACTGAGGTCCGGACAAAATCGGAGCATAGCGAATGTCGCAAAATTGTTGGCGGATGCCCAGCAAAGTGGAATGGTTAGCGTGAGTCGTTTTTTAGCGTATATCGAGGAGCTGCAGAGTGTTTCTGTGCGCGAAGGAGGAGGTCCAACGATTTCCTCCGGGGCAGTTCAAATTATGACCGTCCATCAGGCAAAAGGCCTGGAATTTCCTGTCGTGGTCATCGGTGATGTATCACGGCGGGATCCGCATGTGAGAGGCATGATTTTGGAAGATCTATTCCAGGTCGTCCTGCCTATTTCAGAGGAAAAAATAGTATCGGGACAAAACGGGGAAAAATATATTCTGGACGCCGGATCTGCCGCGTATCGTTTGGCGAAGCAGAGCGAGGAGGACGAAGAAAGTGCGGAATCAGACCGCTTGCTCTATGTGGCAGCTACCCGAGCCCAGGAAAAACTTCTCCTTTCTGGGGTAATGCGGGGGCTGAAAAAGGATCATACACCATATCGGTTATCAGGGTGGTTGGGAAAAATTGGACGCCCACTGGGTCTGCATGAGTGCGAGATAGAGTATGATGAGAAAGGGGATGGGATTAAGAAAATTCCGCTCCGTGACATCTCTCAATCCATCGCTTGTTACGTTTATGAACCTGAGGCGGGAAGAGTATTCAAAGCAACCCAGAAAACATATCACCCGGACGAGACGCTGCCCAATGAGCTGCCGCTGTGTGAACCGGTCCCAGGTTTTAAAAGATTTATTTTCCCTGATGAAAAGGAACGCGAAAGGAAGGTATGGCGCGTGGTCCCCGATCAGTCATATGAAAGAGCTCCATCCTGGCTGGTTGGAAACCTAGTCCATTGGGCGTTAGCAGCATGGTTTTTCCCCGATCATCGGGGAAAGGATTTCGAGGCCTGGGCGAGGGAAAAAGCTTATAACAGCGGACTTATTGAAGAATCGATCGTCGACATCGCTGTCCAAGACGCCAGGGATATCCTGGAGAGATTTCAAGGATCCGTTTTATATCGGAAGATGAACAGCGCTGAAAAAAGGGTTCATGAAATCCCTTTCAGTGTTCCCGGGAAGGGGGAAGATTATACACAAGGTGTGATCGATGCCCTATACCGGGAAGAAGAAACATGGGTATTGGTTGAATTCAAAACGGACAAGGTGAATAGTCAGCAGCATCTGGATGAATTGCTGCAGCAAGGCGATTATGTAAATCAAGTAGAAAGATATATAAAAGCGGTGGAGGTGATCTTGAACCAACGACCTCAACCTGTGCTTTGTTTCTTAAATTACAGGGGAAGCGTACATTTGGTTCAGGATGCATGGTGATAAAAGCTATCTGAACCAGGTAAATGGTTTCCAGAAAGGTAAGGGACCGCAAGTTACATATTTGAAAAGTATCCCTAATCAGATCAAGCATTCCCTTGGGGTATAATTACCTCATAAATCCGGTATTTTTCTGAGAAGTTATAACTTGGAGTGGCGACGTGGCAGAAGGCAATATTCTCGTTGTGGATGAGGACTTGAATTCATTGCGATCTCTCGTAAATGTTTTGAAGAAAAACCATTTTCAGGTATATGGGATAAATGAGTTCGATAGGGCTGTCGAGCTATATAAAACGGGAGATATCGATATCGTTTTAGTTTCTCTGCAGAGAAATGATTCCAGTGGTTTTGATATCCTCGAGGCCTTGAAAGCGTATGATCCGGAAGCAAAAGTCATTCTCTATACAGATGTAGGCACTAAAGGGAATGTGATGCGGGCTTTAAGAATGGGGGCATCTGAGTTTATGGAAAAACCTTTAGAGATTGAGAAGCTGGTCGCTACTCTGCGGCAACTCCTCACCAAGGAATCCGCCCCAAAAGCATTTCAGGGCGATTTGCGCACTATGAGCTTGGCGAGCATCATCCAAATGAATTGTGAAGAGCGTATCGTGGGACTTCTTCATCTCCAACGTCCCGGTCAAGAGGGTAGAATATATTTTGATCAAGGTCGTATCGTTCATGCTGAAACGCAAGGGTTGAAAGGGGAGGAAGCAGTATACAAGATGCTGCGCTGGGATCAGGGGGTGTTTACCTTGAAGATGGAAGTCACTCCCCCACAGGAAACGATACATTCTGACTGGTCTGGCTTGATTTTAGAAGGGATGCGGCGCATTGATGAAGGTCAATCAGGACCGGAATTAGAATGGCAAGAAGCAGGGCTGGTTGGGGAAGAGAAGGGGGAGATAGAAAAGGATCATTCCAAACGTATATTGAGGGCATTATCCAGCATAAAGGGCGTAAATGAAGTTTTTATATATTCTCAGAATGGGGAAGTCACAGCCAAAGAATCTAAATGGGATGGGAAAAAATTGGATAAGGCAGCTTCCTATTTGATCAGTCAATCGAAAACATTAGCTGAAATACTTTCAGCCGGTCAAATCCAGAGAGTGCTGTTGAGGGATCAAGCGGGTAAGGAAATGCTGCTTTGGTGTGAAGAGGCTGTGATCTATTTCCGGTTTTCTAAACGAACACAAGCGGATATGTTGGCTAGAGAAGCGTTGGCGAGGGTTCAAAGATACCGATCTTAATTTCAAGGAGATTCACCATGATTTATCCAAAAGAGGAAGTCGTCTATGAAAATATGAATACCTCGTTTACAAATTTTGGTGAGCTGCTCTCAGACTTGAAACAAAATTCATTCACCGGTTCTGTGCAAATCAGTTTCTGGGAGTACGAGGGGAACCTCTTTATTGATAACGGAAATGTTGTTAACGCCGTGGAGGAGATTGAGGGTGAAAGAGCAACCGGAAAAAAAGCCGTAAAACGTTTACTAGATAAAACAAAGGAGAAGGGTGGATCCATCAGCGTTTACGCCTTGAAGGAAAACATGGTCACTGTTTTATCCAGCGTTGTACAGAGCGAACTGCTTTTTGGAGACCTCTCCACAGAATTCACAAGCATCCAGGGTCTTATAAATAAATTACGGAAAGAAGATCAGACTGGATACGTAGAAGTGGTTATCGGAGATGATTCCAAAAAAGGTTTTATTTATTTTTTGTCAGGGGAAATCATCAATTGTCTCCTCACAAACGGAGGACAAGAAGTATCAGGATTAAATATTTTGCCCAGGATTATGGACGCTGCTTCTTCTCAGGGCGCAACTTTTAATGTTTATAAAGCAGCTATTGAAGAATCTTTTGCAGAAGGGGAAGAAATCAGAATAAGTAACCAGTTCCCACAACTTTTAGAAATCTGGGGAATCGTCATCCAAGCGGTAGAAACGGAGGTGGACGAGCTTTTGGAGGAAGGGGAGTTTTTGAAAGTTCTCAAAGAGGTCATGATTGATCATGCAGAAGAATATCCTTTTCTAGACCCTTTTGCAGCTAAATTTCACTATTATCAGGGAGAGATTGATTATCATGGGAACCCGGAAAAGCGGCTCAGTCAGGGGGTAGGGATATGTTTACGGGACACCATTGAACGATTGGAAAAGGAGAACCCTGAGAAAGCGATTCATGATCACGCTTTCCAGGGGTTGATTGAAGTGAAAGAAGAACATATGGGTGTTATTACGAATCTAGGGATTGGGGATCATATTCCTGGTTGATCTAAGAAGGTGGGAAGGCTATGGAAGAGGGATTGCGTGAAATCCTAGCGGTATCTGAAGTGGAAGGTTGTCTGCTGTTTGACAATCAGGGTCGGCTTTTAAGGAGCGAAGGAGCGATTTCACACAATCAGCATGAATGGGATGAGGCAGGTGAAGTGCTCGTTCAAACCCTGGCAACTTTAGAATCAGGATCCAAGAAATTTTCGGATCTGGATATTATTTTTATGGATAAGCGTTTGGTGATGCGGGATTTGGAAAAAGTGATCCTTGTTGTGATTTGTGATCCTGAACTCGACATCGCATTATTAAGGCTGACCTTAAACGTGGTTATCAACCGGTGGAAAGGAAACTCAAAGGTACAGCGATTTTTTAATGACCATCATACCCAGAGGCGAGATGGGGAGCGTATCTTCGGGTGAGAAGGGTGATAATAAATCAGAGAAAAAAATTAAAATAGAAGGAATTTGTCCTGTCGTTGGAATTTTAAAAATACCTAAAATTTTGCATCATGTAGGAGGAGAAGAATGGCGGAAGTACTCAAGGGAAAATTAGATCAACTACCATTGATTGACATCTTAAAAATGTTGAGCTCAAACGGACGGTCGGGTAGATTAGATCTTTCCCAAGGAAGGATCCAGGGGGAAATATATCTTAAGAAAGGAAGTTTGGTCCATGCAGCTACGGGAGCTCAAATCGGAGAGCGTGCTGTTTACACGATGATGGGGTGGTTGAATGGCGATTTCAGTTTTACTCCTGATGTCGAACCACCGGAAGAATCAGTGGAGTTGGCCACGGAACAAATCATGCTGGAGGCAGCTCGGAAAAATGAGGAATGGAAAAATATAAAAAAGATGGTCCCCAACAGTGATGTCGTTTTTAAACTTTCTCCTGCAGGTTCTCCAGAAACAGTTAGTTTGGAACCGGAAGAATGGCAGGTTTTAGCGCAGGTGAATGGAAAGCGGAGTATAGAGGGTTTGTCAAAAATTCTGGGCAGGGATGAATTCAAAATCGCAAAAATTTTATACAGCCTAACAAAAGCAGGTTTATTGGAGGTTGGAGAAGAGAGAGAGAAGCAGTACGTAAAGGGTCTCAGTGAAGATTTCTTTGAGGAGTTAACGCAAGAGTTCACAGACATTTTGGGTCCTCTGGGGCCGGTGATCATTGAAGATGAGATTCATGACTTGGGCGGGACACGGGAAAATTTTCCACACCCTAGAGGCGCGGAGCTTATCGAACGTTTGAGTGAAGAAATTGAAGAAGAAGAAAAGAAGGCTCGCTTCCAAAAAGTGATGCTGGAAGCCTTAAAAAAGGATTCCTAGTCAAACTCAGATTTCATGGAGTAAGGTAGCGTGGAGTTAGAGTTCAGGAGTCAGAAGGAGAGGAGATGATGAAACTTTCAATCGCGAATAAACTTGCTATTGGCTTTGGTATTGTCGTGCTTTTGTTGGCCGCAGTCGCTGGGCTCAGCATAATCAGTCTGAACCGCTCACAAGGATTAATTGAAGAACTTATCGATTTGCAGAGAGTAGTACAAGCCACAAACCGGAGCAAAGCGGCTTTGCTTGCGGAACGCGTTGGGATAGGTCATTACATCCTGACGGGTGTTCCCGGGGGATTGGAAAAAATGGATCAAGCTCGAGAGACCTTTTCGGAATGGGAGACCTTAATAGAAGAGCGCTCTGGAGAAGAAAACACAAAATTGAATGAAATCATTTCAGCTCGAGAAAAATATCAAGGTCAATTAGACGACGCGATCTTTGTGTACGAAAATTTCCCTGATGACACCTCAGAAATCTTGCGAGAGCTGGGTGAGGCTGATGGTTTTCGGGAGAACAATCTGAATCCATTGATCGATCAATTTTATCAGGATGAGCTGGAAACCCTGCAAAGAAAAGCAGCTTCTGTAAAGAGGATCACGAATTTAATGATATTGGGTGGAACAATTTTTGGCGGGATCAGCATCGTCATCGCTTTGATCTCAGCTTTTGTGATCAGCCGCGGGATCACCCGGTCCACTTCTCATCTCAGTGAAGCTGCAGATTCGATCAGCCGGGGTGATTTGGACGTGCCCATTGAGGTCAACACCGGGGATGAGATGGAGGATCTTGCGGAATCGATTGAACGAATGAGGACCAGCTTAAAAGCTGCCATAGAAAGGCTGCGCAGATAAAGTTTTCTTCAGGGATATTCCCGGCATCCTCAGTGTAAATGTAAAGGATGATTTTGAGGTAAATGAGAGGTATAATGCTGGAAGGTGTTATCAGTAGATGAGGAGAGAATGATGTCGAATGGACTTTCTTTACCTGAAGAGCTGATGGGGAAGATAGACCATATTTTGGATCACTTGCAGCAAAAGACGCGCACAGACTGCATAATCTTAGCTGATGTGAGCGGGCAGGTGATCTCCACGCAAGGACATATGGTGGATGGTACACCTTCAACCGTGGCAGCTTTAGCGGCGGGAGATGTGGCTGCCATGGGTGAATTAACCCGGCAAATCGGTGAGGAAAACCCCCATGGTTCATTTTTCCATGAAGGGGATCAAAAAAGCATTTACCTTCATAATATCGCGGGAAGTTTCATATTGATAGTGATCTTTAGAGCAGAAACTCCTATTGGTTTGGTGCGATTATTTGCCAAGCGAGCGGTGGAAAAATTACGGGAGTTAACCATTGAATTTGAAGAAGTGATCGATAAACCAAGCCCGGTTGACTCAGAAGATTTCAAATCCGGCCTGACCAGAGAATTAGAACAAGCCTTTTCTGATGATTAATTTATTGGCATGTACATAAACTGGAAATTACGGGAGATCAACCTTAAGATTGTGTATTATGGTCCCTCCCTGAGCGGAAAAACGACCACCCTTCAATATGTTCACAGCAAGACGCACCCGGATCGGCGAGGAGATCTGGTTTCCCTGAAAACGCGGGAGGATAGAACCCTTTATTTCGATTACATGCAGATTGAATTGGGGATGATTTCTGGTTTGAAACCACGCTTCAACATTTATACGGTACCCGGCCAGGTGTATTACAAACAAACCCGAAAACTGGTCCTAAAAGGTGCGGATGGCGTGGTGTTTGTGGCGGATTCCCAGCAGGGACGTTTGCGGGATAATATCCTAGCTGTACGCGATATGCGAAGGGATTTGGGGGATCTGGGGTTTAATCCCGAGCAAATGCCTCTTGTCTTGCAGTGCAACAAAAGGGATTTAGAAAATATCGTTCCGGTGACAGTACTCAAAAACCGCTTGAAAATGAATGGCGTACCGACCTTTGAGACCATAGCAATACAAGGGGAAGGCGTTTTGGATGGTTTGAAAACGATTATCAACCGCGTGGTTAACAAAACGGAACACAGGTTGTAAGTTTGATGAGAGAGAATCAGGAAAAAATGACACATAACAAACCAGGAAATGATCCCGATTCAGCCTCATCTTTTATTGAAATACTGGAGGACATGAATGAACAAGGGGGATTTATTCGCTCTGTTTTGGCCACAGAGGAGGGGCTGCCGATCGCTGCAGCTCGGGATCATACATTAGATAATTCGCTGAGCGCATTGGTAGCCTTGCTGCAGAATGCGAGTCATGATGTCCTTTACCAACTGGAGATGAATGGATTGAGTGAGATCACCATTCGTGACCAGGATCGCTACAAATTCGTTTGCCGCAGAATTAAATCTGCGGATGATAGACTGCTTCTTGCGGCTTTGGTTCCCCCGGACATATATTATCGGCGGGTGATGAACCGGGCCATGAAACGCATCCAATCTTTTCTGGAGTAGAAGGCAGGTTCTGCACAGAGGGGGATAAGTCCTTTTCCGCGGTATAACCCCAAAGTCTACCCTAAATATCCACCCCATCAGATATACCATTCGGGCTATAATAGAACAAATGTTCTGGTTTAAGCTGAGAAATCCTAGGCGAAGAGCTCTGGTATAGGGATTTATGATGGTGAAGAAAATGAAAATTCAACGACCGAGTACGTTTCATCGCGGTAAAAACTATCTCCTTTTGGAGCGGGGAATTAAGGAAAGCGATGGCGAATGGAAAGAAGTCATTTTTTTGGCTTATGCTCCTTCAGCAGGACAAATTGTGGTGATGGGAAATGGGAAAGCGAAGATCGTTTATAGAAGGAATTTATTTCTGGACTATCATGAAAATGATGGTGGCAGATAAGTCGGGAGCCAGGGAATGCAATTAAGGTCAAATGTTGAAGCGGAAGTAGATGATATCCCCATCTTGAATGATGTACTCTTTCCCTTCTATACGCACTTTCCCTGCATTTTTAGCAGCTGATTTTGAGCCATATTTTTTGAAAACAGAAAATGGAATCACTTCAGCTTTAATAAATCCTTTTTGAAAATCAGTATGTATGACACCAGCCGCTTCTAGCGCAGTCGTCCCCTCCCGGACAGTCCAGGCCCGCGTTTCAGATTTGTTAAATGTGAAGAAACTTATTAAATCCAAGATTTGATAACTTGTGCGGATCACTCTATTTAAACCGCTTTCATCAATACCCATGAGGGTAAGGAAATCTTCTTTTTCTTCTTGTTGAAGACCAATCATTTCCTCTTCTAAAACAGCGCACAGTTTAACAGCTGCCGCATCCTGTTTCCGAGCGGTATCTTTGACTTTTTGCACACAAGGAGAATCATGATCCAGGTCGTCTTCTTGGACATTAGCGACAAAGATGACAGGTTTACTGGTTAAGAATCGTAATTCTTTATTCAAATATTGGAAATCAGGATCAGATTGAGAGGGAAAGGTGGATAGGGGGGAACCGTCCTGCAGATGTGTTTTCATTTTACGTGCTATTTCAAGCTGTGGTAATAATTTTTTATCTCCTTTGGATTCCCGTTCAAGCTTTTCAACTTTTCGCTCTAGTTGTTCAAGGTCGGATAATACCAGCTCTAACTGAATGACTTCAATATCCAGGTTGGGTTGGATATTTCCGCTGACGTGGACGACATTTGGATCCTCAAAGCAGCGCACGATATGGAGCAGGGCATCCGTGTTCCGAATTTGTCCTAAAAATTGATTACCTAAACCTTCCCCTTTGCTGGCCCCCTCGACGAGTCCAGCGATGTCCATAAACTCGATCGTGGTCGGAATCACTTGATCCACACTCACCATGGAAGCCAACTTTGATAAGCGGTCATCGGGCACGGGGACGACAGCCTTATTGGGTTCGATAGTGCAAAAGGGATAATTTGCCACCTCAGCATTCTGGGTTTGAGTCAAAGCGTTGAACGTTGTGCTTTTACCTACGTTCGGTAAACCGATAATTCCTATCCTGAGGGGCATTTCCATCTCCTATCTGAAGTTTGTAATCAATCATACCAGAATCAAAAAGGGTTTGGGTTGTATGTCAGGATCAAAAAGTCGTCAGCCTGCTTCATGCGCTCCGTAACCAATCATCTCTGTGGCGGGTTATATATTTTGAAAGACAAATTGAACGAATTCTAATCCATCAAGCGAGGTCATTTTATGTCAGCCATCCGAATTATTACCGATACGGATTCCAGCCTTCCATTCCAGGTAGCAGATGATTGGGGGATCATTCAGGTTCCAATTACCGTTCATTTTGGAGAGGAGGTTTTTAAAACAGGCGAGGAAATGGATGATGTCCAGACGTTCACACGTATTGATAGAGAGGGGGAATTGCCCACTACCTCAGCGCCCTCACCGGGGAATTTCGCGGAGGCCTACCAGAGGGCATTTGCGGAAGGCGCTGATCAGGTCATATGCTTTACAGTCAGTGGCGAGGTAAGTGCCACATACAAAGCAGCCTTGGCTGGAAAAGAAATTATTAAGGATGGAAATGTGACCGTTATGGACACAAAAAGTTTGAGCATGGGACAGGGATACATGGTTTTAGAAGCGGCAAAGCTCGCTGGGCAAGGGAAGGAACCGCGGGAAATCATCGCTGGAGCAGAGGAGGTCAGGGGTAGAACTCATCTTTTTGCTGCCCTTTCCACCTTGAAGTATATGGCTATGAGTGGTCGTGTGGGACATCTGACAGCAGGAATGGCGAATCTGCTGAGCATAAAACCCATCCTCTCCATCCAGGATGGAAAACTTGATTTGCTGGAGAAGGTACGCACAAAGGGTAAATCCTGGCAGCGGGTGATTGAATTAGTGGATCATGAGGTGGGGAAGAAACAAATTGAAAAGATGTCTCTCTTGCATGTAAACGCCTTGGAAGATGCGAAAGCGTTTGAGACCCAAATTCGAGATCAAATAAAGTGTCCGGAAAAAATCCCTTATTATGAACTCACGCCCGGTTTATCTGTGCATGCAGGATCAGGCCTGGTGGGTGTTACTTTTGTAGTGGCGAAATGAATTCAGCTCTCCTTTTCATTTTTTCTCACTTCGCATATAATGGCATCGATCTCAGAAATTATGAAAAGGGAGACATGAATGGAGGATTCAAAGTACAATGCGACCGTCGTAGGCAGGATTGAAATGACGCCCGATTTGATTATATTGAAAGTAGATGTGGATGAGCCCCGGGGTGATTTCGAGGCGGGACAATACACGGTCCTTGGCTTATATGGATATGAAGAACGTTCTCCAAATTCGACGGAGGAAACGGTACCGAGCGAAGATAAAAAGTTGATCCAGCGCCCCTATTCAATCGCTTCTTCTAAGCATCAGAAAAGGCAGTTCGAATTTTATATCACCCAGGTCAAATCAGGACAGTTGACACCCCGTTTATTTAATTTAAATGTGGGGGATCGTTTATATGTCAGCAAACGGATTGTGGGTACATTCAAGTTAGCTGATACACCGGAAGGGAATGACATTGTGATGATCGCCACAGGGACTGGAATTGCTCCATATATAAGCTTCCTCCGCTCTTACATCACGAATCGTCCGGAACAAAAAATGGCTGTTGTTCAGGGAGCAGCTGAGCAGTGGGACTTAGGATATTCCAGCGAGCTGACTTTCTTGGATGAGGGCTTTTCTAATTTTTTCTATATACCCACATTGACGGATGCAAATGAAACCTGGACCGGGTATGAGATGTGGATTGAAGATATGTTAGAAGATGGTGTGATTCAAAAGGAAACCGGGATCCATATTGACCCCGAACAGACACACTTTTTCTTGTGCGGGAACCCTGTAATGGTAGAGAATGTCACGGAAATATTGCGCGAGTCAGGCTATCACAGGCACACCAGAAAGAATCCCGGTTCTATGCACATTGAGGAGTTTTGGAGCTGAGGATCCCATAACAAACCAGTGAAACCCAAAGGTTATTTTTACACCTTTGGGTTTTTTGATTTTTCGAAGGAAATTAATCAAGATACGTGAGCCATTGATCGGATCGAGAGTGGTTTCCTTTGGCAGCTGCATGGTATGCGTTTTGGATTTTCTTGGTAATGGGCCCGCGTTTTCCATCCCCAATGATTCGATGATCGATTTCACGAACGGGGACCACTTCCGCCGCGGTGCCGCAAATAAAAACTTCATCACTAATATATAACTGGTCGCGGGAAATTGACTCCTCTTTCAGCGGCAGATCCAGGTCGTGTGATAATTTGATGATACAGTCTCTGGTGATGCCATCCAGAACAGTTCCCAATGGTGGGGTGTACAAAGTTCCATCCTTTACCATAAAAATGTTTTCTCCACTGCATTCCGCCACATATCCATCCGGGTCTAATAGGACAGCTTCGTCAAATCCGGATCTCACAGCGAGTGATTTCGCATAAGCGGAATTAACATAATTTCCCGACACTTTTGCTTTGGTCATCATCACATTGATATGATGGCGAGTAAAGGAAGAGACCATGAGGTGAATCCCTTTCCGGATCGCTTCTTCTCCCAGATAGGGACCCCATTCCCAGGCAGCGATGCTGACCGCAGGTTCCCATTCATCCGGGTTTATACCCAAAGGTCCAGTCATGTACATATAAGGTCTGATGTAGCAAGCGCTGAATTGGTTTGCGTGAATGGTTTGCAGGGTTGCTGTAATTAATGTTTCTGTTGAGTAAGGAAAATTACGGATGCCCGCTATTTTTGCTGAATGCAGGAAGCGTTTCAGATGGTCCTGTAGGCGAAATACCGCGGTCCCGTTTGGGGTTTGATAGGCACGAATCCCTTCAAATATTCCCAGACCATAGTGGAGGGTTGGCGTCAGCACGTGGACTTGTGCCTTTTGATAGGGAACTAATTCACCATCCATCCATAGAAATTCCGATTTCATGAAATAGGCTCCTTATCCTGAACGGGATAGGCGAGTATAGAGCCAATTATACTTGTTTTGAGCATCCCAGACATGGTAAACAAATTTTTTGTTAAGGAAAAAATGAAAAATTCTGAGATGAGTGGTAGAATGGAGAAGACCCACAAAAAATGTTTTGAGGTATGAATGGCAGAGATTATTAAGGTCATTGTCGCCAGTGAAACCCAGCTCGTCTTGAATATGTTGGTATCCTTACTGGAGGATGATCCAACTATTGAGGTGGTCAGAACGGCCACTGATCAAGCGGATGTGCTTTCCGCCCAAGAAAATTATCATATGCTGCTGGTCAGCGCCAGTTTGCCTGATAATGGAGCCATGGAATTGGTGCGAACATTATCCGCTTCGGACGATCAAAAGAAGATCATCGTTTTAGGGATGACTGAATCTAAAACTCAGATATTAAGGTTCATCGAAGCGGGAGCGGATGGTTACGTTTTAAAAGATCATTCAGTGGAAGAATTAATCGAGCGCATTCATATCACCGCAGAAGACAAAGCCGTTGTTTCTCCTAAAGTCGCAGATGCTATTATGGACCGCCTGGCGACCTTGTCCGAATTATTTTCAGAAGTCGAAGAAGTCATTAAGGATCCCATTGATCTCACCCCGAGGGAAAGGGAAGTCTTGGAGCATATCGGAGATGGACTGACTAATAGGGAAATCGCCAAAGAATTACATATTGAATTGGGCACAGTGAAAAATCATGTCCACAGCATACTTCAAAAATTAGATGTTGATAACCGGGAGGAAGCCGCGGCTTACTTGGCTTTAATAACTGAAAACAAAGAGAAAGCAAGGGGAAACGCAAAGCGAGGATGAGGGCGTGTTCATAAAAGTGTTGAGTATATTTTTTGGAGTAGTCAAAATATAATAAAAATACAGTTCATCCCACTACAGGACGATTGGAAGTACAAAAGGTCAACCAGCTGGTTGACCTTTTGATTGTATGATATGCCTGGTTTTTGTGCTCTGTTTTCAGACCATTTCCGCCAGTTTGAAACTTTCATCCTGGAGCTTATCTGCGACATCTGCAAAGGTGGGCTGCAGCTCAGGAAGTGTTTTAAATGCTTCTCGTTCTTCATCCGGACGACCTACCGCTAATACGCCCTTCAGTTGACCTTCGTCAAAGTAAAAGTACGCGAAACTTCGGTTTTTGATCGACCCTCTTTTTACAGTTTGATTCCACGAGGTCAAATCTCCCCAGACTTCAAAACTTAAATCGTATAGATCTGAAAAGAAGTAAGGAAGGGCTGTATAGGACTGATCCTTGCCAGCCATGTTTCGCCCGGCCATCCGACCTTGTCTGCGGGCGACATCCCAGTGTTCTACTTGTAACCTTTGATCTGAATGAGGGTCAGGCCAGGCGGTGATATCGCCGGCGGCGAAAATATCTGGCTGGTTGGTTTGCAACCTTTGATTTACGGGAATAGAACCATCCTGGCGGATTTCCAGGCCGGAATCTTTTGCGAAATCGGTATTAAGCTTGATGCCCACGCCCATGACCACGAAATCCACATCCAGATGTTCGCCGTTGTTCAAGATAGCCCGCTGCACGCTTGTTTCCCCCTCTAAACCTTCTGACAATGTGTCCGGGAGCAGGCGGACATTATGTTCGCTGAACAAATCATCCAAATGCTCACTCATCTCTTCCGGCACCACGTGTTCCAAGAGGCGTGATTCCGGGAATATCTCTATCACCTGCGTGCCGAGTTGGGAGATGGTTGCTGACACCTCAGCGCCAATGAAACTTCCTCCCATGACCAGCGCACGTTTATTCGCGCCCGCAGCCTCCTGAATTTTCTGTGCATCTTCAATGCTGCGCAAGGTAAAGACGTTCTCCAATTCATTCCCCCAGATGGGAAGACGAATCGCGCTCCCTCCGGTGGCCAGCAGGAGTTTCTCATAGCCAATCTCTTCGCCATCTTCTAGAGTGACAATATGGTCTTTAGGAGACAGGCCAGCAGCTTCTCTGCCTTTTATTACATTGACATTCAATTCTTGATACTTCTCAGAGGGATGGAGGTAGACGTGGTCCAAATCCACCTCATCTTTCAGATAACCCTTGGAGAGGGGAGGGCGTTGATAGGGAGGGTGACCCTCTTTGGTGATCAAGGCAATCGAGCCTTCTTGATCCACTTCACGGATTCCCTCGCATGCTTTTCCTCCTGCAATGCCTCCTCCAATAATGAGATATGTATAACCTTTCATGCGGTCCTCCTTTTACACCAATTCAACTTGGTGTTCAATCTCTAAACCCTGGCGTAACAGGTTGGATACGGGACATCCCTGATCAGCTTTTTTTGCCAATTCCAGAAAGGTCTCTTCGTCATCCAACCCATCCACCTCACCCCGAATGTGTAATTCCATTTTTGTGATCCCAAATCCACCTTCCTCTTTCTTTTCGAGGGAGCAAGTGGCCTGGGTATCAATGCTGATGGGGTCGTACCCTTCTTGATCAATGACATTGGCAAACGCCATGCTGTAGCAAGCGGCGTGGGCTGCCGCGATCAATTCTTCGGGATTTGAGCCGTCTTCTTCCTCAAAACGGGTACTAAAACTATACGGGGTTTCGAAAAGAACTTTGCTTTCCGTGCTGATCATCCCGTTTCCAACTTTGAGATTGCCGCCCCAAAGAGCGCCTGCTTTTCTTTTTATCGTGGTCATTGTTTCCTCCTGTATACCAGATATACATAAAATAGTTTCGCTTGTGTTTAAAATTCTAATATTTTATCCGAATGTTGACTTCTTTTTCGAAATTGAAACCATTAATTCGTCAAATGAATTCGCAAATTTCACTACGCCTTCATCAAGTAATTCTTTAGTTATATTTTCTAGATTTATCCCTAGGGATGACAATTGACTTAATTGTTGTTTCACCTTCTCGATGTCTGTGGTCAAAGTGTTTGATACCGTTCCGTGGTCGAGGAAAGCATCCAATGTCTGTGGGGGGAGGGTATTTATGGTGTCTTCACCGATAAGCTCATCAGCGTAGAGGGTGTCTGGATAAGCAGGGTTCTTTGTGCTTGTGCTGCCGTACAATACACGTTGGACGCGGGCACCCTGTTCCGCAAGGGATTTCCAGCGATTTCCAGTAAACTTTTCAAGATAATCCTGGTAAACCATTTTCGCTGAAGCGATGCCGATCTTTCCTTGTAAACCCTTTGCGTCGGGTTCATCCATGGCCCCCAATATCCTATCGATTTTGACATCAATGCGGCTTACAAAGAAGGAGGCTACAGAAGAGACGTCTTTAGGGTCTCCGCCATCCGCTGCAAATTGCTCGAGTCCCGAAATGAAAGCGTCTGAAATTTGGTCATACTGGCTTCTGGAGAACAATAATGTCACATTGATGTTATACCCTTGGCTGGTGAGGGTTTCGATAGCTGGCACTCCCTCGGGTGTACCGGGGACCTTAATCATAAGATTGGGACGATCCACCAGGTCCCAGAGCCGCTGAGCTTCTTCAATCGTGCCCTGGGTGTCATGAGCCAGATGAGGGTTCGCTTCCAGGCTGACATATCCATCCTCTCTATGACTTTGTTCAAAGACCGGGGAAAGGATGTCACAGGCTTTTTGGATATCTGCGACCGCCAGCGCTTCATAAATCTCGTGGGTTGATTTCCCTTGTGAAGTGAGATCTGTGATCGTTTGATCGTATTCCTCTCCATCTGAAATCGCCTTATCAAATATGCTTGGATTGGAGGTCACACCGCGCAATCCCTTTTCAACATATTCCTGCAATTCACCATTTTCGAGAATAGATCTGCGAATAAAGTCCAACCAAATGGATTGGCCGAGTTCTTCAAGCTGGTGAAGTTTGGTCTGGTTCATGCTGTTTCTCCTTTGATCATGCTCCTATTTCGGGTGTGATTATCCAATCGACCAACCAGGCTTCTCTATCCCGCTTCAGACAAACCAGGCCTGCGTTGTGGAAATCAATCACTTTATGATCCGGGTCACCAGTGATCAAATAACCTGTTATTCTTTCCATAAAGGGCAGATGGCCGACAAGCAATAGATTCTTATTGCCAGCAGTCACTTCATCCCCGACAGGTTTGACATCATCAACGGGACCTAATCCGGATGCTTCGACAATCCCTTCCTTTGGGGAGAGATGTTGGCCAAAAATTCCCGCAGTTTGTCGCGCCCTTTTCTTGCCACTGTGCCGGATCTGGTCGATTTTCAGATCGAGGCCTTTCCCGGTTTCAGCGACTTGGATGGCATCATTTCTGCCTTTGGGTGTCAATGATCGATCAGGGTCTTGTTCTTCAGTTTTCGCTTCCGCGTGTTGCACTAAATAGAGATTCATATCTCCCTCTTTATCTATTTGTATAGATGAAACATCTGTCATTTTCCTTACCAAGCTCAGCGGGGTGGAACATTTGCCTATTGTACCAACGTTTTATTTGGCAGGAGCGGCCAGGGTCATACTGACGGGCAAGCCCCACATGGTTTCTTTTTGGTGATCCTTGATGGTGAAATCAGCTTGATGAAGCAGTGCCTGGACGGGTATGGGTCGGCAATCAAGTACTTTTGGGAATTTGTCATGCAGCCATTCATAAAATCGACCGAAAAAATTCAGGGGTTCGTCTTTAGCTAAGGAAACGATACAAATACGTCCCTGATTTTTTAATATTCGACGACACTCCGCCAGAACTTGAGCGATTTCCAACGTATGAAATAGTTTCAGGGTAAAACTGATGAAAATCGCTTCCATCGATCCTGAAGAGAAAGAAAGGTTGCTTGCATCATCCAAGACTAGACTGACCCTCTTAGATAGTTCGTAATTGCGAAGCCTTTCTCTGCTGATTTGAATCATTCCTTTTGAAATGTCGACCCCATAAACATATCCTGAAATTCCCGTGATTTGCGCGATTTGCACCAAAGCGTGGCCGGTGCCACAGCCAATTTCAAGTACATGCTCACCCTCTTGAACAGCCAGCATCTCCAATCCAGTGTTAACATACTTCTTTTCGCTTGACGCGGCCAGCGTGTCATAATATGTGCTGATGGAGTTGTAAAAACACCTCGCTTCCGCTTTTGAGCGGTTCACATCGGCGATGTCGACTTCTACAAGGGTAGGCATCGTTTGGGAAAAAGTCATCACTGCGCTTCTCAACCCATGTGGGACATATTTGGGATTTTGTTGACTGGCCTTTAAGAGAACTGATCACGAAGGCGATCGCCAAGAAAGGGCAGATTAAATAGGGGGGCGAAGAGGCAGAAATCAAATAATCCTGCAGCCAGGGGCACAAGCCCGATGATGAGTAGGACCCACTGCCATGTTCCACTCACTGCCCATATACCGAGGGCGATCAATATTAGCCCTGCCAACCCGCGTAGAATTCTCCCCGCTTGACTGCCTAGAAATTTGAAGATTTGCATTTTGACCTCCTGTTTTGTGAGGAATGGTTTCCCTTTCGTGTTCACTGTATCCTGATTACAATTTTACTACTACTTATAATGTACGAGCCCGCTACCCAGGTGTCCATAGGTAGAGAAATAAAGGTCGATCTATCTTTCGATATATATCAAACAAGCAAAGAAAAAAAAGGAGTACTTTTCCTGAAATGGCTTCCTCATGAAAACCATTAAAATTGCCTTCAGGCTTTTCCTATCACCTAAGAGGTAAAATGAATAAAAACATATGAAAAAGGAGGAAGAATGAGCATGAAATCGATCCCTGAAAAGTTTGAGAATTTATTTGGTAAGCGGTCTTTCGGTCATTTGGCAACCTTGATGCCGGATGGAAGCCCCCAGGTCACACCCGTTTGGGTGGATTATGATGGGCAATATGTCCTGGTGAACAGCGCGGAAGGCCGTCAAAAAGATCTCAACATGGAGCGGGATCCGCGGGTAGCGATCAGCATCCAGGATCCAGATGACCCTTATCGGTATGTTCAGGTCCGAGGGGTGGTGGAGGAAATCACCACCGATGGCGCGGATGAACATATTGATAAACAGGCTCAGAAATATCTGGATGTGGAAGAATATCCCCACCGGTCCCCTGATGAAATTCGAAAGCTGTACAAAATAAAACCGGAGCACGTCTGAGCCCTCATTAATGAATTTCACACGAACTTAAATCTGAATAAGGGTACTTGGATCTTTACCTTGCTAATAGAAAATGTAACCATGCTTGTATCTATTCTCAATCCAGGGATACATTCTAAATTGGGATAAGTTTCTTATCATGTATTAATGAAAAAGAAAGGGACTGAAAGCAAGGAAAGAAATCATGCAAAATGAGACAATACCTCAGGTGGAAAATTATAAACGTTTCGTGGGAAAAGAAACGGTGGAGCGGGTACAACATAAGGCGGGGAAACTGGAAGACCTGCATGTCGCTCATGTGAATTCCACATATTATGGGGGAGGAGTTGCGGAGCTTTTAGGCGCGTTAACCCTGTTAATGAATGACGTGGGCATAAAAACTGGGTGGCGAGTGATCCAGGGCAGTCCGGATTATTTTAGCGTCACAAAAAAGTTGCATAATGCGTTGCAAGGCGGTGAGATTAACCTTACGCCACTGAAAAAACGCATCTATGAAAATGTGGTCTATGAAAACACGATTCGAAACCATCTTGACCACGACAGGGTGATCATCCACGATCCGCAGCCGCTGCCCATGATTTCGCATTACGAAAAGCGCGGTCCCTGGATCTGGCGTTGTCATCTCGATCTCACAGACCCAAATCAAGAGGTGTGGGAATATCTGTCCCAATTCATAAATGAATATGATGCTATGATTGTGAGTTTGGAAGAATATAAACAAGATATTCCTGTTCCCCAGACACATTTCATGCCGGCGCTGAATCCTTTCAGCATCAAGAACCGGCGCTTGTCAGGGGAGGAAATGGATGATCGCCTTGATTATTATGACATTCCGACGGATTTACCCATCGTGACCCAGGTTTCGCGTTTTGATCGTTGGAAAGACCCAGAGGGTGTCATAGAGGCCTTTAAGATGGCTCAAGAAGAAATCGATGCCACGCTTGTCCTCCTGGGAAGCATTGCCACCGATGATCCGGAAGGGCAAAAAGTGTATCAATCTTTATTGGATTCCCGCGAGGAACGCATCATCATCCTGGCAAAAGAGGATACAGCCCTTGTCAACGCCCTTCAGACGCGATCTGCGGTCGTCCTCCAAAAGTCGATTAGAGAAGGCTTTGGCTTAACGGTGACCGAAGCTATGTGGAAAGGGACTCCGGTCATTGGTGGCAATGTTGGGGGCATAAAACACCAAATCCAGGATGGGGAAAACGGGTATTTGGTTTCTTCCCATGAGGAAGCAGCAGAAAAAATTGTGACCCTCATCGAAGATCCGGATCTGCGGGAGGAAATGGGCCATAAAGCCCGGGAATCTGTCCGGGATGGCTATTTGATGATCAGACTCTTAGAACAATATCTGGATCTTTTGGATAATTTCGAAACGAGCTATTCATATCGAGAATGAAATCAATTATGAGGTTTATGGGACAAGAGAGACGAACTCAGGTTAGTGGTAAACAGAAGAGGTGGCTGCAATGTCTGAAAAAACGCAAGAAAAGCCTAAGGATCATAATTTTCAGAAAGAAGAAGAGGAATACGTTGAAATTGTCCCGGTAGATAAAGAGGAAAGGGAAGGCGAAGATTATCTCCTAGAAGAGGAAACGCCCCTCGAAAAATTGGCGGCAGATGAACGTTCTGAAGCTACCGCAGAGAGACAAAAGCGGTATTCGGAGGATGAAGCCGTAACTGAAGATTTTGAAGAAAGGCAAAAATTAGCCCATGGGGGTCGGGAGAAGGTCAAAGAGGAATTAGAAAAGAGGCATTTCAATTCACCCGATGTAGCGGGAGGAGATATAGACGCCGATTGGGAGAGCGCGGATACAGGGAGTGGAGCAGAAGCCGTTGGGGGAACGGAGCCTACTCCTGATCAGGATGTGGTGGATGAGTTGGGGGAAGCCGTGGGGATTACTTACGATGACGATGAACCGTTAAATACTGAAAAGAAATTAAAAGAGCGCAGGGAAGAACGATTGGAACCTTACTCCGAGCAAGAGGAAGGGATACCAAAGAGGGAAATCCGTGAAGGGGAAAAAGAGGATCAAGAAAAATAAATGGGGGCAGGGATTGATCGATGGGAAATATTTAACTGGACAAATCGTAGGGGAGAAGGAGGTATTGGATGCGTTTCTTTAAAGGATCAGTGGTCAAGGCAGCGGATGATGAGAAAGTAGGCACAGTGGATCGAGTGATCATCGATCCTCACACAAAAGAAATTTCCCATCTTGTAGTCGGTGAAGGGATGTTGTTCCCTACAGGGAGGGTGATCCCCATCGAGATGGTGGAATCAACGAATGAGGATGAGGTAGGGTTAAACAAGCCCTCTGAAGAGTTGGATTCTTTGCCGGTTTTTGAGGAAGCTTATTTTGTGGAGCTGAGTGAGGCGGAGCAGCCTTTTGAAGACGTGGATGCCCTGTACTGGTATCCGCCGGTAGGGGGGTGGTGGAATACGGGGAATATTCTCGGATATGCTATGCCTAAATACATACTCAAAGCGGAAAGAAATGTCCCAGAGGGGATGATTGCCCTTGAGGAAGGCGCCGATGTGGTGGCGCAGGATGGCGAGCATGTGGGGCATATTACACGGGTAAAAACGGAAGACGAGAAAGTCACCCACATGGTGGTAAGCGAAGGGCTGTTGTTTACCGAAGAAAAAGCCATTCCCTCCAAATGGATTCAGGAAGTTAGAGAGAATGAAGTTTTGCTCTCTGTGGAATCAGAGACGCTGGAAAATTTACCTGAAGAAGAAAGTAACTGATCACCGCAAGGATCATGTGGGAAGAAATGGAGTTGGTGGATATGAAAGAAGCGATGTTCTATGAGTCCCTGGGGGACCAAGATGTCCGCTGTGATTTGTGTGCGCATCACTGCAAGATTCAGGAGGGCCAACGAGGGATTTGCAATGTTCGGGAAAATCAGGGGGGGACATTAAATACCCTGGTCTATGGGCGAACGATCTCCCAGCATGTGGATCCCGTTGAAAAGAAACCTTTGCTTCATTTTTATCCTGGAAGCCGGGCGTTCTCAATCGCAACTCCGGGATGTAATTTTCGCTGCCAATGGTGTCAGAATGCAGGGATCTCTCAAATGCCCAGAGAACGACAGATGATCATGGGGAGTGAAGCCAGCCCGGAAAAGATCGTGGAAACCGCCCTGGATCAGGGCTGCAAGAGTATTGCCTATACCTATACGGAACCCACGATCTTTTTTGAATATGCCTATGATACAGCGCAAATCGCCCAAGAGCGGGGATTGAAAAATATATTTGTCACCAACGGGTATATGACAGAAAAAGCACTCAAAAAAATTGAACCATATCTGGATGCAGCGAACGTTGATTTGAAAGGCTTCAAAAATGATTTTTATCGAAAATATGTGGGAGCGAAGCTAGAACCGGTCTTGGAAAACTTAAAGACAATAAAGAAATTAGATATTTGGTTGGAGGTCACCACACTGGTTATCCCGGAATTAAATGACAGCGATCAAGAATTAAGGAATGCAGCAAAGTTCATCGCTGAAGAATTGGGGGAGGAAACCCCCTGGCATATCAGCGGGTTTTATCCTGCTTACCAGATGCAAGATGTCCCTCCCACCTCACCAGAGCGCTTGCGTAATGCGTATCAGATTGGAAAAGAAGAAGGCCTGAAGCATATATATAACCGTCAAGTCAGAGAAGGAAGTGACACGCACTGTGCTGGGTGCGGGGAAACATTGATCGATCGCCAGGGTTACTTGATCACAGAAAATCGGATCGAGGGCACAGACAGCTGTCCCAATTGCGGGGAAAGTATTCCCGGAGTGGGAATGACGGGGTGAAGATCAATTTTTTGGAAACACAGTTCCCTGGGAATCCAGATATGGAGGAGTTTTATGCCAGAATTACCTGATGTGGAAGTGTTCAGGCGTTACTGTCAATCCACCAGTCTGCACCAAATGATTACAGATGTCAAGGTATATAGTGAAAGAATTTTGGATGGAATCACGGAAGAGGGGTTGAGAAAATATTTAAGGGGGCACAAGTTTCAAAGCACGGACCGGCATGGAAAATATTTATTTTTAGATGTGAGTGGAAAAGGATGGCTGGGATTACATTTTGGGATGACCGGGACTATAAAGTACTCTAAAAATGATCATGAAATCCCCGATTATACAAGAGCGCTGTATGACTTTGAGGAAGATTGCCATCTGGCTTTCATCATGCCGCGGAAATTGGGATCCATATTTACGGCGGGTCAAATCCAGGACTTCGTGGAGAAAAAGGAGTTGGGGCCGGATGTGTTTAAAGAGGATTTCGATGAAAAAACATTTTTGGTATTGATTTCCAACCGAAGGGGGATGATTAAGTCTCAATTGATGAACCAGAAACTCATCTCAGGGATAGGGAATGTTTATTCCGATGAAATCCTTTTCCAGGCAAAAATCCATCCCAGAAAAAAGCTCATGAAGTTGTCAGAGGAAGAAAAGAGAAGAATTTACAAAACGATGAAAGAAGTCCTCGATACGGCTATAGAACAGCAGGCGGATCCCGATCAATTTCCCACCTCATATCTAACGCCCCATAGAAACAAAGAAGGCACCTGTCCCCGGTGTGGTCGGGGGCTGGATAAAATTAAGGTATCAGGCCGTACAAGCTATTTCTGTCCTTTCTGCCAGGGGTAATAGAATATTATCCGTTACAGTTATATTCGAGTAAAATATGAATCTACTCCTAATTTTTGGGATTCGTTTTATAATGCTTGGTTGAATTAGGTCAAGGGTAGAAGCAGATTAAAAAACACATTGGGGAAAGGAGGATAATCCATGAATAAGAGTGTTTATAAAAAGATTGAAATCACGGGCACGTCGGAAAAATCCCTCGAGAATGCGATCAATAATGCCATTCTTAAAGCGTCGGAAACTGTACGCGATATGCGTTGGTTTGAAATGACTGAAGTCCGGGGAAGGATTGACGGCGCAAAGACAATCCAATGGCAGGTCACTGTTAAGATCGGGTTTGCTTTGGAGGATTGAAAAGGAGAAATACAAAGAAAAGACCTCCTGGACACCATTTTACCCAGGAGGTCATTAATGTTTGGGGAATAGGATCCCGATCGTCAGATCCAACCTTGAAGTTTGTCAGTGCGCTTCATCCGGAATAACGCTCATGATGGGGAATTTTTTCCTGTAAAATTGTCAGCATTTCTTCTAAAGACCAATCGATATAGGTTTCTTCATGAAGGTCAACCCAACGGATCTTGACTCTTTCCCCATTGTTGCTGATGGCCAGAATGGAGATAGCTGATCCTGGGATGAGCAGGTCGTTTATTTGATCGGGGATATTTCCTGTAGATGACAGCGTGACAAAGACCCAGTGGGCATTGTGCTTTTCTGCCAACTTTTTAATTTCTGAGAATTTTTCTGTCTCGCCCACAATTTCCAGGCTGGGAGATTTATCAATTACGCTTTTAAGCATTTCCCTCAGCAACCTGGATTCGTTGGCTAAAACAATTCGACATCTTTCCATATCATTCCTTTTTCAATCTGTAAATATTTTTATTCGTAACTTCAGTGATTAGTTCGTTCTTAGCATAACATGTTGAGAAAAAAAGCCAATATATAAAAGGAATGAATTAGGGTATATTTCAAGGTACAAATTAATCTTGTTTCTCTATGTATCCAAACATATAACTAGAAAGGCACTCATATCTATGGAAAACTGAAACGTTTTGTTTTACATTATGTGGGAAGTGAGATGGCGTCCAAATTGCCGTCAACACTCATAAATCGGTAGGATTAAAGGAGTTGTGAGATGACGAACACATATACATACACTGCACGAAGCGCTGATGATCCACAAAGAGTTATCACGTTTACGCTGAGGGAAGAATATCTTGAAATCAATCTGACGGGTATGCTGGACAGCATTGAAGAAGTTGTTTCTGGGGAAGAAAAGGGTGATACGATCAAAGCGCAAGTCAAAACCCAGGCTAAACCCGCTGCATTAAAAGTGATGGAAGCTTTTTCAGGGCCCATCCATATTTCTGATGTAACGGGCGAGGTGGAAGGAGATAAGTTAAAACTCCGGGTCTGGAAACGTATGGGCGGTCTTCGAGCGGCCCCTGTTCTGCTGGATTTTGCAAGTGTGGACAATCCTGGGGCAGCCAAAGCTTTTATCGCTGAATTGAATGAAAGAAAACGAAGGGCGGAACATCTGGGTAGATTTTTTGGCCCCTTGGATTATTGGTTCGGTTGGATTGCTTTAGCTGTTGTATTGCTAGTGCTTTGGAAGTGGCCCCGGAAGAAAGCGAAAGGAGAGTAGAGGCGGGAGTGGTCCTTTGCAGGGGGACATTGCCGGAACCCAATCTCACCCCCCCCCACTAGTGTGTTGCGTATAGGAATAAAGGGGGCGCAAGAAAATGGGTATGATGATATATTTAGTTGAAGCTTATGGATGGAGGGTAAACAAGGGTAAAAGCTATTGGGTATGGAGAGGATGCTAATGTTTAACGACGTCGCTGGTTGGCTGGTGGAGATAACCAAAAAAATATTCCAAATAGTAAAAAAGACGATAGCCAGTTTTCAAGACCAGGAAGCTTCCAGAGCGGCAGCGAGTATGACGTATTACGTCTTATTCTCGCTATCGCCTTTGTTGATCATCATGGTCACCGCCGCCAGTTATTTTGTGTCCGGCAACGAAGCGATTGCCAAAATCGAAACATTAATGACGTCCGTTATACCAGTTTCACAATCTATCGTAGAGCGGAATATTCAAAGGATTCAAGAACTGAGAAATTCAATCGGCTTATTGGGTTCCATCGGTTTCCTTTGGTCTGCTTCCAATGCCTTTTCTATCTTGGTTGATAATATCAATAGGGCCTGGCCTGAGATCAAAAAGAGGAGCTTTGTTCAAAAACGTTTATTGGGTTTAATTATGGTTGGCGTGATCATCGTTTTGCTCATCTTATTGATGCTGTCTTCCACCGTTTTTGATATCCTGACTAATATTGAATTTAATATTTCCACTTTTCCCCAAATCACTGAGTTAAATTTCGTGGCATTCATCGCTGATGCCGTCTCCTGGATCTCCCCTTTTCTTTTTTTCCTGAGTTTGTATTTCTTATTACCACGAACAAAAGTTAATGGGATAGCTGCTCTGATAAGTTCAACGTTTATCACTTTAATTTGGAGGGGAGCTTCCATTGGTATCAAGTGGTATCTGAGCAGTGGTTTAGCCCGTTATCAATTTGTGTATGGTTCCTTGAGCACGATCGTTGTCCTGCTTTTCTGGATATATCTAAGCAGTTTAATTGTCTTCTTTGGTGCCCACCTTTGTAAAACGCTTTCAAGTGAATTGTCAAAAATCAGGTGAGGGCGAAAACAATTCCAAAGGGTTTTTTCCTCCAACTATATCGAAATCTATAACTGGAAGATAAGCTAGATCTATAAACAACGATTTAGTTTTATGCTAGTCTACCTATAGATAAGGGAATTTCAAGGAGAAGGAAATGGGCAATAACATCCGGATTGGAAAAATATTTGGCATCAAAATAAAAATTAATTGGAGCTGGTTGTTCATTCTGGTTTTAGTAACCTGGAATTTAACCAATTTATTTGGCAGTTTGCATCCAGAATGGACGATTCAGAAAAGGTTTCTTACTGCGTTTTCAGCTGCCATCTTGTTTTTCGCATCTGTTCTGGCACATGAATTAGCACATTCCTTGATGGCGAGGGCCAGAGGGGTCCCGGTTCAGGGTATTACGCTGTTCCTTTTTGGAGGCGTATCCAGCATCCAACGCCATCCAGATTCCCCGCTTTCTGAATTCTTGATCACGATTGTAGGACCGGCGACGAGTATTATATTGGGGATCTTCTTCATTGCAGTTTCGGGTGTTGGATTCCAAGAATTGGACCTGCAAGTTGAGAATGCTTCCGATATCATCTCGCAATTAAAACCTCTCCCAACTCTTTTGCTGTGGTTAGGTCCCATCAATCTGCTTTTGGGTGTATTTAACATGATACCCGGTTTCCCATTGGATGGGGGGAGAGTGCTGAGGTCGATTTTGTGGAGCATCACGGAAGATTTGAGGAAAGCCACCCGATGGGCATCTTGGGTTGGACAAACCATCGCATGGCTGATGATCATGGGCGGCATTTCCATGGTATTTGGCGCGAA
Source organism: Anaerolineales bacterium (assembly GCA_018335275.1). Taxonomy (GTDB): domain Bacteria; phylum Chloroflexota; class Anaerolineae; order Anaerolineales; family UBA11858; genus B10-G9. The sequence goes on along the minus strand of JAGXKM010000011.1, from coordinate 4,533 downwards.
AATCCCTTTCTTTGGAAGCGGTTTGATTGATGGTCTATGGTTGTCTTTTATCGGCTGGTTTCTGAACAGCGCGGCGGTCCAAAGCTACCAGGAGATTGTAGTCCAGGATATTTTAGAAGGCGTGAAAGTTGAGGATATGATGCGCGTTGATCCACCAACCGTAAATGGAAAATTGAGTGTTTCCGAATTGGTAGATAAGCATATCATGCAAAAGGATGACCATGCCTTCCCCGTGTTGGAGGAGAACCACTTGGTAGGTTTGGTGACCCTGGAAGACGTCCGGGGGGTCAATAAAGAGAATTGGGAAGATGTGCTGGTCAATGAGATCATGACACCCAGGGATGAGTTGGTAACCGTGACTAAAGATGAAGATGCATCTGACGCCTTTACGAAATTGAGCCGAAAATCCGTTCGGCAGCTTCCGGTCTGCGAGGGGGATGAAATTGTGGGCTTTTTGCGCCGTGAGGAGATCGTGAAGTGGCTGAAAATTCACGCAAATAGTGTCATGGGAAATATGATGTCAATATCTGCGTCCATGAATAGAGGGTTTCCAGATCTTGAGGGGGAGCAATATAAAGAAAGAAATTAACTGTATGGTCAAAAAGTCATATTCCAGATTTCTAAGAGATAGAAAATATTTTAAGTTCATTTTACGTACAAATGATTAGGAGGTTTTAAGATGAAATTCAAAAAGAAAGAAGCTTATCAGGAAAAAGTGGAGGCTGAACTTGAAGAATTAGAGGCCAGAATCAATTTGTTGATTGCAAAAGCTAAAAACGCTGGCACTGACACGAGAATTAAAGCCAAAAACCAGATATCTCTCCTAAAAGAGAAGTATGAAAAGGTAAATCAGGAAATTAGTGGTTTGCAATCCAAATCAAAAGATGCTTGGAAAGAAGTCACAAAAGGCATAGATGAAGCCTTAGATGACTTGAAAGTATCTGTGGATGAAGCCATCGAACAGTTCAGCTAGGGACAACGGCATTCTTTGCAGGGGTTTTCTTATGCGAAGCCTGAAGTAATAAGAGAACCCCTTTGAATTGGAAAAGGAGATTCTGATGGCAGAGAGGATCATTTTTAGGCAGAATAACCAGTTTGAAGTAGAGTTTCTGGCCTCGGACCCCCGAGATCCGGAAAATGGGGATGTTTTTAAAGTAGAAGGATTGCATGAAGTCACTCCTTACGGGATGATGTTATTCAGTTTAGCCTCCTGCACTGCTCAAGTAATCCTTTCTTACGCAAATCACCATCAAGTTTCAGTTCAAGAAGTGGAATTTGATTTGACGTATGAACGTGTATTTGAAGAAGATTGTGAAAACTGTCAGGATATCGATCGTTATCAGGAACAAATAAATGAATCGATCAGACTTATAGGTGATCTATCGGAAAGGGAGGAGGAGAAGCTTTTTCAGATTGCTCATCAGTGCCCGATCCAAAAAATGTTTCAGGATGGGATTGAGGTCAAATCGAAGAAGGTCTAAATTTCCAACCCCATACATAAAGGAGAGTTATGGATTTATTACCTTTGAAAGCTTTTAAGGAGTTAATGGAATTTCGTGGTGAGACATGCATTTCCATATATATGCCAACCCAAAAAGCGGGCAAAGAAGTCAGTCAGAATTCCATTCGCTATAAGAATTTGCTTCAAGAAGTGGAGAGAAAGTTGGAAGATCGACAGATTAGGAAACGGGACATGCAGGACTACCTCCAACCGTTAAAGAAACTGATATCAAAGGAAACATTCTGGCGGAATCAGGGAATCGGATTGGCGATTTTCTATCAGCAAGGCAAGCTTCTAGCATACAGGCTTCCCATACCATTTGAAGCAAAGGCTTTTGTAAACGACCGTTATTATGTCCGGCCCTTGCTGCCTCTCTTTGTTGAAAATGAGAAATTTTACTTGCTGGTCTTAGACTTGAAGGATGTAAAACTATATGGGGGTACCAGGTATACGGTTGACGAGATCAACCTGAGCGATAAACCCACCAGCATGGAAGAGGCCCTGGTATATGAAGATCCGGAGAAGAGGCTGGAGTTTCACAATACAAGTGCACCAAGCCACAAGGGACAAAAAGGAATTTTTCATCAACACCATCCGGAAGAAGATGAGGAGAAAGACATCCAGCGATTTTTCAACCAGGTGGATACAGCGGTAATGGATAGGATTGGGGGTGAGTCTGCCCCCTTAATCATAATTGGGGCAAACAAACAACTTCCTATTTATAAAGACGCTAACTCCTATCCGCATCTGCAGGGAGAAATTGAGCGCGGAAATCCGCATATATTAGATGCGGGAGAATTACATGCACAGGCTTGGGGAAAAGTATCCCATGTTGTGGAAAAAGAGATTGAGAAAGTAAAAAATGATTATCAAGTTTTGCTCGAAAGAGATCAGGCACTTCATGATATGGAAGATATTGTGCCTGCTGCAATTCACGGCCAAATAAGCAAGTTGATGACTGCTAAGGGAGAAACAAGCTGGGGGACATATAATCGGGATGCTAATGAATACCAGAAAAAACCTGCTGAGGAAGAAGGGTCCAGAGAAATGGTCGGGTTCGCTGCCATCCAGACAATAGCCAATAATGGGGTGGTGTATGAGTTGGAAGAGAGGGAAATGCCTGAACCCGCGAGCAAAGTGGCTGCTATCAAACGATATTAGGCGGGAAATGCCAGAGGAGTTTGATGGAGGACCAAAGTAAAAAAGAAGTCAGAAAAAGATCAGAAATGAGAAAGGCTGACCTAAACTATCGTATCGTGTGGGGGATATTCTTCGCGGTTTTGATAACAGCTGCCATATTTCTGGGTACCTATTTGATAGAAGTTGCTCTGCTCATATTTGCAGCTGCTTTGATGGCAGTTTTCCTCAGAATTCCCGGGGATTGGCTGGATCAGATCACCCCGCTCCCAAAGCGCTGGGCCACTTTGATTTCACTGCTTGTTGTCTCAGGATTATTTGTACTCCTGGGTATGTTTTTGGCCCCGAGCATATCATCACAATTTGACCGGATATCGAGTCAAACCCCGAATATTACCAGGAGCATAAGAGCAAATTTACGGCAGTATCCTTGGGCCCAAGATTGGTTTGAACAGATCCAGGATTTGTCCAAGATCATCACCGAGGTGAGAGGGGTAGGGAATATTCTGGAACGTGTATCCGGAATTTTTTCCGGGGCGTTTGGTTTTGTGGCTAATTTGATCATTTTTTTTGTGCTTTCTGTGTACTTTGCTTATGAACCCTCCTTGTATGTAGAAGGTTTTGTAAAACTCTTCCCGCCTCCGCGCAGGGAGAGGGCTGTGGAAGTGATTACGAAGATCGGCGACGCTCTAAAATGGTGGCTCATTGGTCGTGTGATTGCCATGGTTATCCTGGGGGTATTGGTTGGTGTTGGATTGGCGATCATTGGAGTGCCCTTATCCTTTAGTCTGGGTATCATAACGGGTTTGCTTTCATTTGTGCCAATCATAGGCGGATTTATTGCCTTTGTCCCAGCGGGATTTGTGGCTTTGGCTGAAAGCCCCTTGATGTTGTTTTATGTGCTGCTCTTATATATGGGGGCTCAAACCTTAGAAAATTATCTCTTGACACCTATCGTTCAGCGTCAAACGGTGTCATTAGCCCCTGCTGTGGCGCTGATTATCCAGTTAATGATGGGTATTCTGGCAGGGGCGTTTGGGATTGCCTTGGCTTATCCTGTGGCTGTTGTAGGTCAGGTGCTCGTTAATGAACTATACATCAAGGGATTTCTTGAAAGGGCTCAATAACCAGTTATTTGCAGGGAGATTTTTGATTGAGCTTATATAAAATGGGGTGGAGTTATATCCTTGTTTATAACTAAAAATAAAATGCGATGCATGTACGGTAGGCAAAGGGCTTATTACTATAAGTAATGAAGAAAACTGGATAGGGATACTTGGTCGAAAAAAGTATGGAGGTTGAGATGATTTTCAAATACGGAACGGATGTGGTCAAAAATAGTGGTGAAAAGGTGGGGAAAGTAAAAGAAGTTGTGATTGACCCTAAGACGGACGAAGTCAGCCATGTTATCCTAAAAAAGGGGGCTATTTTGTCGAAAGACAAAGTTCTTCCTATAAGTCTTGTGGAAGACGCAAATGAAGAGAGGGTGAAACTTTATCCAATGGATCAATCCTTAGATTCATTGCCGGATTATAAAGAGGAACAGTTCGTCGAAATTCGAGATGAGAAAGAAAGACAACCTGTTTTTGGGAGTCCTCCCATTCTGATTACATATCCCCCTGTTGGACCGTACCCTGTTGGACCGCATATAAAAGAGGAACATGAGATCAGGGTGGCAAAGAAAGAAATCAAGAATATACCGCATGATGTCCAACCAATCCAAGAAGGGGCAAAAGTGGTCACATTAAAGGGTCATCATATAGGGGATGTGGAAAGGTTGATCCTTGATCATCAAACAGACAACGCAACACATCTAATCATTTCAGAGGGTGTACTATTAGTTGAAAAAAAAGTTGTCCCTGTAAGTTGGATTAATGAGTATGACGAAGAAAGTA